>OZ243037.1:1058532-1411376 GCA_965212015.1 Cenarchaeum sp.
TTTACAGGTTTTCTTGTATTTGGCGCCCAGACAGTATACGGCGCCCAGCTAAGCGCCATAGTAGATCCGGACAAGGACCTGGCCGACTTTGAGGTGACCTACCAGAGAAGCACCTTCATAGAGCACGGGAATACGGGCCAGATTGCAGACATGCTAAACGGCAGATCATGGGTCATACAAGAGTCCTCCAGCACACCCGAGCCCGATGCAATAGCGCTGAGAAACGCGCTAAACCAAAAGATCGCCTCCGACGGAAGCGGCACGCAGATATCGGATCTGACAGTCGAGTACTCGGCGACGCTTACCGGCCGCCAGCTAAACACGGCCATTGATTACAAGGTTACCATCAGCGGCACGCTGACGGACTACAAGATTGCAATTGACGGCGCGGCAGGCAGCAGGACGCTGATTGACTTGGGATGGCGCGGCATGTCGGTGAACGGCCCCGTAATGATAAACGGCATTGAAATCAACATGCCGATATCCGCATTAAAGACAAACGAGCCTGGCACGTATGCGCACATTCAGGACAGTACGGCAGAATCGCTGCTGAGCAGAGTCCTGATCAATGCAGACAGGGTCCACGAGCTAGAGCTGCCAGCATGGCACTTTTTGTTTAATCCGGCCGGCATCAGCTCGGATGCCGCCAGGCTGGGTCTGGCCGATGAGATAAAGGGCCATGTGCTATCACAGTTTACAATGGGCGAGAGCAGCCTAAGGGAAGGCAGGCAGGTGGAAAGCGACGTGTATGCAGAGTTTACCGCCGACAAGATATACAAGGTCAGGTCGGTACAGTCAGCAGACTCTGCAGAGATTAGCGCCATAGGATTTGCGGCAATTGACAGGCTCGGCGATGTGGAGATAATCGGGGTCACGCCGACGGCACCGGAGGGATACGGCAACACGTCGACTGGCGGCTTTCCGGTTACGATAATCTATGGAATGGCGGGGCTTGCTGCAGTAGGCGGCGGGGCGTTTTTCATATTCAGCAACAGGCAGCTAAAAAAGGAAAAGAACCAGGGCCAGACGGGAATCGATCCCTCAAGGCTTACCGGCCGCCAGACAAGCGCCAGCTCCGGCGGGTACCAGACCAACAGGGGCGAGGCGCAGCTAAAGGATTCGACTGACTATGCCCAGACCAGAAGCGTATACGACAATGCCGGCCCGCAGGACAGGCAGCCGGCGCTGGCATCCTCTGAGGCCTCGTGCGGCTGCGCAGCATCTGCCGATTCAGATATGGAATGCGACTGTGAGATGCAGGGACAGTGCCTTTGCGACTCTACGTGCGGCTGCAGCTCCGGCACGTGCAAGGACGCCGTAAGGGACATGCAGTAAGGCTAGAGGCGTATATTGTACTCTTCAAGCAGCGGGTCAATTTCCGACTCTGTTTTTATCCCGGCATAGTCCCCAAGCAGGTTCCTGTTCAGGTCATAAAACGTGTGCCCCCACTTGAACTTGGCGAGCAGCCCAGATGCACTATCCGGGTATCCCAGTATGAACAGGGCGGCAGATATGGCCTCGACTGTGGTCAGCTTGTTTAGCTTTGAATAGTTTACCGGATTGCCCGCAAACAGCGGGGGAAGCCTTCTTGGAACGCCAGAAAATCCCGCAGAAAAGGTCTCGCCTGTCCTGGTCCACGAGCAGTCTATTCCCGTTATTGATCCGACCAGTCTTCTGTCTGCCCGGAGCACGGTCCTTTCTGCAAAGGGATCAAGGATTAGTGTCCTGCGGCCGGTCTTTTTGACGCTTTTTGCCAGCCCGAGCCGGACAAGCTTGGCTGCCGTGCATTTCTTTGGATCGTCTTGCCTGTACATCAGGACCTGGACGTGCATCGGACTAGTTCCGGGCCGTGATATTTGAGTCTATTCCTGCGAGACGCGCGTTATCTTGTAGTAAAAGCGCGACGGCTGGTCGTCCTTTAGAATCTCGACGTTCCAGAGGCCGATGTGTATTGTGTCATCAGCCGGCAGCACGGAGAACTTTTCTAGTATGGCATCAGGACCGCTGTACCGTATATTGTAGCTCTTGCCGTCAATGTCTGCAGTCTTGTAGATTCCCTGTACGGTCCTCGTGGACTCGGAGACGAGGCATCCGGGGCCGATGACGCATGTTCCGTTTCCTGTCACGACCCTGAGGTTGACTGACGCCTCCTGGCCCCTGGCGGTGGTAAACAGCGAGCCCTGTATCACCCTTGGGGCCAGCTCTGTGCCGTTTTGCACCGATATGACAGAATTGATGGCTATCGCATCATCGAGTATGCGGTTGAACTTTTCAATGACGCGCAGTGCCTGCGGTTCTGGCTCGGCAGGCGGGTCTCCCACAGTAAAGCGCGACTCGAATGTGCCAAACGCAACGTCGGCCAGTATCCTGTAGCTTCCCAAGTCTTCAGGCTCGGATCCTATGGTATAGTCGTACTCGAACATTCCGGCAGAGCTTGGCAGCAGCGTCACCGTGCTCCCGGCAGAGCCGCAGACCGGAAGATTCCCGCATATGCTCTGGGCTTTTTCCTCGTGAAGGATGGTAAGGTCTATCTTTTCAAGGTGCACCAGCTTGTTTAGCCTGCCGGTGATGTGCACAGTCTCGCCGGACATATAGTTCTCCTTGTCAATCCCGATGATAAGCGCAAGTTTCTCATCTCCGCCGTATTTCAGCTCATTGTCGACTGAAAACGAGGCAGTGGACCTGTGCTTGTTGTAAAAGGCCGTAATCTTGTATTTTCCCTCGCCAAAGATGGTCACCGGAAGGTTGAGCTCTGTCTCAAAGTTTCCCCCGTTGTCCAGGTACAGAAACGTGGTGTAAAGCTCCCTAAGCGGGGCAAAGGCCTGCTTTACGCTGATCTTTACCCTGTCTTCGGTCACCAGGCCCTCCTGGCCCTGGTCGCGCTTTTGTGCCGTTCCCGAGATTACCATGTTGGTGCCGGCGTTATAGACCTGCCTGTCAGTCGTCACCTCGACGGGCTGCGTCCTTAGCGTGTCGGCCTCGGGATTCGGCGAGACCTTGAAGAACACGTTTACGTTTTGTGAGTTTGTCTTAAAGACTGCCTTGTACACGCCGTAATTGCTCATGGTAGTGCCGCGCTCGTTTGATACTGTCTGCGTCTTTTCTGCTATCGGCGTCTGCCACGACCACGAAAACCTGGAATTCTCAGTCAGTGCGCCAAACTCGTCAATGTCCCCGTCTGGCTTGTGAAGGACGATTTTTAGCTCGGCCTGTGCCAGCCCGGAGAATATGCCGTCGACTGTGACAGTCTCGTCCAGGCCAAAGACCTCCTTGTTGAGATCAATCCTGTACTGTTCCCCTATGTCAAGCGAATCAGTCACAGTAAAGGTGTCGCGCGCCTTGTACTTGTCTGCGGCGTACGAGGCCTCTATGACGTACATGCCGGGACTGTACTGCCTGCGGTGAAGCGTATCCTCCACCAAAAAGTTTCCCCCCGAATCGGGAACTGCGGTAAGCGAATAGACCACGGGCTCGATGCCTGCCGCGCCCAGCCGCGCCTTGAACTCTTGCGTCTTGAGCGTCGAGCCGCCGACCTCGGAGATTTTGATGCTCACCAGATTGGTGTGAAACGTGCTGCTCGTAAAGATCTTGTTTACCTTGCCGGTGATGGTAAACGTGTCGCCCAGGTCGTACGAGGCCCTGTCGGTGCGCACCGTCAGCGGCGTGGTCTCGTCCCCGGTGTATGCAGTGGCGTTCTCCGTCACCCGGAAAAAGATCTGGGCCGTGCCCACGTCCTGGGAGACCTTGACGCGGTACTCCCCGTACCTGTTGGGATCGTTTACTATATCAAACTCGTACTCAAACGTGCTGTCGCCTGCAAGCCTGGTCAGGTCGGTCTTTTTTGTGAAAAACTGGACCAGCGTATCGAGGCGGCCGTCCCGCTCTTCGGGGACGGTGCCGTCAGATGCCGCCTCAGAATCGGCCGGTGCGCGCGATATCTGCTCGATTTCTATGTCCAGTGAGGGAATCCAAATGTTGTTGAGCCTGCCGGAGATTACGACCGTATCGCCTATATCGTACACCTCGCTGTCAGTGGACAGCGAGATCGGCACGTCCTCTATTAGCTCCGGCGCAAGCTCAAAGGACGACTCGGCAGTCAGTCCGAAATATTCGGCAGTAACGGAATAAGTCCCAAAGATGGGATTGATCCTGCTGGTAAAGAGGTCAGTTGAAAACCTGCCCGAAGAGTCCGGATAAAGCGCGCCGCCAAAATGCTTTGCCCCGTCGGGATTATACACCTGGAACTGCACGCCCTCGAACTGGTACGTCCTTGTGAGATTGCCGGACAGCTTTATTGTCTGTCCCGGTATGTAAGAGTCCGCATCCGTAAAGACTGAGAACTTGCCCGCATCCTGCCTGTCTGTTATAACTGCAGGATCGCCTACCAGGAATTGCGCTTGGGCAGTAGAGCCGGCGTACTCTACTGATACATTGTATGTTCCGTGCCGCACGCCCAGTACCTCCTGCAGGCTGATCTGCGTCTCATAGTTGAGCTGCGCATCAGGGTATAGCGAGAACTGCCTCGCATATCCCGGTCCGTTGACTGTCATCTCGATGGTTGCCACGCCAAATATCGGCTTTTCTACTGATATTTTTTCAGAGACATCGCCGGAGATTACGGCATACTCGCCAAAGACGTACTCTGGCTTGTCAGTGGACAGTGTGACTGTCAGCTGTCTTTGCTCCAGTACCTCATCTATCTGGCCGTTGCGCGTGTTTATGGTTGCCGGCTCGAACTTCCAGTCCCCTATGGAAGAGCCGTATCCGTCGCGGATTCTCTGCCAGGAAAGGTGATCGTTTTGCAGATCAGTCAGGGGCGGGGTCTGATCTATGGGCATCCCGGAGGCATCATGCAGGTATGCTATCGAGCCTGTGTTGGGAAACCATAACGTGGTATGCAGGAATATCTGGAACGAGCCTGCCGGTATGGTGGTTCCCGCCGGAATCACCAGCGGCTGTCTAAAGCCGGAGGATGCGACCTGCCATTCGCCGATATAGACGTCGTCTCCAGTCGGGTTGTAGAGCTCCACCCATTCGGTGATGGTCTTTGAGTCATCCCCCGGCGGGTTGATGTCAATCTCGTTGATTACTATGGAATCTGACTGCGCAAACGCAGGCGTGAGGCCCGCCATCAGGGCGGCAAATGCAAGGATGGCAAGGAGTTTGGGGGCCATGTCTGTACGCATTTCAGATTTTAGCCATTTTAGAATCAAATAGAGTAAAAGTTGAGCTGCTTGTTAAAGTCATAGATGCCGCGCGGTTCACCCGTAAATTCGGGCATTATTTGTAATAAAGCATGCGCAACAATCGTATTGCGCCCAGAAACAGGCCTATGATTCGGGCCAGTCACGCCGGCTCGTCATCGCAGACGGCGCACCTGCCGCCTTTTATCTGGTTGCCGCACTCGGCGCAAAACCCCTCCCCTGCCTGCCTGTCAAGGGCGGCCTTTCTGTTGGCAGTTATCGACTTTAGGCCAAAAAATATCGCGGCACCTATGGCCAGCGCGTACGGAAACGCCAGGTACACCATGGCTGCCATGACGATCATTGCGGTGGCCGCCAAAAGTATGGCGTCCCTTTTGACAAAATACAATGCCACGGTACCGGACGAATTCGATAAAAAGCTATGCCGCCGCACGTGCCGGAAAAAATGGGATTGGCAGGATTTGAACCTGCGGTCTCTAGCACCCAAAGCTAGAATCATACCAAGCTAGACTACAATCCCAACGAATCAGCAGGCGCTTACCTCCAATTTAAGCATGACATATGATGATTTTAAATAACCAGCGGGCAGAGACGGGACGATGAACCTGCAGGACTATGTCGAGGCCGGCAAGATTGCATCGCAGGTGCGCGAGGCGGCAAGAAAGAAAAACTGGGTGGGAAGGACGGTCTATGAGATCTGCGAGGAGCTGGAGGGACAGATAAGGGGCCTCGGGGCAAAGTGCGCGTTTCCGGTGAATGCCAGCATAAACGAGACGGCGGCCCACTATACCGCAGAGCCCGGCGACGAGCGCACGATTGCAGAGGATGATCTCGTAAAGCTTGATCTTGGCGCGCAGATCAACGGGTTCATTGCGGATACTGCGGTGACTGTAAACTATGATCCCGCGTACGACGGCATGGTGTCGGCAGCAGAGGACGCGCTGTCTGACGCAATGTCGATGGTGAGGGCCGGCGTCAGGGCAAGCGACGTCGGAAGGACCATAGAAAAGACGATAAAACGCCTGGGATTCAAGCCCATAGCCAACCTCAGCGGGCATTCCCTAGGCCGGTATTCCATTCACGCGGGAAGATCGATTCCGAACATCTGGTCTATCACGTCGTTTTCACTCTCAGGCGCCAGCGCGTATGCGTGCGAGCCCTTTGTCACCACCAGAGAGGGGCTGGGCTTTGTCAGGGAGGGCAGGATCAGGAACATCTATGCAATGGTGTCAAGGAAAAAGACAAAGGACGCAGAGGCAGACAGGCTGCTTGACTATATCTGGGAGAATTTCAACATGCTGCCCTTTGCGCTGCGGTGGATTACGGGGCAGTGGGAGGAGGACAGGGCGCGCGAGCTGCTAGATGTACTGGTCAGAAAAAAAACAGTCCACGCATATCCCATACTGGTGGAGGCAAACGGGCAACGAGTCGCGCAGGCAGAGCACACATTTATTCCCGTCGAGGGCGGCGCGACGATTACCACCATCACCCGGTAGGCTCGCCAAATATGCGCTCTATTAGCAGCACGCCGCCGCAGGAGCACTTTGCAGCCTCTAAAAACACGTAATCGCCGTCCCTGAATTTCCGGCGAATCTCCCTCTTGCACTGCCCGCACCGCTCAACAGAGTATGTCACGACGGTCTTTTTTTTCTCAAACACTACTGGCCCACCCCCGCGGTGTTTCCAACCCCGACTATCAGGACTGACTGTCCCTGAATGGTGTTTTCCCTTATCATCTCGTATATCTGGGAGCGCACATCGTCTGCCTTTAGCGCAATCTCTTTTGTCATGAGTCCGACTGCCTCCTTTACTGACTGCCTTACTATTATTGCAAGGATTGGAATGTTTTGCCTTGCCGCCTCCTCCTCTATCTGAAAGCGCTCCGTTCCAATCCCGCCGATCGCAGCGCCAAACCCCCTTGCAACGGTTGCAGAGTCCTCGCCCTCCATCTTTAGCGACGCATCAACCATTATGATTGCATCCGGCCTGTTCTTGGATAGCATGTTTTTTACCCCGTCGCCGAGCCGGCCGACGGTGGACAGCGGGCCCTGCGCCTTTATCAGGTACAGCGTCCTGCCCTCAAACGCAGACTCGCCCCAGACAGTCTGAAACGCCGCCTCGTTTTTTTCAGTATTTAACATCATTCTGCCCACCACCATGGGCCCTATCCCGTCGCCGACGGGTTGTCCCGCCATAAAGGCCGGAACCGCCTTTTTAAGCGCCTCGGCCTGCTCCATTATAAAGGGAAGCATCATTTGTAATGGAAGAATCAGCGGAAAGTTCTTTTGTCTTTTGGCGGTAAGAAACAGGTGGTTGGTTATCTTGTATAACAGCTGCAGCGTGGAGGAGATTTCAAGCAGCGTCTGGATTCTTGCAACGTCTGCATCATCCATATCTGGCGACATTGCCCTGACGTGCCGCCTGGTATGGTCCTCCCTTGAGCGCACAAAGTGCTGCACCTTGGGCACGATGCCGGCCGGATCCATGTCCACCGGCATTATCGAAAAATAGTCGATAAAGGTGTCCAGTTTTTTTTCCGGATCCTTTACGTGTTTTTTGACAAACCCTACGAGCTCCTGCCTTGACTCGTCGCGGTACTCTGACAGCTTTGTGATGCTTTTTTTAATTTCACCCGACGTCACCATGAGCTGGATTCGCTGCCCGTAAAAGACGAAAAGAATTATCGGCAGTATCCAGATCAGCATTATGAGCGGGTTTGAGTCAGAGCCGAATCCAAAAAACTCGTCAATGTCAAAATTTGTCAGATCCAACACCAGCTGGGATTAGGGTTTCCAAATTAAAACATTCGGTATTTGCTCCCTGCTCCGGAGGACCATTCCCGCAGGCCGGTGCGATCCCGAGTCCCGTCCTGCGTCTTGATCACGCAACTGGCCTATGGGGCGATCAATGACTTATTATAGTTAATGTTGGAGAATCCTGTAATTGCCGCAAACCAAACCCATTGTAAGTGTCGAAAACGTCGTGGCCTCGGCGTCGGTAGACCAAAAGATGGATCTAAACGAGATTACCAGAACGTTTCCGGACGTAGAGTACCACCCTGATCAGTTTCCCGGCCTGGTCTTTAGGCTAAAGAACCCAAAGACGGCGACGCTCATCTTTACCTCAGGCAAGATGGTCTGTACGGGCTCCAAGTCCGAAGAGATGGCGCGAAAGGCGGTAAGGACGGTCGTCCAGAAACTCAGAAAGGGGGGCATTAAGATCAAGAAAAACGCAGTAGTAGAGATACAAAACATAGTCGCCTCAATCAACCTTGGCGGAAAGATACACCTTGAGCAGGCCGCAAGGACGCTGCCAAGAAGCATGTACGAGCCAGAGCAGTTTCCCGGCCTCATTCACAGGATGCTGGACCCAAAGACGGTCATTTTGTTGTTCTCGTCGGGAAAGCTTGTCTGCACGGGGGCAAAAAAGGAGCCAGACGTGTACAGATCGGTCAACAATCTGCACGCGCTGCTAGAGGAAAAAGACTTAATGATCTATGACTGAGTGCGGTTTTTGCCCAAGCTGCGGGGGCGGTACGGGGGACGGTTTTTGCTTATGCGTATAATAAAGACAGGCGACTTTACGCTGGACGGAATAACCCTGATAAGCTCGCTGCCGGACATGGGCAGGGTGGGCGGACTGGTCACCGAGCATTTGAGAAAGACCCTTGATGTCTCTGATGTGGCAAGGATTACCATACACGACAAGCCGTGGGTCAACCAAAGGGACGGCATAATAGACTATCCCGTAGACGAGTATGTGATAACTGCGGACAAGAAAAGGGGCATTGTAATTTTTTCCGGCAGGGGCCAGCCGCAGGAGTCATACACCGTAAAAGAGCTCGCAAAAAAGCTGCTATCAACGGTGCGGGAGTTTGGAAGGATAGACATGGTAATCTCGGCAGGCGGATACCTTCCAAGCGAGCAGGACGCAGGGGACGTGTTTGGCGTCGCAACGGATGCAAAGTCCCTTGACTTGCTAAAGTCGCACAATGTCGGGCCGCTGAGCGGGGAGGTAAACAGCATAACGTGGTTCAACGGGCTGGTGCTGGGCCACGCAAAAAACATGGGAATCGCAGGCATCGGCCTGTTTGGAAAGATAGAGGACGCCGAGACTCCGCAGTACAGGGCGGCAAGCAATGTTGTAAGGAAAATCTCGGACATAATCGGGGTCAAAATCGACACGGCAGAGCTTGACTGTAAGATAGTGGAGCGTCCGGCAAAGACGCGACACGGTCCGGGAATCGGCTAGCTACTTTACCGGGCTTCCCGGCGGAACGTCCCCGCCGGCAGTCAGCCAGTACGGCCTGTCATTGACGTCTGCTGCCAAAAGCATCGCGCGCGACTCGATGCCTGCGATTTTTTTTGGCTCCAGGTTGACCAGGGCAATCACCGTCCGGCCCACCAGATCCTGCTCGGTGTAATGCTGGGCGCCGCCGATGATTACGCTCCTCGTCTCGCCCCCCAGATCAATCACCCCCCGGACTATGCGGGATTTGCCCGGAATGGCCTCGACTGAGACGATTCTGGCCGCCCGCATATCCAGCCTTGCAAAATCGTCATACGTTATGTCCTGCACGGGAATAGTCGCCTGCAGCCTTTAAAAAAATCATCCGCCCCATATAATGAAAGCAGACTGCAAGGGAAGAATGGCAAAATGTCCAAGAACTGGAGTTAATGTTCGATTGACAGATTGCCCCTCACAGTCTGGCCTGCCTACAAACAGATCTAATATATCTATTCGGAATATACCCCAAATATGGCAGTAATCCGGGCAAGGGTGGAGATTGGCGCCCCCGCCGAGAGGGTGTGGGCGATAATATCGGATTTGGACGGCGAGCCCAGGTTCTGGAAGGGGACAAAAAGCGTGAGGAACATCTCTAGGCAGGGCGACGTGATAACCAGGGAGGTTACGATCGCCTTTCAGGACAGAAAATGCATGCAAAAAGTCACGCTGCACCCAAGGGAGGGCATCGAGATAGTGTTTACCGGCGGAATAATACAGGGCACAAAGTCAGTGGCCATCCTGCCGGGAGACGATCATACCGTCCTGCAGGCAGTCTGGGACGTCAGGCTTTCCGGAGTGATGGGCGTGTTTACCGGAATCATCAAGGGACACATCGAAAGCGGCACGCAGCACGCACTGCAGGAAATCAAAAAGGAGGCAGAGGGCGGCGCCGATGCCGGCTGATCTCATAAACTATCCCCTTGCGTCAATAATGATCGGGGTGGCATGCACGTGGGCGTGGCTGCTAAAATCAATGATCGACTCGCACCTAAAGACGCCGCGCCTGGACGACTTTGAGGATGCCGGCGGCAGAAAACCCTCAGTCTCTGTAATTGTGCCGGCGCGCAACGAGCAGCATTACATCAAGAGATGCCTGGACTCGCTGGCGGCACAGGATTATCCGGACTGTGAGATAATTGCAATAGATGACTCGTCAGAGGACGACACCGGGGGAATAATTGCAGAGTTTGCAAAAAAAAATTCCGGAACGGTCCACGTCAGCGCCGATCCAAAGCCGGACGGATGGATGGGAAAGAACTGGGCGTGCATGGAGGGATACAAGAGGGCGACAGGCGAGCTGCTTTTGTTCACCGACTCGGATACGAAACACGCGCCAAACATAGTCTCACTTGCAGTGGCGCACCTCCAGTCGCGAAATCTTGACGCACTTACGGTGATTCCAAGGATGGCATGCAATGATTTCTGGACGAGGATAACGCTTCCCATGATCTCGACGTTTCTTCACACCAGGTTTTCTGCGCTAAGGGTAAATGATCCCTCAAAGGACACGGGTTATTTTTTTGGCAGCTTTTTCATCATAAAAAGGGGCGCGTATAATGCAGTCGGGGCGCACGAGGGTGTAAGACAGGAGATCATCGAGGACGGCGCGCTGGGAAAAAAGATCAAAGAGTCCGGCCATATAATGAGGATGGTGTCCGGATACGGC
Organism: Cenarchaeum sp.; assembly: GCA_965212015.1. Classification (GTDB taxonomy): domain Archaea; phylum Thermoproteota; class Nitrososphaeria; order Nitrososphaerales; family Nitrosopumilaceae; genus Cenarchaeum. The sequence continues at coordinate 1,069,690 of OZ243037.1, forward strand.
CTGCTGGAGGCAGTCTGGGCCAGGGACAGGTCGACTCTGTGGCACGCACTAAGGAGGCTCATGGTCCCGCTGTACCTGCAGAATAGCAGGGTGGCAGTGGCCGCGTTTTTTGCAGTCGCATTCCTGCTGTTCGTGCCGTTCGTACTGCTGGCATATTCTGCTGCCCTGCTTGGTTTTGAGCAGTCATATATGGTGCTGTTTGGCGCGTCTGCCGCAGCATCTGCCATGGTATACGCCGCTGCAATAATTGAGACCCGGATGCTGCATCTGGGGTGGCGCTATGCGCTGCTAGGGCCACTGGGCGGGCTCGTGGTGGTGCTGGGCTTTCAAAGCGGGCTCGCCCACGCAATGGGCGACTCTGCCGTAAGCTGGCGCGGCAGGAGCTATTCCATGAAGGACTATGCCCAAAACCCGATAAATGTCTAGTAAACGTTTTTAGATAAATTCGGCGGATCAACCCCATGAACGCATCGGGGGCAGTCGTGGGAGGGGCGCTTGGCGCAGCCACAATACTGCTGATTCTCACAGTAATGGTATATCCGCCGGCGTCAATGGAGGCGCCCCGTACCGGCGCGTATGACGCAGTAGCAGATCAGATCGCGCCGTACGGTGCAGGCACGCTCTCGCTAATAGAGATCTTTGAGAGGACAGAGTCAGGAACGGTAAGAGTCGAGGTGAAAAGGGACGGCGGTGCAGAGTCAAACGGCGTGGGCTCCGGGTTTGTCTTTGACAAGAGGGGCCACATTATTACAAACTCCCACGTGGTGCGCGGGGCAGACAGGATGGTCGTCACGTTTCTTGACGGCCGCTCGTACAATGCCGACATTGTAGGTCAGGACAGGTACACGGACATTGCAGTAATCAGGGTGGCAGCAGACAGGGATCTGCTAAGGCCCATCCCGCTTGGGGACTCGGCAAACCTCAAGGTGGGCGAGCAGATTGCGGCGATTGGAAACCCGTTCGGGCTTTCTGGCTCGATGACATCAGGCATAGTAAGCCAGCTTGGGCGGCTGCTTCCCGCAGAGGACGGCGTGTTTCAGATTCCCGACATAATCCAGACAGACGCCGCAATCAATCCCGGAAACTCTGGCGGGCCGCTGCTAAACATGAGGGGCGAGATAGTGGGAATCAATACGGCGATTCAGTCAGGTACCGGCGAGTTTACCGGGGTGGGCTTTGCCGTTCCCTCGCAGACAGTCGCAAAGATCGTTCCCAGCATAATAAGGGACGGCCTGTACCACCATCCGTGGCTTGGCATCTCCGGAAGGGACATTGATCCCGATCTTGCCGGGGTACTGAACCTTGAGGATGCCAGGGGATTTCTAATCGTAACGGTAGTCGAGGACAGTCCGGCAGACAGGGCGGGCCTTCACGGTTCTGCCGGCACCAGGGAGATAGGCGGGATCAGCTATCCGACGGGCGGGGATGTAATCATTGCAGTGGACGGAATCGACGTAAGAAAAATAGACGACATTCTAATCCACCTGCAGAGGCAAAAATCCGTCGGTGACGAGATAACGCTGGATGTCCTCAGGGACGGAAGGAGCACCTCGTTTGTCCTGACTTTGGAAAAGCGCCCCAGCTGACTGGCACAAAAATAAATACTTGTAGGCAGGCTAGTCCTTGTTGAACGGGCTTGTATTTGATTCCGAGGTTTTAAACAGGGCGCTCGACGGCGGCGCGGCCTCAAGGGGCGAGATGACAGAGCTCGTCGAGTGCGCACAGGACAATCCGCACGAGCTCTTTGGGGCGGCCCGGCTGCTCAGAAAAAACACACACGGGCAGGTGGTGTCGTTTTCAAAAAAGGCGTTCTTTAACCTGGTCAACCTGTGCAGGGACACGTGCACGTACTGTACGTACAAGTCAGAGCCCGCAGGGGCGTCGGCATCCATGATGGACAGGCATGACGTGGCAGAGCTGATACGCCTTGCAAAAAGGCACCGCTGCGTGGAGGCGCTCTTTGTGACAGGCGAGAGGCCGGAGGAAAGATACGGTGCTGCGCGCGCATGGCTCGGGAAAAACGGGTTTTCAAGCACGGCAGAATACCTGGTCCACTGCTCAGAGATGGCGCTATCCGCCGGACTGTTCCCCCACACAAACGCCGGAAACCTCACAAAAAAGGAGCTCGGCGAGCTCAAAAAAACGAACGCCAGCATGGGGCTGATGCTGGAGAACGCAAGCGAGCGCATGATGGAGAGGGGAATGCCGCACCACCTGGCGCCAAGCAAGGCCCCCGCCGAGAGGCTCGGGACGCTGAGGAATGCCGGCGAGCTGGGCATTCCAATGACTACCGGCCTGCTAGTCGGCATAGGCGAGACTGCATACGAGCTAGTCGACTCGCTTTTTGCCATAAGGGGCATTCACGAAAGGTACGGAAACATACAGGAGGTGATTCTGCAAAACTTTCAGCCAAAGCCCCATACCGCCATGAGAAACCGCCCGCCGGCAGAAGAGACATATTTTAGGATCATTGTTGCACTGACAAGGATAATCATGCCGCAAACAAACATACAGATTCCCCCAAACCTCTCGCCGAGCTCGTACCAGGACTTTCTTGGAATAGGGATAAACGACTGGGGCGGAATCTCGCCGCTGACGCCGGACTATGTAAACCCAGAGTTTGCGTGGCCGGCAATAGACAGGGTTGAAAAAAACTGCAGGGACGCGGGCTTTGACTTAAAGTGCCGCTTTCCCGCATATCCCGAGTTTCTGGGCGGCCTGGATGATAATCTAAAGGAAAGGATACGCCCCCTGTCAGATGACTGCGGCTTTGTAATCGAGGAGCACTGGAGATGACGTCAGACTCGCTGTTCAGGGACGCCGATCCCCTGATATCCGCCGTGCTAAACCGCGCCCTCTCTGAAAAGGAAATCTCTGCAGACGAGGGACTCGTATTGTACGGCGCCGACGGGCCGGACTTTCACCTGGTCGGCATGGTGGCAGACGAGCTGCGAAAAAGAAGAGCAGGTAATACTGTCACATACGTGGTGAACAGGAACATAAACTTTACAAACGTCTGCATAAAGCAGTGCGGTTTTTGCGCGTTTAGCAGGGACTTTAGGGAAGAAGAGGGCTATCTGCTGCCAGTAGAGGAGGTGGTCCGCAGGGCAAAAGAGGCGCACGCGCTGGGCGCAACTGAGGTGTGCATCCAGGCGGGGCTGCCGCCGGACATGGAGGCAGACACATACGAGAAGATTTGCCGGGCCATAAAAAGGGACATTCCAGACATGCACATACACGGGTTTTCGCCAGAAGAGATACTGTACGGCGCGACGAGATCCGGCGTGCCAGTCGGCGAATATCTGGGGCGCCTCAAGGAGGCAGGAGTGGACACGCTGCCAGGCACGTCGGCTGAGATTCTGGACCAAAAGATACGCGACAAGATATCGCCGGGCAGGATAAGCGCGGTGGACTGGATTGACGTAATAAAGACCGCCCACAAAATGGGGATAAGGACCACATCCACAATGATGTTCGGCCACGTCGAGTCGCTGCATGACAGGACAAGGCACATTGCGGTGCTGCGCGACATACAAAAAGAGACCGGCGGCTTTACAGAGTTTGTCCCGCTGAACTTTATCTTTGATGAGGCCCCGATGTACAAGCACCGGCTGCACGACGGAATCATGCGCGGTGCCGGCGCAAAGGACGTCATGCTGACGCACGCAATAGCAAGAATAATGCTAAACAACATAGAGAACATCCAGATGTCGTGGGTAAAAGAAGGCCAGAGAATGTCCCAGATCCTGCTGATGTGGGGCGCAAACGACTTTGGCGGGACCCTTATCAACGAGAGCATTTCGACTGCGGCAGGCGCGGGACACGGGCAGCTCTTACAGCCAAAGCAGATAAGGCGGCTTGCAAGGGAGATGGGGAGGACGCCTGCGCAGCGCGATACGCAGTACAGGCTGCTAAGGACGTTTGAGCAAGAGCCCGCAGACGAGGGGCTGGACGCAGTAAGCGATGCGGGCAGGTTCGGATCATACTTTGAGCTAATAAAGATAAAAAAATTCAGGTACGACAATCCAAGGGCGGTATAACTGTACAGCTCAAACAAGTCAGGCCCATTTGGCTCATTGCAAAAGAAACGTGGCTCCGAGATATGCAAAATAGGCCGCTGCCAGTGCCACGCCCACGGGCCTGCCAATTACGCCGGTCCTCAGGCCGACTAGCAGCACCAGGCTGAATCCGATCATCACGATATAGTCGACGAGGATCTTTGGCGCAACAGGTATGCTTGCAATGCTGGCCGCAATCCCCATGATCATCAGAATGTTATAGATATTGCTGCCGACAATGTTTCCGATTCCAATGCCTGTGTGGCCCCTTCGTATGGCAATGATTGACGTTATCAGCTCAGGCAATGATGTCCCTATTGCGATTACGGTTATCCCGATTATCCTGTCGGAGAGTCCAAAGTACTGCGCCAAGAGTACGGCGTTTTCAATCGCAAGCCACGCGCCTGCGCCAAGCAGTATGACGCCGGCGCCTATCATGGCGCCGGACCTGAGGTACGCCCTTGCAGCCAGCGGCGCATGATCCGCCTGCACGCGCTGCTTTTTTGCATCCGCATACACGTATACGGTAAACGCCACCAGGGATCCCACCAGGATCATCCCGTCATACTGCGATATCTCGCCGTCAATTGAGAGCGCGACTAGCAGCAGGGATACGCCGATCATTATTGGAACCTCCTTTTTTAGCGTGCCCCTGCGCACCGCAAGGGCGGCAATTATCGAGGCAATGCCGATTACCATGCCGACGTTTGCAATGTTGCTGCCGACAATGTTTCCCAGTATTATGTCGCCGTGATCGGTGGCTGCCATGCTGGCTGCAAGCTCCGGCGTCGAGGTCCCGTACGCCACTATGGTCATTCCGATTATCAGGGGGCTGATCCTGAGCCCCTTTGCAATGTTTACGCCGCCGGCGACCAGCCAGTTTCCCCCAAAGCACAGCATTACCAGTCCGGCCGCAGTCAGCGCGGCTGCAAACACTATATCCATGTGAGGAGATGGCTGGCCGATTCCTTAAAGATGGGTGTTTTGCCCATAGTTTACCATTCTAACAACCAAAATTGATACTCGTATGACGTGCCGCGCCATACACTGCTAGAATCCCTCAGGCGGGTTTTGGATGAATACGTTACACAGCAGAATGTCCGTCTTTTCGTCCCTGTGCTGGACGTTACACGTTACAAACTTGCCCTTTAGCGCGCGAATCAAATCCTCGCGCGTACGCCGGTCATACTGGGGGTTTTCCGGATTGTCGATCTTTGCAATCATGACCCGCTCTGTGCGGTCGTACTGTCCAGAGTTGTCCTTGCGAAAGTACGCCACTGACATCTCAAAGGTGTCCCCCGACAGGCAGTCCAGTACGGTGCCGCCAATCCCGTCGCCCATGTCCCTGCTGAATCCTGCCGCATAATTATGGCTTTGGCAGCAAATCCGGCCGGATGCGCCGCAAAACCGCCCGCGCACGCATAAAACACATAAATAAAAAAAACGAAAAATGCCCTCACATGTCAGAGTTTATGGGATATACGGGAGAGGCCCTCGAGTTTTTAAAGTCCCACAATGTCAGGGTGGGCGACACGCTCAGAATAGTGGCGGATTTGACGTACGAGGGAATTCTGATGCCGCGGTACAAGGGGGGCCAGGACATTGTCCTAAAGCTGAAAAACGGATACAATATCGGCATCGGCATCGGCGGAATTACGGGTATGGAGAGGACAAGTCAGTACAAGCGGCCCGAGGCGCAGGCAGGGGGGGCGCCCCCCGGCGGCGGGCTGCCAAGGATACTCTTGCTTTCTACTGGCGGCACCATTGCAAGCAAGATAGACTATAGGACCGGCGCAGTCACCCCGGCTGCCACGCCAGAGGAGCTCAACGCCTCCGTGCCGGAGCTTGCCGCAATCGCAGACATTATACCGCTTACGCTTTTTTCGGAATACTCTGAGAATCTGCAGCCAGAACACTGGAGAAAAATTGCCGAAAAACTCGACTCTGTTGCAGGCTCGGAATACGCGGGGGTAATCATTGCGCACGGCACTGACACGATGCAGTATACTGCGTCGTACCTCTCGTTTGCACTGGCCGGGTTTCCAATCCCCGTGGCAGTGGTAGGCTCGCAGAGATCGCCGGACAGGCCGTCGACTGATGCCGCCCTGAACCTGATTGCTGCTGCCAGATTCCTGACGGATGTCAAAAAAAACGGCATCCACATAGTAATGCACCACGACGAAAGCGACCAGACAATGGCGTGCCACCGCGCCACCAGGGTGCGCAAAAACCACACAAGCAGGAGGGGCGCCTTTGAGACAGTCGGTGCGGCACCTGCGTTTCTGGTCACAGGCGAGAAAATAAGGGACAATACGGATTCGGATTTTTTTACAAAAGAACAGTACATGCCTGCGATAAACCTGGATGCCAGAGTCGCACTCGTAAAATACCACCCCGGCTATGACTCTCGGATTTTGGATCACATTATCGACTCTGGATTCAGGGCCGTAATATTTGAGGGAACGGGACTGGGACACGTGGGAAGGTCAATGTACGAGTCTGTAAAAAAGGCGCACAAAAATGGCGTGTTTATGGGAATGACATCGCAGTGTATAGACGGCAGGGTGGCAATGACGGTATATGAGAGCGGCCGCGACCTGCTGGATATGGGCATAGTCCCGCTCAAGGACATGATACCCGAGACTGCGCTGGTAAAGGCAATGTGGGCACTCGGGTGCAGCCAGGACGGGGGCAGCCTCGAGGAGCTGATGCTGACACGCGTGGCATCAGAGTTTTCAGACTAGGTTTTAATGAACCAAATAGCAACAAACCGCATGCAGGATGCAGACCGCGCAAGAATCGGCCTAAAGGTGGGACTGGAGATACACCAGCAGCTGGCAACTGGCAGAAAGCTGTTCTGCGGCTGCAGCCAAAGGGAGGCAAAAAAGTACAAGAAAAAATTCTCGCGCAGGATGCGCATAACCAGGGGCGAGATGGGACGGTACGATCCGGCGGCACTCTTTGAAAAGGGTAAATCAAGGACAATGGTGTATCATTCCGCCCCGGAGAGCAGCTGCCTTGTGGAGGAGGACGAGGAGCCCCCGCACGAGCTAGACGCAAAGGCAAAAAACACCGCGCTCCTCATAGCATCGTGCCTCAGCTCCAGGATATTCGGCGAGATCTTTCCCATGAGAAAGATGGTAATAGACGGCTCAAACACGTCGGGATTCCAGCGGACCATGCTGGTATCGCAGGGCGGGACCCTGCGGGCAGGCGGCCTTGAGGTGGGGGTGCAGTCAGTATGCCTCGAGGAGGATGCCGCAAGGCTGATCGGCGACAGGGGGGAGTTCAGGGAGTACGGCCTTGACAGGCTCGGAGTCCCCCTAGTCGAGATTACACTTGATCCCATAGAGGCCACGCCCAAAAAAATAAGGCAGGTCGCGCTGGATCTTGGAAGGATGCTGCGGGCCACCAAAAAGGTGGGCAGGGGCCTGGGATCAATCAGGCAGGACGTAAATGTCTCGGTGGCCGGCGGCGGCGTGGTGGAGGTAAAAGGCGTGCAGCAGCTCGACCAGCTAGAAAAGGTCATAGAGTTCGAGGCCGCCCGCCAGGAGGGGCTGATGATGATTGCAAAAAAACTAGAGGGTACCGGCAAGGTTGAGAAAAAAATACGGGACATAACTGAATCCATGCGCGGCTGCAGCTCGGAGATAATCCGCAGGTCCGTAAAAAACGGCGACATTGTCTGCGCCATGCTTTTTCCAAACTTTGCAGGCATGTTTGGCTATTCGCCCTTTGAGGGAGTGAGGCTGGGTGCAGAAATCGCGCAGCTTGTGAGGTTTTACGGGATTGGCGGGGTGTTTCACTCTGATGAGCTGCCAAACTATGGAATCGGGGAGGCAGACGTAAGGACGATCAGAGGCGAGATAGGCGCAGGGGACGGCGACGGGTTTTTGGTAATGGCGCTGCCAAAGTCAAGGTACGACACTGTTCCAGATCAAATCATAGACCGCATAAGGCAGGCCCAAAAGGGCGTGGGTTCTGAGACCAGGCTGGCCAGACAGGACGGCCGGACCGTATTTCTGAGGCCCAGGCCGGGGCCCTCGAGAATGTATCCAGAGACTGATGTCCCGCCCATAACGGTCTCGCAGGCAGAGATGGAATCGGCAAGACAAAACATTCCAAAGCCGTGGGACGAAATGATTGCAGAGCTGGGGGCAAGGTACGGCCTGAACGCCCAGCTCGCAGAGCAGATTATGGATTCGGGATACCAGGAAGTGTTTGAAGCTGCGTGTGCGGACGGAAAAATACCGGCAAACTTTGCGGCCTCTGCCCTGTGCTCTACGATTACAAGCCTGCAAAGAAAGGGGCTGGATGAAAAGCTGCTGACAGGCGAGATGATTCTGCGCTGCTTTGAGCTGCTGGCAAAAGAAAAAATCACAAAGGAATCGCTAGAGACCATATTTGAGGGCGTGATGGACGGCAGCGCGGATTCAGTTGATGAGGCGGTGCAATCCATGGCAGCGGGCCCCGTGTCTGACGGCGAGCTGTCCCGTATACTAGACGGGATAATCGGCGACAACCAAGATATGGTCACACAGCAAGGCGAGCATGCAATCGGAATGCTGATGGGAATTGCAATGAGGGAATTGCGCGGAAGGGCGCCGGGTGAAAAGATAAGCAAAATGCTTGCAGCAAAGATTCAGGAGAGTAATAAAAAGTAAAAATAAACGGATATGCTCCGTTTAGGACTTAGCCTTCTACCCAGCGTTTGCTGGTTCCCCTATTGGTCCTAACCCAGTGACCCTTGCCAGACGGCCTGCCCTTGGTTTCGGCAATGTCGCCTAGTTTGATCTTTCTGGTGCCACGACCTATAGTTACATAGACGTCCTTGGCAGCCGCCTTTCGGGCCGCCTGCACGTCCTTGTATGCCTTGCCAGTCCAATTATCAGCTTCCTTTTCAGATACTCTGCGCGAAGTGCCTCTGCCTCCGACTCGAACTATTTTACCCATGCAGGACTTTATTTCCCATCGGTTTTAAAGTTGTTTATTCCGGCGTGGCCGGCCATTCCGGCGTATATTTGGCAGGCCCAGGATCGCTCTACTTTAGGGTTTCTGAGGGTATCGTGCCCTTTTTTCCGACTAGCAGGCTGCGCGATCTCAGCGTCATTCTTATCAGGACGAATCCCAGCGCGGTGGTTACGGCCCCAAACAGAATGTTCATAATGTTCGCATCGCTGCCGGTGGACATCATTGTAAAGACCAGCCCCAGGACCATCATCAGGCCGCCCAGGCCCGCAAAGATCATCAGCACCAGGGGTAGCTGTTTTGGCTGCCTTTTTAGCTGCTTTGTGAGGGGGATGACCGGTATGACGCCGTTTTCGACTGCCTCTGCACACACGTGGCAGTACCTCTTGTGCTTGTTCTCCTTTGTGCCGGTCTTTAGAAAATAATAGTGCACGCTGCACAGATCACAGGGCCTCGTGGGAAGCGTAATCCTGGCATACTTGTCAAAGTCCTGCCCCAGTACCAGCATGCACTTTTTACAATAGTATCCGGGAATTCTCCACATTTTCTGGAACTTGTATTTCTTCCATCCCAGTATGACTCCGCAGCCACTACAATGTGTCACTTGTCTTCGCCGCTTTCAGATTCCGGTATCGGCTTTGATCCTCGCATTACCTTTGCGATTCCTTGCCTTGCCTCGATTATCGGCAGTCCGACTATAAAGAACGTCGCAACGCTCACCCAGACTACGGATATGCCCACCCATAGCGAGTAAAAGCCGATATCAAAGACGTATGCCGAAAAGAACAGCGGCAATGGCCATGCTATAATTAATACTAGCGTCATTAGTCCACCGCCCTTTAGGCTGAACTTGAAGGCCTTTTTGAGGGTCGCCTCGTCTGCATCCATGCTTGCGGCCTGCTCCTTTGTGGCATCGACTAGCTTTATCTTTTCCTTCATCTGCTCCCAGTCAAACCTTGCCGGCCTGATCAGGCTGCCGATTCCTGCAATGGCGCCGCCAGTCAGGATTCCTGCGATATTGCCAAACAGCATTGAATAATTGTGTCCTAGCGTGTCAAGTGAGACTGCGCCGGCAAACATTAGGCTGGGCTCCCACTCGTCTGTAAACAGCATTGCCGGTGATGAGGATGCGATTCCGGCCCATGTTATTAGCGCAACACTCAGTCCGGCGACGGCCCCTATAGTCGCCGCATACTTGTTTGTCCGCCGCCACGTTATGGTAAGCGCTATTGGAATTACCGCCGAGCCGATAAGAACACCCATCGCCAGATAGACGAATCCCAAGCTCAGTCCTATGCTTAATAGTATAACTGCCAGTCCGCCCATTCCCAGTCCAAATCCGACTATGGTGATACGCGAGACCTTTAGGAGTTTTTTGCCGGTGGCGTTCGGATTCTTGTACGTCCGGTACACGTCGTACGTGATTAGCGACGATACCGCAATCAGCTCTGCGGATCCGGCCGACGTTACTGCCATGAATAGCATTGTAAGCACCATTACTGCCCCAATCTCGCCCATCAGCGCCGTGGCAGCTGCAGGTACGGTAAGGCCCAGCTGGACCTGTTCTGGGGTAAGATCCACCCCAAGCGCGACTGCCGTGAGTCCCATGGTAGTCGCCAATGTAAACGGAATTGCAAACCAGCACGCGCCGCCCAGCAAAAAGCCCTTTACGGTGGATGTCGGCCTGGCGGCAATCGCCCTCTGCCAGTATGCCTGGTCTACAAACACGGTGCCAAAGTTTCCGACAATATTGATGATTCCAAATATCAGGCCGCCGATGGAGGCCATTGTAAGGTATGCGCCTGCGGCGTTTCCCTCGACGGGGTGCAGCCTGGCGGCCTCTGTAAGCTTTTCATACATGCCGTCGATTCCGCCCGTGACTGGACTGATAAAGTACACCACGGTCACAAACGTCAGTATTACCGCAAATATGACAATGGTATGCATATAGTCGGCGACAAAGGTCGCTTTAAGACCTCCCACCAGCGTGTAAATCATTACTCCTATGGGGATTAGAAACGCCGCAATGGAAATATCCATTCCCGTCAGGCCGTTGACCACCGCTGCGCCACCAAGGAGCAGCATTGCGGTGACTATCATGTTTGTCATTAGTGCAAAAACCAAAAAGACGCGGTGTGCGCCGTCGCCGTACCTTGCGCGGATGATTTCAAGAAAAGTGTGAGCGTTTGGAGCCTTTCTCTTTAGCTCTATTGCCAGTATTCCAAATAGCAGCACCTGTATGGATGCGCCTGCCGCATACCAGAACGGGCCGCTTATTCCGTACTGATAGGCCACCGTCGAGGACTGGAGCAATGTCGCAGCCCAGGTCCAGGCAGAGACAATTGCCGCTGCCGTCAGTCCGGTCTTTATGACCCTTCCTGCGGTGTTGAACCATTCTGACGTCTGCGAGACGCCAAGATACTTTTCTTCAATCTTGGTCTCTATTGTAATGACTACTGCAAATACGGCTCCCAGGCCCACTACTATGAACCAGCCCCAGCTTTCATCGAGTGCTTCGCCTAGGGCAAAGCCTTCTGAGATGGCGCCTGCGCCAAAGACCGACTGGGGTGCTATGGCAAAGGCTGCAATTATGGCAAATAACGGAATGATTCTGACCAGATTTCCTGATTTCACAAGGTTCGGTATATCGTGGTTTACTTAGGAATTCAGGCAAGTAATGTCTTTAAATACCCAGTTTCGGACCCGCCCAAATAGTCGATGTCGGCACAAACTAGTACAGGTTGTAGAGCCTGGCCAATGATACCTTTTTTGCCGGATCCACGGTGGCAGTCTTGCCGTCGACTTTGACCTCGTATGTCTCGGGATTGATCTTGATCTCCGGCGTCAGCGAGTTGTACAGCATGTCCTTTTTTCCAATCCGGCGGCAGTTCTTTACGGGCACCAGCCGTTTGCGTATGTTTAGCTGCGACTCTAGTCCGCATTCCAGCGCAAGCTTTGAGGTAAAGGTCAGCGACGTGGAGTGCTTTGCCCCGCCCAGTGCGCCAAACATGGGCCGGTAGAGGACAGGCTGGGTCGTCGGAATCGACGCGTTTGGATCTCCCATTAATGAGTATGCGATAAAGCCGCCCTTGATTATCATCTTTGGCCTTGCCCCGAAAAACTCTGGGCTCCATACCACAATGTCTGCCAGCTTGCCAGGCTCCAGTGATCCGACATATTCGGACACCCCGTGCGTGATTGCGGGATTGATGGTTATCTTTGAGAGGTAGCGCTTTACGCGCAAATTGTCGTTTTGCCCCGTCTCGCCTGCGAGCGGTCCTGTCATCTTTTTCATCTTGTCTGCAGTCTGCCAGTTCCTTGTAGTCACCTCGCCTACCCGCCCCATCGCCTGGCTGTCCGAAGACATCATGCTGATTGCCCCAATGTCGTGCAGGACGTCCTCTGCCGCTATCGTCTCGCCGCGAATCCTGGATTCGGCAAACGAGACGTCCTCCGGTACGGACGAGTTGAGGTGGTGGCAGACCATCATCATGTCGAGGTGCTCTGCCAGCGTGTTTACGGTAAACGGCCTGGTGGGGTTTGTGGAGGACGGAAGGACGTTGGGCTCGCCTGCTATCTTCATAATGTCCGGCGCGTGTCCCCCTCCGGCGCCCTCCGTATGGTATGTGTGGATTGTCCTTCCGGCAATGGCCCTTATGGTGTCATCCACAAAGCCGCACTCGTTGAGCGTGTCGGTGTGTATTGCAACCTGCGTGTCGGTCTTTTCTGCAACGCGCAGCGCGGCGTCTATGGTGGCAGGGGTGGTGCCCCAGTCCTCGTGCAGCTTGAGGCCGCAGGCGCCTGCCTCAATCTGCTCGATTAGTGCGGGTTCCTGCGAGTCGTTTCCCTTGCACAAAAATCCAAAGTTGAGCGGATACTCTTCGATTGCCTCGATCATCCTGTGTATGTTCCACCGCCCCGGGGTGCAGGTAGTCGCGTTTGTCCCGTCGGCGGGGCCCGTGCCGCCGCCGATCATTGTGGTGATGCCGTTGCATATGGCCTCGATGGCCTGCTGCGGCGAGATAAAGTGAATGTGCGAGTCTATGGTACCGGGGGTGCAGATTGTGTGCTCGCCTGCAATCACCTCGGTGTTCGACGAGATTGTCATGTCTGTATCATCCATAATGTCCGGGTTGCCTGCGTTTCCTATACACGCAATGTTGCCGTCCTTGACTCCAATGTCGGCCTTTATTATTCCCAGGACGGGATCCATGATTATGGCGTTTGTGATTACGAGATCGAGTGAGTCCTTGCGCATCACGCCGCTTGCCTGGCCCATGCCGTCCCGGATGCTTTTTCCCCCTCCAAAGACTGTCTCATCACCGTACTTTATCAGGTCCCGCTCGATCTCGATTATGAGATCCGTATCACCGAGCCTCACCCTGTCGCCGGTAGTGGGGCCGAACAGCTCGGCATATCTTTTGCGCGGGATTCGCAGCGTCATGCCCCCCCGAACCCCCGCTCTTTTGCCTTTAGCAGCGCGTCTGCCTTTTTTTCATCCAGCCTTCCGTTTACCAGTCCGTTGAATCCAAAGACGGTCTTTTTTCCGCCGTACTCTGTGAGCTCTACTGTTCTGGAATCGCCCGGCTCAAAGCGCACCGATGTGCCCGCAGGTATGTTGAGGCGGAACCCGTAGGCCTCCTTTCTTGGAAAGGACAGGGCCGCGTTTGCCTCAAAGAAATGCGCATGCGAGCCCACCTGAATCGGCCGGTCGCCCGTATTGGAGACCTTGATTGATATGGTGTCTTTTCCTGCATTGGCGGCAATTTCGCCGTCGGATATAATGTATTCACCGGGCCTCATCACACATCACACTATCGGGTCGTGTACGGTAACCAGCTTTGTCCCGTCCTCAAAGGTCGCCTCTACCTGGAGCGAGTGAATCAGGCCGGGGACCTCCGGCATTACGTCGTCCTTTGAGAGTATCTTTTTGCCGGATCCCATCAGCTCAGAGACCTGTTTGCCGTCGCGCGCGCCCTCCAGTATGTGATCGGTTATCAGCGCTATGGCCTCGGGGTGGTTTAGCTTGAGGCCGCGCTCCATCCTGCGTCTTGCAAGCTGTGCGGCCAGAAAGATGTGCAGTTTATCTATATCCCTTGGTGTAAACATTGGATAGATTATCGGCGTTAATCTATATAATAATTGGGTATGTAGGCCGGAATTTTTCGGATCATGCGAGGCTGCGCCGGATTCTGCGCACCATACGGCATAGGAAAATATAATTCGCATCGGCGCGGCCGTAAATGCATGCTTGTAGTCACGTCTATTATGGGAAACATCTTTGAGGATGAAAAGTTCAAGAGTGTGGACTGTGAGCGGATTACCGTTCTGCGATCCGAGATGGAAAAAAGAAGGATGCGGGTAAGGACCAATACCGGCACAGACGTGGGGGTGTCGCTGGACTCGGGTGTGGTGCTGCGCCACGGCGATGTTCTTGCGGGAGACGGGAGGCTCGTCGTTGTAGAGCAGGCCCCCGAAAAGGTAATCTCGCTTAAACTCAGACAAGGTGCGCCAGCTGAGCTGCCGGTCCTTGCTGGCCACATCATAGGAAACAGGCACCGGCCCATTACGGTAGATGACGGGAGGGTGCTGTTTCCAATACAGGCAGATTCCGAGCTGCAAGTCTTTGAGAGGCTGTTTGCAGGTATTGCAGATGATGTTGAAATGTCAATAGAGGAGATTATATTCCAGCCCCATACGGGGGCAGGCGTGCACGGGCATGCATGACTCTGATCTGGACATGCTGCAGCTGTCCGATTCCATATTTCCCACCGGCCTGTTTGCCACATCAAACGGGCTGGAATCGCTGTTCCTGGACAAAAAGGTCACGACGGCAAAGGAGCTGACAGAGCTAAACAGGGTGTTCATAGAGCAGCAGGTCGGGCCCTGCGACTGCGTCGCCCTGTCCAGTGCGTACGGGCATTGCATATTATCTGACTATGAAAAGCTAAAGGAGACAGACGGAATATGCGTCTCGCTAAAAACCATAAAGGAGACCAGAGATGCCGCAGTAAGATCCGGCATACAGCTTGTCAAATGCGTCAAAGAGTTCCAAAGGGACGGGATGCTGGACCGGTACCACGCCGGCATACTAGATGAGGACGTCTCCGGCGTCTATCCCGTCTCGTTTGCCGTCTGCTGCCATGCGCTGGGAATCAAGAGGGAAAAGTCAATGCTAATGCTGTGCTATGGCTTTGTGGCAAGCAGCGTGGGGGCCGCACTGCGGCTTGGAATGATACAGCACCTTGAGGCGCAGGGTATAATCCACCGGCTAAAGCCGCCGATACTCAGAACGGTCCGGGAAAATTCCGGCAAGTCGATTGGCGAGATATGGCAGTTTTTGCCGCAGGCAGAGATTGGCCAGATGGACCACGAGAGGATGGACTCTAAAATGTTTATTACGTGAAATTCGTGCCAAAGCTGGATGGCAGGCAGGATTCCAAGAATCGGCATCGGCGGGCCCGTCGGCTCTGGAAAAAGCATGCTAATCGAGAGGATTGTCCCCGTGCTGGCAAAAATGGGCTACAATGTGAGCATTATATCAAATGATGTAATCTCAAAGGAGGACGCAGACAGGATGAGGGCCAACCTGGCAACAGACGGGGGACTGCTGCCCGAAGACCTGGTCATCGGCCTTGCCACCGGCGGGTGCCCGCACACGGCAGTAAGGGAGGATCCGTCCATGAACATTTCCGTAATAGAGGAGATTGAGAAAAAGCATCCCGGGCTGGACATGATAATCATCGAGAGCGGCGGGGACAATATCACCACCACGTTTAGCCCCATTCTGGCGGACTATTTCATATACATAATAGACGTGGCAGGCGGGGACAAGTATCCGCGAAAGGGCGGGCTGGGAATCACAAGCTGCGACCTGCTGGTAATAAACAAGATTGACTTGGCGCCGCAGGTGGGGGCGGACCTGAGTATTATGAAAGGCGACGCAGTCCGGACAAGGAAGGAAAAGCCGTTCGTGTTTGTAAACTGCAAGACCGACGAGGGAATAAAAGAGACGGTATCGCACATAATACATGATCTCTTGTTTGATGAGGGGCCAAAATCCGCAATGGTGCAAAAATGAATGACGCCGCATTTTATTTGCCGCGCGAGATTCCCGGACGAATAAGGTCGTATGATAGTATGCCAAGGCAGCTGGCAGCAAACAGGGCGGGAAAAAACGGGCATCTGAGGGTGGTGTTCCGGAATACGGGCAATAGAACCGTCATTGCCGAGCAGCTCTCAGAGGCGCCGTTTCACGCCCAGAGGGCGCTGTACTGTGAAGAGTCGCTTTCCGGCATGGCCTATTTTTACATGGTATCATCATCCGGGGGAATCCTCCAGGGCGACAGGCACAGAATCGACGTGACGGCAGAGAGGGACTCTGTCGTACACATGACCACGCAGGGTGCCACGAGGATATACGGCATGGATGCGGGCAGTGCGACGCAGGTGCTCAACATTACGCTGGAAGATAACGCCTATCTGGAGTTCATCCCGGATCAGATAATACCGTATGGCAGCTCCCGGTTCTACCAGGAGGCGAATCTCTGCGTCAATAATGATGCGACGCTGTTTTATTCAGAGATAATCACGCCGGGGCGGGTGGCCATGGGCGAGTCCTTTGCGTATGATGTGTGCCATATGAGGACTAGGGCCACAGACCAGGGCGGCGCACTGTTATTCACCGATGCCGCAAGCATGGAGCCGGCGAGGCGAAATTCCTCGTCGTTTGGCATACTGGGAAAATACACCATAACGGGCTCTGTCTATATACTTGGTAGGAATGTTCCGGAACTGCACCAAAAAATAAACGCCCGAATTACAAGTGACAATAAAGTATCCGGGGGCGCAAGCATGATGAGGAATAATGCGGGACTGCTGGTAAGGATTCTCGGATGCGAGACAGAGCAGGTAAGGGGAATAATATTTGGCATTGCCGGTATGGTAAGAAAAGAGTGCACCGGTGCGTCATTCTCTCCTGTCAGAAAGAGCTAATCACAGCAGTACCACGGGCTTTGAGGTGAGCTTTAGCACCTTGCTTGTAATGTGCCCAAAGTCCTCTTTAGAGTTTCCCAGCCCCTTGCGGCCCATTGCTATCAGGTCGACTTCGAGCTTGTCTGCCATCTCTGCAATCTTTACCGGCGGGTTTCCAAGCTTTACAATCCGGGAATAGCTGCTGACCTGGCGCGGGATTACAATGCTTTTTAGTATTATCCTTCCCTCTTCTTGCATCTGAAGGCCGAGCTTTTCATCCATGTTCTCCTCGTCCTCATCGGACCACTCTATTACATACAGCAGGTAAATCTTTACCCTTGCCGCATTGCGGAACAGATAGTTTGCATTGTTTAGCGCCCGGAGGGATCTCACAGAGCCGTCCACCGGTACTAAAATCCTCATCTCGGGCTTGTCGTGCGCGTCATCTGACCCCTGGTCATCGTACCTTTCCGTGGTGCTGGCCCGGGTTATTATCTCCCTGATGCTGGTTCTTGCCTCGATTATCGGCAGAATCATCACCACGGCTGCTGCACCAATGGCCCAGACCAGGGCAAGCACGACCCACGCGGCAAAGGACTCTGCGGTAAAGACGTATCCCGTAAGATAAAACGACATTGGCCAGACTATCACAAGGGATACGGTTATTCCAAGGCCCACCCTCTTGCAGAATGCAGACGCCCGCCGCAGCATTTTCTCGTCTGTGTCCTGCTTTATCATGGAGCGGATCTTGTCATCGACCAGTAGTATCTTTTGGCGCAACGCCCTAAAGTCGAATCTTTCCGGAAACAGGGCGCTTCCGGCCACGGTGATTGCCAGGCTGACCGTAATTGCCGTAATGTTTCCCACCAAAAGCGGCACAATGTCGCCGGTGGAGGAGAGCGTAATCTCGCCTGAGATCAGGCTTGCCGACATTACCCACCCCAGTATTCCGCATCCGAGGCCGACTATTGCGGCTGTAGTCGCTGCGTGCCGGTTTGTCTTTGCCCATAAAATGCCGAGGGATATCGGCGCCACTGCGGATCCTATCAGGATGCCCATCATCAGATAGACGTACTGCAGGCTGACTCCGAACTGGAACAAAACGGATGCCGTAATTCCCATGCCTATGCCGAATGCCAGTATGGTAAACCGCGATATCCTGATTAGCTCCCGTCCCGTGGCAGACGGCTTTAGGTATGTTCTGAACACGTCGTATGTCATGAGTGATGAGACACTCACCAGCTGTGACGAGCCTGCCGCAGTGACTGCGGTGAATATTATGGTCAGGATTAGAATCGCCCCGAGATCCCCCATCAGGTCAGCTGCTGCAGTTGGGGCGACAAGACCCAGTCCTATCTCGTCCTCTGTTAGTGTCACGCCCGTAGCAATGGCTGCAAGCCCCAGTGTTGTGGCAAGCGTAAATGGGATTGCAAACCACGCAAGCCCGCCAATGATGAATCCACCGGTGGCAGCCTTTGGCCTTGCGGCAATAGCCCGCTGCCAGTACGACTGGTCCACAAATACCGTGCCAAAGTTTCCGACAATGTTGATTATGCCAAATATCAGCGCGCCGACTGACGCAAGCGTCAGAAAGCTCATCTGCGCGTTTCCGTCCACCGGGTTTAGCACCGATGCTGCGCTGAGCTTGTCATACATTCCGGATATTCCCCCAATCTCCGGGCTGACAAAGTAAATACCTGCCACAAAGACCAGCACCACGACAAAGATGAATCCCGCATTGAGGTATTCGGCAAAGAATGTCGCCTTTAGCCCCCCGAATATCGTGTACAGTATAATCCCCATGGGCAGCAAAAACGCGGCAAGCGTAATGTCGACGCCGGTAAGCGAGTTTACCACCGCGGCGCCGCCGAGGACAAGCATTGCGGTGACTATAGTGTTGGTCAGTAACGCAAAGAACAGAAACACCTTGTGGGAGTGCCTGCCGTACCTGACGTACAGCATTTCCGGAAACGTGTGCGTCATTGGGGCCTTGCGCTTTAGCTCTATTGCGAGTATCGAAAATAGAATCACCTGGATGCTTGCACCTGCCGCATACCAGAACGCGCCGCCTATTCCGAACTCGAATGTCACAGTGGATGACTGCAGTAGGGTGGCCGCCCACGTCCACGCAGAGACAATCGATGAGGCAATCAGTCCTGTTTTTATCGTGCGGCCGGCAGTATAGAACCACTCGGAGGTCTTTCTGGTGCCCAGCCACTTTGTCTCTGCCTTTACCATGAGGGTCACGGCAAGGGCCATTACCAGGCCCACCCCGATTAGCACCAGATACCCGATATTCTCAGACAGAATCGCAGCCACGGTATGATCAAAAATCACAACTGTGTTAAAAAAGTGATCCAGCAATACGGGTAATTTCAGGCATGCGGGGGCCGGCTTTGGCGGTAATTTGTTAAATAGAAGAAAAGGCCAAACCACGTAAATGGCAGACAGGATAGACGGGCTGATTATCTCTGCGCTAAGCCAGAATGCCAAGCAGAACACCTTTGAGCTGTGGGACTTTTTAAAGGCCCAAGGGTACAACATGTCAGAAGAAGAGATAGAGTCCAGGATACGGACGCTGGAGGATAGTGGGATAATCAAAAACTATACGATTTCAGTCGATTCCAGAAAGCTTCCGGGAAGGGTGATCAGGGTGGATTTGGTGACGTTTCGGACCTCGCAGGCGCTTCCAAAGAGGATTGAGGGGCTGAAAAAATACCTGAATGACGCGCCGTTTGTGGTGTTTTCAGGCAAGACTAGGGGGAACCGCGACTGGATTACGGTAAAGTCGTTTTTGACTGCGGATATGGCAGACGAGGAGAATGACATTTACAGGAATTTGTTTGGTGATATTTTGCAGACCTACGAGGTGTACGACTTTGTCCCGCAGGCAGATGCATCACTTCACGCCCTGGCATATACTGAATCGGAATACAAGAAATTTCTCAAGGAATGGGTGCCGCCGTTTATAGGCCACTAGCGTACTTAGCTCTTTGAATAGTTTTTCTTGTGCTTTAGGGTATTGTCTATCATGGAGTGGGTCTTGCGCCTTAGATCCATCAAAAACTTTATGAGCTCAATTCTCTCCTTCGGGCTTGCCTTGTGGGCGTCCTCGATTAGATCGTCAATCCGGGACAGGGTGATTTTTAGGGCGATGCTGGTCTTTCTTATTATGTGATCCGCCTTTGACTTTGCCTCCGGGCGGCCGGGGGATTTTGTCTTTAGCTGGTTTTTCATTTTTCTTATCTGCCGTATGGTGAGCTTGTTGTCTATGATCCTGTCTACGAACTCTTCTTTGATTGTAGAGTCTATGTTTGTAAGCTCTAGTGCCTGACTTATGCTGAGATCATTGTTGGTCACCTTTTCCTTTACGCCTACTGGCAGCTTTAGCAGCTGCATCCTGTGCGAGATGTACTCCTCGCTTCTTCCTATTTTGCTGCCCAGATCGCTTATTCCGCCCCACCCAAAGTCCACCACGTACTTTTGGTACGCTTCTGCCTCCTCTATTGGGTCCATCGTCTTTCGCTGCAGGTTTTCGGTCAGCTGTATCTCAAAGGCGTGCTTGTCTGAGAACTCGCGTATCTTGCAGGGGATGAACCTCCATCTCAGGGACTTGCATGCCATGAATCTCCTGTGGCCTGCCACAATTTCAAAGCCGTGCTCTAGCGGCCTTACCACTATGGGCTGGAGCAGGCCGTGCTCCTTTATGCTCAACTTTAGGTTGATGAGTTCCGGCGAGTTTTTCGGATCGGGATACCTGACAGGCGAGCCTGACGGCCTGATCATCCGCAGCTCTATCGGCTCTGTAAGGGAGTTGTCATAGACATCCATATTACCCAATAAACAACGGTGGGATGGTATTTATCAATTATGTAGGGATTCAGTTTCTGCATGCCGGACTTGCGCCTCAAATGATACGCTTTTTGACATACGAGTGGTGAGAGGACTGCCTGCTCAAATGACTCCTGTACGGCGTCAGGTATGCGTCTCTGCACTGATTGATCGCCTTTATTGTATCAAGGCCGGAATATGCCACCGGCATATGCGTCATATCCGATGCTATGGCGTGACCTCGTGCCGTATGGCAATCTTGCCTGGGCATCTCTTGCTGATCCCATTCAGGCCCTGCCTGTGCCTATTCAAAGAATCATGCCGTATGCCAGACGTGCCGAACATCTGCCGGCAGATTACGCAAAACGAATTTATTAACAATAAAAAAACAAAAAAATCACTATGCCAAAACCATGGAAGTCAATTCCAAGCTCTGCGTTGCGTTCACTAGGGGCAAGGGCCAGGTACAACCGCAACCCTGACATGCACGAGGCTGCAAAGGAATTTAGCGAGATATTAGGGAAGCGATTCTCCAAAAAAATACACACCACAGAGGATTCCATCCGATATATTTTTTTTCACAGCATGATGAGCAAAATGAAATACGGGCCAAACGACATCATGCTGGAATATCCCCATCCTGCCATACGCAGGGCCAGAATAGACACTTTTATCCATCAAAATTCTACATATCCTGCAACCGCACTGGAATTCAAATTCCACAGGGCATATCATGGCAAGACCATGGCTCCGATACCACAGCATGCCGAATCGCTTTTCAAGGACATATTTAGGCTGGTTCGTCTGCAAAAAATCATGCCGGGAACTGATTGTTATCTGGTCTATGTGACGGATCATATAATAGAGGTGATGCATAATTGACTAAATTTAAGACTATATTCAACCAACAACTTTAGATCGCACGTGTATGCCGCACATATCTGATGACAGAATCCAAGGATCAGATCATATACAGGCAACAGCAAGTGATCAAAAGTCTGGAGAAAAAACTCTACAAGGAAGACGATCTGTGGTATGCTGACGAGAATGCGGACAGGCGTAACAAGCCGAAAAAGTCAAAAATCATGCACAGGTGCGAGTTGCTTGACGAGTTTATCGCCAATCCGACCATGCTATATCACACTACAAAAAAGAATCCCAAACAGTTCAATTACATCCTGGAAAAATTCACGCGCAAGGTCAAGGCCGATCCGGACGCCCCCTTGTTTTCAGATGACAGATTCTATCCCGGAAACAGGTGCAAGCTGCACATTCGGCACGTACTGCTGTTGATAATGATGAAAGAAAAGCTTGGCATATCCCAGTACGAGCTCATGCCGATATTCGGGGTGGATCAGAGCACGATATCGCGATATCTAGAATTTGCCAGAACAATATTGTTGGAGATTCTTCCGACTGCAGAAAAAATCGCCAAAAAGATACAGAATGCAAAAAGTATCGAGGAGATAAAACATCTGGTTCCGGGCAGCAACGGGGGCGAGCTGTACATAGACGGCACGCACACGCCCATAGAGCGGCCGTCAGATCCTGATGCCAGCAAGGATTACTATTCCGGCAATAAAAAAAAGCACACGCTAAACACCACCATAGTGGCTAATCGCGACAAGCTGGTTATTACGACAGGAAAACCTGTGCCGGGATCGATGCAAGATCTCAAGATGTTCCAATATAACAACATCAATCTCGGACCGTTGAGCAAGAGCATGAAAGACAAGAATGCGGCAAAAAAGGACAAAGTTACGGTATACGTGGACAAGGGATACCAGGCCATCGAGGGAGATCTGCCCGGCGCCAACGTCCAAAAGCCCACCAAAAAACCAAAATGCGCCGAGCTAAACAGCACACAAAAAAATGAAAACAGAAGAATCAGCAACATTAGAATAAAAGTAGAGCACGCCATAAGGCTTCTAAAGCTGTACAAAGTATTGATTCATCTGTATGTCGGCACTGATGCGGAATTTTACAGGGATTTACAAGTGGTGACGGGTCTTGCAAACTTTGATCTGCTGTGGGATGAGCGACGGGAACGTCTCAAGTACGGATTTTGATCATACAATACGGGGCGCCTGAAGCGCTGTATTTTTGCGCATGATTTTGTGAAATTGTGTGTTTTTTGTGTGTTACAGACCGTACTTTGTCATGTTTTGTAACTTAACGCGTGTTGATCATGTGCCAGTTCTGTAAAGACGTCATGAGTTGATCGATTACGCATCACATCTAATGATGAAGTATTATCATAGTTTAAGCGACAGTACGGAAAAATTTTTCGATAACAAAAAAACCATGACGAACCATAAATTTGTCAAATCAGGCGATGTAATCGAATCAGACGATGTAATCGAATGCAACACTAAATTGATCCTAAAGCAGGATGGAAAATACCATGTTGTTCGAGTTTATCGTATATTGCCATGAACTATCCGATGTTTGATCCGGGATTATCGGGTGTTTTGGTCTCGGGAATGATTTGAGCATCATTTAGCAGATATCTATAATTCGTGCATTATCTTGTTCTTGTAGCCAGACATCAAGCAAATGCGGTGATCATGCCTGATCTAAACCTACTGATTGAAAATGTTTGTGGGTATTGTCAATACGCATAGAGCCCAATGGAAGAATGGTGGAGACGGGCAAAATACGACCTGATGGTGTCCGAATATTACAAGACATTTGATGAGATGAAATATTCACTGTGCGAGTATTTCAGGACAAAGTATTCGTTAGATGTGATGAAATATTTCATGAGTGTTATGACGGTTTCAAATTATTTATGTGTTTGACTATAGACGGCCGCATACAATCTCATAGCTTTTGAGTCTACCGAGAAACATATGAGGTGACAATGTTTGCCTGAGAATCATTCAAATCAAATTACGCTGCTTCCAAAAGCTATAATCGTTATAATTGGATGGGATAACACATTTCCACATTTTAAAGGCTTACGTTAGTTACAGGAGGCACAAGCATGGTATGGAGTAGGCAGGTTTTTCTATGTTTGATGTGAAAATCATCTTGTAATGAATTATATTTCAAGATTTAACTATCTCATCTATCATGATCTTTACCATATTTTTTTAATTCTCTTGGATCTATCACATTTGTCCACCCTAATAACATATTTCTTAATATCAACAACACCATAATCGATTGCCAGCTCTACTATTGCATTTTCCCTTCTTTTTTTCTTATATTCCTGAAATGGATAATCATCTATGGATTGAAAAGTTTGTCTACCTCGTATCCCTCTCTTGTAGTAGGTAGCGCCTGAATTAATTTTAGACAATGTGACTTTATCTTTGTATTTTTTAACTAGTTTTTCAGTATCTACAGTAAGTACATCATGAGCTTTATCTCTATATGCCCGTGCGTTCAATAAAGTTTCCAATTTTTTTTTTCTGACCCAAAAAAACACCTTACCATTAAGCAATCGATAGAATTGTCGTGGAGTTATGTTAACTAGAAGATCAAGTAATTTTTTTTCAGATAGTGGTTTTTGATCTCGTATTACTGCTTTACCATATCTTTTATTGTAAATATCCACGCTTGACGGCCTAATACATGACTCTATTGTAAATCGTTTTTTTCCGTGAATATTGTATAGATCTAACAGTGCAGTAGTGCTTAAAAGACCATGTTTCTGTATACTTGGCCAACTTTTTAATTCTGCCATATGATACAAATATGGATAATTTTCGACCAGTTCATTAATCTTCAATATGTCCTACCATTTCCTTCTGTCTATTATGCTTCTTGAATTAAAACCTGTTGAGATTAGAGAAACATCTGATTTTGTAACCTGTTCTATCTCTTCTATCATATTGATGGCTTCTTGTGTTAGTTGTTCAAAACGATGTGCTGATCTGTTAGTAATTGATATATAATCTACAAAAGTTAAAGCAATATCAGTCACTCTGTTGAGTAATGCTGATTTTTTAATCAGATCCCAATCAAATTCTCCGATTCTTCTGGGTTTATTAGTTGTGGAAGTCATCTCTGTTTTTTTAATTTCATTTTCACTTATTCCTGATCGATCGCTTATATCTTTAAATTTTAACTCTTTGGACATTCGTCCGGACGTACTTCCAAGTGGATCTTGAACACGAATTGGATAAGTTCTGACCACCATAATTATTTTTCTTACCAAAAGCGGTGAAATTCCCGCATCTGCCAAACATCCTGAAACTGTAGTCTCTCTTGATGTCACATGTGGATATTCACCATGATGAATACTCAATCCAGTTCCTTGAGTACCTTCCAACAAAATTTTCCCATTATTTGCAATCGTCTCTTCCAATACTTCAATTGCTGGCTTGATGTATGGTTTTAATTCTTTGATCATTTTTGCTAATTTTACATTCGTATCACGCAATATTTTACGGGAAGTTGCACTACCAACCCCACTTCCTGTTGAACCTATTCTATCTACAAGTTTTTTTTCTTTTTCTACATCATTTGATTCTATAATCATTGCTTGTGGATCAATTTTTAATCTTTCATAACTCACACCATTATCTGCAATTTCCTTTTGTAAATTTTTAACATTTATTACCATTCCAGGGCCAAGCAAAAGCTTGGCGTTACTTTTCGTAGTGCCTGATGGCAAATGGTGATGTGTAATCGGTGGATCTCCGAATACTTTATGCCCTGCATTTGGCCCGCCAACCCTTACTATAAGATCATATTCTTTGGAAATATGTGCTGCGATTTGGCCTTTGCCTTCACTTCCGTACTGTCCACCAACTAATACATCTACACATTTTGGCGTATTGGTGTTATATAAGGACAGATGGCTGATGGCACGAATTAATATATCTGTTTTCGTACATCTGTTGGTATCAATTACGATATCTGCAATATCTGCCAATGATTCTATGTCTTTTTCAGTTTTGTTTTGCCTTACTTTATCATATGAAGGCATGTTTTTTACTGTCTTGTATTTTTTAGAATATCTTCGTTCAAGCTCGTTCGTTGGAGCAGTAAGATGAAGATGAATTATCGGACCAAATGATTGCCTGATCCCATAAATTTGTTTTTTAATTCTAACTGAATCTACTACAAAGATTGTTTTTTTATCATTTTTATTAATTGCATCTTGTAATTCATCTCTAACCCATGTCCCATTTGTATTCCTATCTAATTTGTCGCCCTTTTTTTGTAAAGATAATCTATCCGAGGAGGCCAAATTCTTTGCTTCTAATATGTTACGAGTTTTTACTATGTGTGTATTGAATTTTTCGGAAATGTTTTCTGCGAGTCCAGTTTTTCCAGAGCATATAGATCCGGATATAACGACAATCTTCACAACAAGACCATCTCACAATCCATCCTGCACATAGTCCAAGATATTCTGATCCGTTCTTGATTTTTCCTTGTTGGGTAGATCATACACTGTTACTTTAACGCCCTCCCTTATCAAATATTCGTCAATCAAACTGCTAATAATTTTCCAATCGCCGCCTGCAAAGCCAGTGCCAATACGAGGCATATGGACTGTCGCATCATTTTTCTTGGCTTCCAATGCGACTAGCTCAAGACATGAGGCCAAATGTTGATACCGAATCTTTGGACGAGTAGATTCAGCGTATCCACGCTGTGCAATCATGCTGCAAATTAACAATTGATCAGAGATTTTAAACAAATGTAATTTTCCAAGCCTTAGATTATTCCGTTTCTCGGCCCATCTCACAAACTCTTTGCGTAATGCTGGCCATTTCTTAGAAATCATTAATCCAAATCCTTTTCCCCATCTTTTGCTTTTATCATTCACAATATGTACAATGATTTTATCTGCTGATCCATGTGGATCAGTAGCATCACCACTAAGATATATTATTCCTTGAGGCTCATATTTTGATGGTTGTTTTAATTTAATGATACAAAGCACCCTTGGATATATGCTGTTATGAGAAGGGAATACCCCTATGCATTCGACATCTAATTTGGGATATTTCTGAAAGAGTTTTTCCTTACGTTTTGACGTGTATCCAATGGCGCTACATTCGGATAAAACACTTTTTGAAGATATCTTTAAACCAGCATAAAATGACAATGTTGAACTGGATGAACTGACTACATATTCTATTCTGTACAAGGAATTTTCTTCGTCATTTATTTTGGCAGCTGAAAACATAGCAACAGGCATACTAGTTTGATTTATTAGCTGTAATAAAACTGCCTCGGCGGAAACATCATATTTATTTCTGATTCTAATGACATTTTCCATTGTAACTGGAATTTCTTTTGGATTGACAAGTGATCCTACAGGCATAAGAATCTCGGCAGCTGATCTATTGCACAATAATTCAATCTGCCAGTCGTCTATACGTTTATGTTTGCCTGATCTGTTATGTATTGATTTTTCATAGTCAGGAAACAACGTGTGTGCTATTTCATGAGCCAATGAAAATCTAATCCGTCTTCTTGATCTATGTGGATTGTATTCGATTCTTGGATTAATTCCATCTGGGATTATTCGAGCATCTGGAATATCTTCGTTTGAGGTCACTTGAATTGCCAAATATTTTGCCAACCACATTGGATCGTATGGGGGGCCTCCCCAACCGTCATCCATGGCTTTGAGAAGCATCTGCTTCGTTTTTTCAACAATAATTTTGATCGGATCATCTTTTCCTGCTAGCTTCTTTACTGATGGATTTGTCCATTCGATTTTTTCACGCATATATGATCTCTAGGCATTTTTTATTATGATCAAAAGTTATAAGTTTATCTATAGCCGGGTGCTGTGAAGTTGGTGGGTGCTTTATATACTGATTTTCTCCCAATTCCCCCGCACTTGGCAACGCCTCAAAAATTACAAGGACACAGAGTCGGGATTATCGTAACAGGTTCTGGTCATTGAGAGAGTGTGCGCGGGGATGATCTCGGACCATTTTCAACACGAAAATCCAATCTAAAAGCCTCATAAGGGGGAGCCATCCAACTAGCTAAAATGAACCGGGACGAACTGATGGAAAAGGCAGAAGAGTACGCCATGCACGAGCATTTTGAGCGGGAAGTAGCCTGCTATGACCAGATACTGCAGGCAGATCCGAACGATGTAGAGGCCCTGGCAAATAAGGGCATGGCGTACTGGAACGCTGAAAGATATGACGAGGCAATAAAATTCTATGAAAAAGTGGTAGAGCTTGAACCTAACAATTCCGATTACTGGGAATACATGGGCAGGGTAACGTCCTGCAGCGACTCTATCGAAAAGGCAAAAAAATACGAGAGGGTCCTAGAGTGCTATGAAAAATCATTAAAAATAGACCCGGAAAATACCGCCACTTTGCAGTCAAAGCATGATGCCATGAGAATTCTGGACAGAAATGAGGATGCACTTGAATGTATCAGCCGGGCCATAGAGCTGGATCCGGATAATGCGGAATACTGGACTGAGAAGATTGAACTGTTGGGCGAGATGGAACGCGACGATGAGGGATTATTATGCACCGGAAAAGCCCTCCAGATAGAGGAACATCAGGAAAAGCCATGCTACGGCCGCATGCTGTTTTACCGCCGCAGATACGACGAGTCGATTGCCAGCCTCAAAAAGGAAATTGTGCAGAAACCGTATGATGACTATCTACATGCGTTTTTGGGGATGGTGTACAGTCATACGGGAAAAAAGGAGGACGCCCTGGCGTGCTTTGAAAGATCGCTCAAACTTAACCCGGATTCACTTGCGGTGGAATTTAAAAACAAGTTTTATCCGGGTACGGTTTAAATTACATCCTATGTGATACCCGTTGGAACCGGTTAACACCAAACCCGATTTCCCTTTCGGATTGAGGGGTGGTTCCATGTATTTTTCCTGCAAATGCGAGAAATTATATGAAAGAGAGTGCTGGGAGATGGTGCGATTGTATGGGGGAAACCCCCTTTAATGCAATTCGTCGTGATCAGTACTTTGTGGAAAGTGCACACCTTTGGGAGGGCGCCACCCATCCCAGGTGGGTTTATTCATCATTTGGTTGTATTTTACAACCAAAAAACATAAAAACGGAAAGATTCAAGGACTCATAGTCAGCCGCGTTGTCATCATTGACTGTACATCTCTGATGACCGCTCCACGCGGTCTTTATTTCAATCATCGTCTTTCTTGCAAGCATATTTATCAATTATTCACTCAAAAAATTATAAAGGAGGCTGTTTCTTAACATGCGTGCAAATCGCCAAACCTTGTGTGCAGCACGTCACTAGACGGGGTGCACGGGCGGGAAATGATGCAGGGCACCGGATACAGGTGTGATCCCGCGCCACAATTTTAAACCGGCATTCAAATCTATAATTCTGGACAAAATATTCAAAAATTAAAATATGGTGAAGCATACGTAAAGTGGGGGGCAGCGAATGTCACGGCTGTGTATTGGCGGCGGACGCGCCGTCGATCCCCCTTGCTTTAGTTATTTTTTCTGTATTTTGAGGTCATTGAGTGATTTTTTTGAGGATTTGAATCGATATGATTTTATATTCTTATCAACCATTAATTATATTCAACAAATTATTTTCTATCTAATAACATTTTTTTGATATATTCGGAAACATGCATCTTGTGTTTATCAGCATTTTTTAAAATATTATCATAATTCCGAGTTTCTTTATCTTGCCACATTATATCTGCACGTCGCATATTCATCATGGCGACATGTTCATATTTTTTTGGACAACTCCAATAGCATTTACGACAAGTAGATTGTATTTTTAATTTATAATTGTCACAGTTTTGACAGCTCCATCCTTTTGCTCTGTTACATGATGCACATAATAACATAAAATTTTTAGGATCTCTATCTATTTGATCACCTAAAATTATAAATGGAATTCGATGATCAATTTGTAAATAACGATCAGTTAATTTAACATTACATATGGCACATATACATAATGTAGATATTTTTTGTTTGAAATTTTTTGGAAATGGCACACGCCCTCCTCGCGCACGAATTTTTTTTATTGTGGTTAGAGTATATCGTGCATGTTTTGATGAACCATAAATCATTTGTGAATCTATTGGAATTCCACAGTCTTTTAAATCTCTAATTGCACGAGGCGAATGCTTATACTTATATACATCACTTAAAATTTTAGTTGTTACATAGCCATATTTTAATATATATTTTAAAGCAGTTTCTGCACGTTTTGATAACTTTTTTACATTATATTTTTTTAATAATTTTTGAAATTTTTGATCAACTTTCTTGTCTTGTTTCATTTTTATTTCATAAATATGGTGATAGATATAATGATTCCATAGTATTGATTTTTTTTCCTAACAAGGTAGACTGTGTTGATCTTCCGGCATTTATAATGATTTGCTTAAGTTGTAAATGCTTTGGCATTGTTTTCCCATGAATTTTTCTTCCAGTTTTTCCATCATAAGATAAAATAAACGGTATTTTTTTTTCATTTAATATCGAAAGTTGTTCACAGAATTCCTCATGAGAGAACATTCCTTTATACCTTTTACTTGATCCTCCACATGTTCCTTGATATGGCGGATCCATATAAAGCAGATCGTTTCTAGTACATTCTTCAAAAATTTTTTTATAATCAAAAGATGTAAGATGACATTTTTTATGTAATATTTTATGTGCTGTCATTATGCGACGCTTCATTTCATTTGGTTTGGCACCAACTCTTCGATTATCACAAGAATTATTGAAATTTCCATCATTATTATAACGTACAGCTGCCTTTACACATCTAGCCAATAAATATAAAAAATCAGCAGGATCATGTTTTTGATTAAATCTATCACGAATTTTATTATAAAATTCATGTTCTGAACCAAGTTGTTTGTGCCAAAGTCTTGAATATTTAGACGACAATATTTCGGGATTTTCTAAAATTTCCTTCCATAAATCAATTAATGGTGCATTAGAATCATTAACCCATACAGATTTTATTCCCGTGTTCACAAGAGCATGTATGGATATGGCCGCTGATCCTGCAAAAGGTTCTATTAGATGATTTAATTTATATGGAAAAAAACTCAATATTTCATTAGCGATTTTTCGTTTACTGCCTTGATATGGCATTATTTGCTCAATTAATTGAAAAGAATACATATCCGATTTTTTTAAATTAATTTTTTTTTGTGTCGAAAGTTGGGTCATTTGAATTTTTTGTGTCGTTACACTCATATTTTAGCATCCCATTTTTTAATGATAAGATCTCCATTTTTTTCATTCACACGCCAAATCAACACATCATGAGGACCCAAATCATAATCTCTGACAATCTCTTTCGGGATGGTGGTCCTAAGCGATTCTGACGTATTGGCTCTGGCCACCTTTGTAAGAAACGGCATTACTGGTTTTGACATGTCCCTAGTAAAATGCAATGTTATTTAAAGGTATTACCTCAAATTGCTATTAGGTAATGTATATATAGGGATTACCTTTTAGGTAATACATGAAACAAACCAAAAGAAACCAAAAAGGAAAAAAATCACAGCATCTACAATCCGGCAGAACAAGCCGCGCAGCACAGGCAAAAAAGATGCAAGAGGACGGCCTGCAGATATCGCAGTTTGCCACGGACAAGTTCCGCGTGCCGTCCCAGACCACACAGGACAAGTCATACGTGGTGTCTCGGACCGGACACGGCCTGGTCTGCGAATGCCCGGATCACAAGTATACTCATTCAGACTGCAAACACATCAAACGAGTCCTACAAGTAGTAAAAAAGAACGGCGGATACGCCAACAATACGTTCAGAATAATGGACAGATCATCATTCTCGCTGTGTCCATACTGCGATTCCGGCGACATTAAAAAGAACGGCCGCCACACGCTCAAATCCGGCGAAAAAACCCAGAGGTTCAAGTGTAATGATTGCAAGAAAAGATTCCAGGCCAATTTCGGCTTTGAGGGAATGAAAAACGATCCGAAGATCATCACCCGGGCGCTGCAGATGCAAAACTCAAAGATGAGCTGCCGCAGGATAGCCGACTGTATGAGAATGGAGGGCATTGACGTCTCGTATCGCGCCGTATTTGACTGGATTACAAAGTATTCCAAAATGCTGGAAAGATACACGGACGGTATTATTCCGCGTACTGCAAACAGGTTTTCCATACGGGCAGACGAGATTTTCATAAGGTTTTCTGGAATACCACACTGGATGTATGCAAGTATAGAGGATGATTCCAGGTACTGGCTGTCATACGAGGTGGGCAAAAGCAAGTTCCAGCACGATACCGACCGCTTTATCCGGGCCACATATGCCGCCCTGGGAAGATATCCCACCCGCTTTACCACCGATGGCCTGCCTTCGTATGGAAAGTCCGCAAGACGGGTACTGGGAAGACACACCCACCACATCAGTGCCATACACATGTCAGGCGACATGAACAACAATATGATGGAGAGATTCAACGAGGAGGTAAGGGGAAGAGAAAAAGTCTGCTGGGGCCTCAAGAAACCGGACACCCCGGTACTTGCCCTGTACAAGACATACTATAACTTTGCCAAAAGCCACGGCGGGCTTGACGGCAGGACGCCTGCGGAGGCGGCATCAATACTGGTGGAGGGCAGAAACGTGTGGATGACCCTCATACAGAATGCCAGGCTGTTTGAGATGGCGGGGGAAGTGTAATGTATCCGCACGAAAAACTGTTTGCATCCGGAATGGATCTTGTAGTGCAGTTAAAATTCGCCGAGGCCATACCAAAATTTGAGGCCGTTCTGGAGACACACCCCGACTATCACATGGCACGCTCAAACATGGGACTTTGCATTGCACGACTGGAAAAATTTGACGAGGCACTGGAATGCTTTGACCATATACTGAAAAAAGATCCAAAATTTTCCATGGCATATGGCCACAAGATACTTGTCCTGGATGATATGGGCAGGAAGGAAGAGGCCGACAGATTGTATGACAAACTATACGAGATGGATTCGGAACACCCGTTTTGTCTGCGTAATGAGGGTTTAATTGCGCTAAAGGAAGGCCGTGAAAAAGATGCGGATAAGCTCTTTTCCAAGCTTCTTGACAAAGCCCCAGAATGGCAGGAAGACGTCAAAAGTTACATAGACGAATACGTGGGGGAAAGCGTGCATGCAGCCGGCAAGTGCAGGTTTTGCAGGAAGGAAAAACCCGTAAAGACTTACCAGATGAGATACGGCCAGGTAAAATACTGCGACAAATGTGTTCGGATACTGGGGCTGACTGGAACGGTGTGACCGGGCCGGCGTACGCCGATTCTATCAATCTATTCGATTTTTTAATTTTTAGAACAGGTTTGGATTATACCAGATGATCTATTCTGATGAAATCTACAAAGTCGTGTCGGGCAATCGGGAGAAGATCAGTATATAAAGCACCCACCAACTTCACAGCACCCTATAGCCGTGGCGTTGTCCACTAATTCCTCCCAAAATACGGCGTAATGCTTATAGATCATGAGAATACGGTACCGAAACAGCTATTGATCACGACATATCAGCCCATTCAATGACAAATGAAACACCTACACCATACGTCAGGCCCACCGGGTATTCCAGGCAGTATGACCGGAAGCGAAAAAGGGACGGAAAAAAGGCGGCAAGACGACTCAACACATTACTATACATAATCAACCGAGTCGTCAAGCCCCGCAAACGAGGACGGCACGATTTTCATCCTGCCGGCATCGTATTCTGTCTGATTCTCAAGGAAAAGCACAACCTCTCCTTTCGGCAAGTCGTGGCATATCTTGAAAACCATCCGGATATGTTACGTCTTGCCGGATTAAAAAAGGTACCTTCAAAATCGACGCTTTGTGCGGCCGCACTGAGGCTGGATAGGACAAAACTGGACAGGATAATGCACCAGCAGTCGCGAAACTACAAAAAGCAGACACTGCTCGGGGATGCAACCGGAATCTCTATGAGGACGTTCCAGGACTGGGATGATGCAAAAAGAGGCATCTGGGATTGCGATTTTATCCTCTTCACACCCAAATTTTTTCGAGAGGTAATCTGTTTGTTTGCATTTTTTGCTCCATGGCGGATACCATTTGAACTTCGTTTTCTAGGCACATATGGTTATGCGTTTGGCTATAGATCATGAATTTTACGTTGAGATCATATCATTTATTTTATTGAAAAGTGTTTCAAAATTTTGGATTAATTCATTTGGTAATAAATTAATATTTGTTTCACTAAATTGTTTTAAAATTGCACGATTTGGTCTGTTTTTATGAAAATCTCCTAAATTATTTTTTAAGAAAAAATCTTCAATTCGATTTACAATCATCGGTTTCTGAGAATCAAGAATAATTTGTGTTATTCTTTCTTTTTGTAATTCATTTTTATAAGTAGATTGAACAAATTGTAAGTAATAATCTTCAGGGAACATATCTTCAATAGACATATTTTTTGTTTTATCAAAAATTTCATTTATCATAAAAATTTTTTTATTTTTTACAATTTTTTTCTTTACAATTAATCCATAAGCTTTTTTTCCTTCTTGATCCGCATCCAATAGAATAGCTACATCTAAATTTTGTGATTTATACATACTAGCAAATAGAATTGATCTCATTGCACCACCGACAGGGACAAATACAAAATTATCTTTTAAATGTATTTTTCCTGCAGATTCTAATAAACTTGATGCACTACTCAAAAGCCAAAAATCTGTGATGCCTTCGACGATCAAATTATTTTTGCCAATAAACAGAGATTGCGCCATATTATAATGAAGTGCAGATTGTAATGGAAATAAAGCATCACGATCACTATCCCAAACATCATTTGATATATTAGATAATTTTTGTATTCCATTTTCTAATTTTGATTCTTTTAGAGTTACCGTGTGAATAGAATCCGGTTTTTTCATATCCACCATAAAAGGAGAATGTGTTGTGTATAAAATCTGATTTTTTTCAGCAAGTGTAGGCAATACATTTTTGAGAAAATCTTCTTGACCTACAGCATGTAAAAATAATGCTGGTTCGTCAAGTAATAATATTGCATTTTTATGTTTTTGTTCAGATTCAACATTAAATACAACATAAAAAGAAAAATACCATTGATATCCTCTGCTTCGTTCTTCAAGTTGTAATTTTGTTTTATCTTTTTTATTAATTACCCAAACACGAAGATTATCTCCCTGTACTGAAAATTCAATATCATGGTCATTTTGTGTCCATATACTATTAATTTCTTCAGAAACTTTTTTTGATGCATAACTCAAAATCAAATCCAATCTATCTTTATTTTTTTGTACTTGATTATGATCATCTCCGTCTTTACTTAATTCTACTAATTCATGTGCATTTAAACTTCCAAGATCTAATAATGTCTTTGCAGTTTTTTCATCCTCATCTAAATCATTATTGTTTATTTTATTTATAAAATTTGATAAACGAATTCTACTGTCAATAATTCCAATATTTTCAAAATAAATAAATCTTGGTAATTGTTTTATAAGAAAATTTTTAATTTCTTCAGATGAATCTTCTGTTATTTCAGAATTGATTCGATCTAAAAATTGTTGTATGGTGTTTTTATCCAACACTTTATCTGGAATCGTACCAAGTTGATTTTTTAAATTCTTTATATTTTGCTGTATTTGTTCAAGAATGTGTGGTTGTCTTATATTTAATTCATTTTCAATTCCTTGCGTGATTTTGTTAAATATATCCATTATCGTAGTTTTTAATGCTTTTCCATTATCGAATGTTTCAGGATCAATAGTGTTAAGGAGTTCGAATATGGATTTCAAATAATTTTTATAAAATACATCAAAATGGATTGCTTCTTGATCATAATCTAAATGACATATTAATTTCATGTTTTTCTTTTTACTAAATTTAATTTCATTTAATAATAATTGTTCATTGCTAATTTCATTCACATGTTGTTTTTCATTATCATCTAATTTGAAAGTAGCAGTAACAAAGATTTCATTTGGATCGAAATGCCCGAAATGCCAGATTGGATTTTCAGTCAGATCATCAAAATCGGTATCTTCGACGTGATTAATTTTCTTTAAAGCTCGAAGCAAATTTGTTTTTCCACTTTCGTTTATTCCTACAAATGTCGTAATATTCTCATCGATTTTAATCTCACCCGAATCTTCGATGGATCGATATTTTTTAACACGAAAACTAGTAAGGCGCATATCCTTTCATTTACATATGATCTTTATATGAATTTTGATGTTAATGCTGCTGTGAAATTGACATTGCTTTATATACTGCAAATTTCTTCTATTCATGCCACTTTGATCCTTGCATGACTCTCAAAGATGGCCAAATCAGCCACAAACACTCAAAATCACGCCTCAAAAACCACCGTTCCGAGTCTTCGAGTCATCCAATGACCGCTGGAAGCCATCCTTCAGGCCCCAAAACAACCCAAAAACGACCTTTCCTAGCCACATTTCACGCCCAAACACACCCTACATCATACCCTACAACTAACGTTAGTCCTCTAAAAAAAATAAAAAAAGGGGAAATGTGTTGTTTCTAGTCTATACTACGTTGATGTCTATTACGGCTTTGGGTGACAGTGCAGTCGGGTTGGATACTGATTCCCAGGCGAATCGTA
This sequence comes from Cenarchaeum sp., assembly GCA_965212015.1. Lineage (GTDB taxonomy): Archaea > Thermoproteota > Nitrososphaeria > Nitrososphaerales > Nitrosopumilaceae > Cenarchaeum. Next base: position 1,106,087 of record OZ243037.1, read on the forward strand.
TGCTCCAGGTGTGTCAGGTATCCATGACTGTGCTGCGTTTTGTGAACCGCCAGCTGGCATTACGCCTCCGGACCAATCAAGTTTGATGATCACTCCGTTGGCATCTTCGATCTGTACCAAATATGCATAGTCCTGCTCCTTGTCCTGTCCGCTGACCAGGTCCGCCTCAAAGTGCACCCGTGTATCCACGGATATGCAGTTCCTTGGCCGTCGACTACTCGCGGATCAGTGATTACCAGGCGCTCAAGAGGCGGTACTATTGTACCGATGAACGTTGTTCCCGTAATCTGTATCACATCCGATGGTGAGTAATTCCTGTCAGGCAGGTCTGGGAGAGTATTGTCGTCATATTCAGCCTTTACCGTGTCGCCTTCAGCTACTCTGAGCCTGTGGCCAGATGAGTCCTCGGTTAGCGAGAATGTCACCGTGCCCTCAAATATACCAGTTGCCTGGTTGGTCTCAGTTACAGTGAGGTCAATGCCTCCGCTGTCGCTGTCAGAGCGAACGTCAATGTCGTTGTCTACCGATTCTGGCCTCCAGTTCATGTCCGGATCAATCACGCGTACGGTGCCTGTTGATGATGCAGCATAGCTAGCTTCTAGCCAGCTTACCTCACCTAGGTTCCATCTGATCAATGAAGAGCCGATTACGGTCTCATCCTCTGAGAACTCAAAGGATACCGTTACACCGTCATCTTCAGTGGCAGCCAAGAGACCGTCAGTCGGGCCTATATCGTCAGACTCATAGTCTGCCGGTATGGCAAATCCAACGTCCTGTCCCAGGTTGTTGCCCGTAGTCGTGTCGCCGTCAGCGTCATGAGGGAAACCGACGAGTATTACCTCTCCGGTAAATAGGCCTGTATCGACACCCGTCTCAGTCAGCCTGTATTGGTCAAGATCTCCCTCACCAGTGTTTACCCTTACCACGTCCTCTCTAGTTTCTCCGATTTCGTCAATCAGATCGCTGTCAAAGTTGTGGTCAGGTGCAAGTATGGTGACATACACCTTGTCAGTCCAGGTATACACCTTTTGATCGAGCTCTATCGTGGCGCCAAAGTTGGATGTGAACCTAAGGGCTCGAATATATGCCGAAAATAGAAATTTTGGTAACCGTGATGTTTTGCGCGCATCGGCCATGTTAAATATGTGGAATGATATCGGGATATCATGAACAAAGACAAAAAGGCCAAAGAGAAAGGCGACGATCCGGCAGATCTCTTGGATATCAAACTGGGAAAACACAAAGAATCTGCTGCCAAGGACATAAAGAAAGAATCTGATGATGCCGAGCAATCCACAGCGGAAGCGGCCAACAGGCAGACAGGCTAGTGCGTAATTCCGGGCATTTAAACTGCCTTGTATGATTCCGCGCGGACTCTGACAGCCTGGAATTGCCTCCTTCACGCACTGCAAAAAAGGACGAACGCTAAATCCTGATGCCCCGTATGTAGACTCTGCGCGAATCGGACTTTGGGTAACAATATGGCAGATCATCACAAAGACTTGAATATGGCCGGCCCGTAATTACCGCATGGATTTCAGGCGGTTCTGGAGTGAAATCACAATAGAGCTAAGAGATAAAAAAGAGTTCAAAACCCTGGATCGCGCATATGCATTCGATGCCGTGGCCGGTACATCCGATACGATAACTGCCACGCCGAGCTCGACTGGCATATCCAGGGAAATCCCAAAGGAACAGTTTCAAGACATGTGGGATATTATGAAAAACGACATTTACAGCGAGCGATACAAGAGCACCAACGGCAGGTATTCCCCGTTTTGGAGCCGGGTGTACGTCTCTGCACTGATTGACCATGCGGTAAAGAACCAAAACATGGAATAATCCCGGCAATCAGGATGAGCCTTTCCTCCTGACTTGCGATATCTTTGCGTGTTTTTTAGAATCTTCCATACAGTTTAGCTCTGGTCTGTCCGGTATTCCCCGCGATGTGGCCACATTTTGTAGGCCTTCCCTCACCACAGCTGTGGCCATCACTACCACGGAAGGAATAATGCCGTTGTTAAAAACCCGCAGTGATTCGCGAGTTTGCCGAGCCCACACATACTAGTAATTGGGCCACTGGTCATGTGGGTTGTAGCCGGCCAAAGCCGGCCCGATGGTGTGGGGATACGTGGCTCCCGCCGGGGAGCCATGGGAAAAAGACGTTGAGCTGAATGGATCTGCGTATGCGATCCGTCCCCGGCGCAGGCCATGCACACGGGGCGGTGCCGCGTGGCCCTGCATGCGTTTAATCCGGGCATATCTGACGTCTCTCGAATCTATGCCAGTCCCGCCATACAAGCACAGAACGTACAGGATTGCACCTTCTAGGCCCCGCCGGACCGGCGCAGGCAGACTTTGTAAAATCAGGAACTTTCAAGTACTCGGGGCCGTATCCGTGGCCTGTAGTCATTTCCGTGTCTGCTCCTTCCGGGTCATGCAATCAGGATCGGCTGATCGCCGCCGATCATTGCCAAAAAAAGAATAGTCACGCCCAGTGGGCACGGGTCGGTAATTGGCATAACGGCAGAAAGCGATCGGAACGCTTACAATATTCCTGCCATTTTTTTTAAAATTCGTCCAAGATAAATACATTTTAGGGGATATTTGGAGTCATATGCGATCAATAGATTGATTTAATAATATTCTAATGAATACGTATTATAACTTGGGAATATATGCGGAATATTTGAGAAAATTTCAGAATATAGATGCGATTACGGCCGAACGGAAGAAAATGCTGGCAAATATTTCAAAATTAAGGGAAAACAGAGACATATTGGTATTTGCATCAGATCTTTCAAAAAATCGAGCTCCGATAGGAATAGAATACACTGATCTTTTGGCCGTTCAAGATCAGCTAGAAAATATGTCAGGCGATGCCATCGACATAATACTAGAGACTCCCGGCGGCATGGGCGAAGTCGTGGAAGATATAGTAAAACTGATTCGCCAAAAATATGAAAAAGTTGGAATGATAATACCCGGATACGCAAAAAGTGCAGGAACGATCTTTGCAATGGCAGGTGATGAAATCATGATGTGTAATGGATCATCACTGGGACCCATTGACGGACAGATTCAGCTTAGAAATGGAAAACGATTTTCCGCAGATGCATTCTTGGAAGGAGTAAAGAAGATAAAGAAAGAAGTAGATGAAACAAAAAAACTAAATGCTGCATATATTCCAATGCTACAGAACATATCCCCTGGAGAAATCGAAAACTGTGAAAACATTCAAGATTTCTCGAAACATCTAGTTGCAGATTGGCTTGGCAGGTACAAATTCAAATACTGGGATAGACACTCTGACGGGCGGAACGTGACAAAATCCGAAAAAGATGACAGGGCAGAAAAGATTGCAACTGATCTGTGTTCCCAATCAAAATGGCTCACGCATGCTCGATCGATAAAAATCAATGATCTGGAAAAACTTGGGATCAAGATCACGGATTATAGCAAAGATACGAAATTGAATGAGGCCATAACTCGTTATTACACACTTTTGAGGATAAGTTTTGAGAGCTCTTCAATATTCAAAATTTTTGAAACAGTGAATTCCCAAATCTATCGCTATATGGCGCCATTGAGACTTGGATCACAAAATCGGGATCATTTTCTAGTGGAAAATTCCTGCCCGACATGCAAATATAACTTCAAAATTCAGGTCAATTTGAAAAAAGGTGTGTCTCGACAAAAGGGGGCAATAATGTACCCGGTCATCACAGACTGGGTGAATTGCCCTAATTGTAGCAAAAAAATAGACCTAAAACATATACGTAGGACGATAGAATCACAATTTGGGAAAAAGGTGATATGATACATGGCGAGTGGAAAATTTAAGATAGTATTCGAACAGATGGAGGAGGCAGAAAACCAGCTAGAGATGGCTACGATGAAGGAGACCATGATACAGAGTGAGGAGATTCGAAAATTAATTGAGGTGATGGAGGAGACCATGCCTGTAGATGAGCCCATTATTTATTCGGGTTCATAAGAAATTAATTTTTGACAAGCATGTCATGTTATAAACAAGAATTGTTTGTTTAATTACGCTCAAGTGCTCTGTGTCACAAGCTGCTTAATTTTTCCCAGTGTAAATTAATCGAGGCTGTTTGTTCACACAATCAGACCCAAAAAGCTTTAGAGCATGACTACACGATAATACCGTGGATAAAAATTCAGATTATGAGCGCAGGTTAAAGGACCGCGGAGTCATCCACATCGACAAAAATGTTTTGAAATCATTCGAGAGGGATCGGCACAGGATGAACAAGGGAAAGACAGGATGCAGATTCCTATATTCTGACGAAATGATTACCGTTCTGGCATACATTCATCTCTACTTTAGACTGCCATACAGACAGACACAGGGCCTTGCAGAATCGTTGTTTGGCAAGCACACTACAGTGCCATCATATTCTACCATCTGCAAACGGATCAACAATCTGGATTTGGATATTACCGCAGGCAGAAAGACACACGGTACAATTGTAATCGCAATAGACAGTACGGGAATAAAGGTAACAAATAGGGGCGACTGGATGCGAGAAAAACATGGCGTGACAAGAAAGGGATTCATAAAAATACACGCCGCCATTAACGTAGATTCCGAGAAGACAACGGGATTTGTAACTACGGATGAAAGCTCTCATGATTCAAATCATTTTACAGAACTGGTAGAGCAGTCACAGCAATGCAGAAATGTGTGCTGGCAGACGGCGCGTATGATTCCAGAGTGATATTTGATGACATGTATTACAATAATATTAAACTGGCAGTACCCGTCAGAAAAAATTCCAGGTCTGATGCGCCGTCATATCCGAGTCTGATGGCAGTCAGGATTCAAAAACATGACTATTCGGAATGGAAGAAATCTTCTGGATATGGAAAACGATGGCTTGTTGAATCGTTATTCTCTGCAATAAAGAGAATGTTCGGAGAATCAGTCATGGCACATAAAAAAGAGAACATGATGCACGAGATGGTGCCAAAGATGGCCATATACAACAGGATGGTGCTGGCTGCATGACGTCATGCCGGATCGGACTACTCTGGCACGGGTTGGAGGATCACGTTATGAGGTAGGGGACTTGTGACACAGAGCAACTGATTCTATAGAATGGTTAGATATACATATGAAACCGCCATATACAGGTACAAATATGAATCAAATGTTAAACATAGATGTATTTGGGCTACCCCCAAAGGAGGATCCCACATCCTATCCGGGCAAACGCCCAAAGACATCGTACATATTCTGCACGGATTACATAATACCTATAAGCCTCAATCCCAGCAGATTTGAAAATTCGAGCATAAATGGGGACAATCTTGAAGATTATTTCAAATGCGGTACGCCGCTGCATGATCGATATATGATCGTAGGATATGGCTCCAATGCAAGTCCTCCACAGTTGAAATGCAAATACCGTGATCGAAAAAGCATATTTCCAGTATTCAAAGGAACGCTAGCAAATATGGATGTCGTATATTCTAACAAACAGACATCATATGGATCAATTCCTGCCACAATCACAGATTCGCCAGGAACCACAGTTGAAGCATGGGCTACAATTCTCGATAAAAAACAATTATCCATCATGGATAAGACCGAAGGTCGTGGAAAAAGTTATTTTTTAGCAAAAATTCCCGGAGAACTATGCCTCGAAAATGGAGAATATTTTTCGCCCGTATTATCATACATATCCATGGCAGGAGTGCTGCGGTCTGATGGTAATCCCATACGTCTAAAAACAATACAAGCTGATGGAAAAAAATTCAAGGAATATACACAAAAAGAAATATTTACTGAATGTACAACTGGTATGATCAAAATTTTGAATAGAGGGTCAAACTTTGGAATCAAATTTGAGGTAATTCCATGCAATGCAGACATTCCTACAATATCGGAAATGAAAAGACATTCATAGATATGTGACTGAGAATTATCTGTGTCACTAACCTCACAATTTTTCCTTATGTATAGCCAAACGTATAAGTCTTTTGAAGATCAATAACTTTTGACCAATCTCTTTTTTGATCACTAGTCATTCATACGTGCCATGGATACAAAAAATGAAGAACTCCTTCTGGCCTACAAACGCAACAGACGCACACCAATAGGATATCGACTGCACGCAGTATGCATGATAGAAATAAACAGACGCAGTGTGGCAGATACCGCGCGTGAATTCATCGTATCGTACCAGTTAGTGCAAAACTGGCTAGACATATACAAGAAAGATGGAGCAAAAGGCCTGAAGGACAGGCCAAGATCTGGCCGTCCCTCACTCGTATCCAAAGAAACAATCGAATTCATCACAAACAAGACAAAAAAGATAACACCAAAAATACAGCCTTGCCCCAATGCCAAATGATCATTGCATCATTTATGACTCTGCATCCCTTATCTTCCCGGGCAAGTCCCCTATTCCCTGCATCATTTTACTCCCAAAGTCATCCAGTTTTATCCCGGCCATATCACTCGCTTCTTTCATGCATCTCTTGTATGGCTTTCCAGAGCCGCCCTTGAAATAAATAACTGTCTTGTATTTTTTCAGGGATTCGGCCACGTGTGGAATCAGCTCATCGCACCTCTGCTCGTCCATCAGCCTGTTGTACGGCGCAATCACCTTCTCTGCCGGAATGAGGCCGTGCTCGGCACTCAAAATAAACATGTCGTGGTTCTGCCGCCTGTTGTATACGGCCTTTATCCGCGCGGACTTGTACAGTTTATAGGCAGGCATCGGGTCGGATTCCTTTTTGTTCCCGCACGCAGTCACTATGGCTATCATTTCGGGCATCTCGTGGAGATTTTTACCGTATCATTCTGCGTTATTGCAATCCGGGAGTTCTTGTTTGCGGTACAGTATTGTGCCAGCTCGCACCTAGAGCGTACCGTACACTCGTCGTTTACAATATTGGAGCATCCAAGCCTTCCCAAATTCCACAGTGCCTCGTCTAGCTGGAGCGGATAATGTTCGGTATTGGAGCACGCATCCTTCCAGGCCTTTTTTGCATTATCTGCCAGCTCGGCAAAGTTTCCCTCAAAATCTCCTGCAACACACCCCGTCGTTACAGTCGCCCTTGCGGTGTGGATGTCTATGGGAATGGGGACAAGCTCTAGATTTTTGAAGGGAATGCCCGCCTCCTTGTGCATTATGCGTATCCACAGCGATAAAATCTTGGATGTGCCGGTACGGCCTGCCAGATACGGGAATCTTTTCCCGTGTTTGTTCCTCATGGCATCAAATATCCGATATGCGTCATGGTCGTACTCTTCGAATAGTCTGCGGGGATCGCCATCAAACAGCTCTAAAAATGACAGGCAGATGGTTCGCCATATCTTTGCATCCTTTTCTTTCTTTCTGCTCAGCTTGTGCTTTGAGAGGGCTTCTACCAGCTCCGACATGGTTTTTTCAGACACCATACTGGGGTAAAACACCCATCTGACTTGCTCGTCATTCATTGTCTTTCTTGCCGATTCCCACAGATCCTTTGCGCTGCGCATATAGTCTATTGCCACGGTAAGGGTGTAAAACATTATACACTCATAGCTGTCCGGTGCGATGCCGTCCGGCAAATTGCTCTCCGGTAGATCGGCGTCCTCAAATATGCCGGTCTTTTTGGAGTGCCAATCCAGGAGGATTTCGATGACTTTTTTGGTTCTTGCGGGGTCTGTCTTTAGCAATGACTAATGATATCGCCGTATCTTATAAAGTGGATCGCAGAATGGTCTTTGGTGCTAGATTATACGGGACAAGACAGTCCAAATAGAGATTCTGGGCAATGAAAGGTAAAATATGGAAAAACCTCTGAGGTGCTGGCAAAACATGACTGATAGTGTCCGAATATTACCGTACATTTGATGAGATGAAGTATTCACTGTGCGAGTATTTCAGGACAAAGTATTCGTTAGACGTGATAAAGTATTTCATGAGGGTTATGCCAGTTTCAAATTACTTGTGCGTTTGACTATAAAGCATAGTGTATGATGCGAAATTATTTGTGATCGACGAAGTACTTGCAGGTTATGCAGGCAGATATTTGTCGGATTTTAGCATGTCTATTGCGTATTCCGTATCAGCTGCCGTAAATCCGGCATCCGGCTTTAGTTTGTCAAGCTTGTCATGGATGTATTCCACGGTATATTTGCCAGATATTGCATGTTGCCGTATCGCCCAGAAATGAACCGATGCCAGCAGTTCAAGATCCCTCGGGGATCTTTCGTCAATAAAGCTGACAATTTCATCCATCTTGTCATTGATTTCATCCGTAAACTCGATATCGGCAAAATCGGGATTGCGCTCGTGGTTAAAAATCATTTTTGTTGTGAAAATTCCGGGTTTTTTTGTAGGTATCGACTTGGTGTTTACCCGTTCAGTGTATATAAAATCAAAGGCCATATGTTGAATCTCCTCGCTGAACGGGCCGTAATCCCGCCATTTAAAGTCAAAAAGGTTGAGACTCTCATTGAAAAAATACAGGCTTTTGTGCAGGGCTTTTTTCCCGTTTATGCCGGAGGATTCGCCCTGCTCGCGATCCGTGGCTTTTTGGATCAGCAATAGCACAATGTCGCTTTTAGTGGATTTCACAACTACCCACCCGCACACTCGTATTGATTGACATCGATCAAGTATTATTCATCTATGAATTAAATCTTTCTTGATCCTCCTAGCTACGTTCAGGTAAAGGATATTCATAGTTATTTGCAAGAAAATCCTGAATTTTTGCATATTTATCAGGAGGCAAACCACCAGTATCCTCTCGATTTTGCAATAGATTGCCAAGTATGGTTGATAGAATCTCATCTTGTATCATATCTGCATCTGTTTGTTTCTATTGCATGTTTTTAATTATTTGGCTATAACACGATATCTTGTTGCATGTAAACAAGAATTTTCCGTTGGATCGTTTTATGCTTCCAGCGTTTTCTATAGATATTTTATCATTGCATGTATAACACATCATTTTGCCATCGTTAAAATCTTGTAGCTGGCCGTATTTTCTCAACAGATCTTCTAGATCAGCTACATGTACCGCCTTGATTTCCTTGCTTTGAGTCGACATCGTGATACTATGATAATACCCGACGTAAATAACTCATTCGGATGATGGTTCTATGAAAGTATGAGGTCACCTCCTATTATCACACAAATCAAGTATAATTGATCGCCTGATCCATGCTATAAGGACTCAGCCCGATATATGATTGGACAGAGACCTACCAGAAGAGAGCTTGAGGAGGCTCTAGATTCCATGACCTATGCCGTGAGTTTCATGTCAAAAAACATGAAAATTATGAAATTCAATTATGATGCGATATTGAAGGAAAATGAGGAATTTAGACGCAAACTGGCATATTACGAGAACTCAAACTCCCCGCCGTCTGCAAACTCTTTGGAATGGAAAAAGCGCAAACGGGGAAGGTAAAACGGCGACACGACACAGCGTGGAAAACCGGGTATCGGCGCGGCAGGTTTTACGTACAGATTCAATATCGTGGCATCCGGAATCTGGGCTTAAAAAGGAAATAATTTGCCGTAAAGCTCGGTTATTGCGTATGGGGCAGGTCTTCTCAGCTTGTATGTGGCCTTTTTGCGCACCGTCTCATCCCTGCCTACTGCATAGCTCTCATTGCAATATTCGAACATTTTGAGATCCAATTCACTGTCCCCCACGCCTATAACCTTGTCTGTGTTCGAGCCTATACGCAACACGTTGCTAGTCAGGAACTCTATGGCTGCTCCTTTGTTGACCCCTCTGGCAGTTACGTGGATGGTGTTTTTTGTACGATAATAGTTTACCTTGGCACCTGATTTCTTAATTGCGCTATTCAAGCTCCTTACACCAATCGATTTTTTTAATAGCACCACCTCGGACAGCCTGTTCGATTGGTTGGGATCCTCATGGAACGGAATATGCGTCTTTTTCATATAACTAACCAGTGTGTCAGGTTCCGTTCTTTTTCCTAGCAGACGATAGTTCATTCCAGCATGCATGTCACCGAGCAATATTCCGCCTGCTTCTGCGATGCCATAGAATCCAAGATCATATTTTTCATTCAATGCATATACTTCTTGCATGGCACGGCCGGTGCAGAAATATATTCTACAGTCATGCTTTTTGAATTTTTCGAATTGATCCTTGACGTCTCTGTTTATGGTTTTTATTCCGGTATGTGTCAGTGTGCTGTCTATGTCAAAAAATATATGAAATCTTCTGTCATCCATTTTTTTAGGTTTTGACTTTCTTTTGTGGGGCTCAGTCTGATCAGGATAGAATTTGGTGGTTGTAACGTATTTCATTTGCTTGAAACGATCTTGATATTTTTGCAGGGTTTTTCTGTTGTTTTTGAGCACCGCGTTTTTTGTCTCCAGTGTGAGCTCATACTCGCCTTTTGTTTTTTCTATTGTTGAGAATAATCTTTGACGTTTTAGACTGTCAGTTGTCTTTTTTTGAGCACCTTTTTTAAAAGTGATAAAAATCTTCAATTTTCATAGCTCACTGTACAAGCTTTATTTTTACCGCGTCTACCTTTGCCTTGCCCAAATTGCTACGCAGTCCTTGCAATGCTCGTCTGAATTTCGCCTGGTTTTCCGGGTTTATTATGGCGGTTGCGGCAACACAGAAATCCTCGGTATCCCCAAAAGCCTCAACCGTCTGGGCGTTCTTTATGTTGTTGAACTTTTCCAATAGCTCGTCACGCAATTTGGCACAAGCGTTTTTGTGACCTGTCTCGGAACATCGGAGTAGTATGTGAGCCTTGGTCAGTTTTTGAGTAGACAAGTATTGGCATACCCGCACTAACCATATAAAAATCATGCTCTGGTGCATTGGTAACAGGTTAGGTTGAGCACGAGGCCGATTTTCCCTGATCTACCCGATCTAAATAATTTTGCGATCAGACCGCCTTGTTGCCCGATCCCTCAGAATTCAAGATTTTACGCGACGAGATGGCCCGGCTTATTGCAGAGGTGAAGAAAAGAGACACCCATCTGAAGGGTGCATTTCATATAATCGAGGGACAGAAGGTGCAAATCTCTGATCTGAATCTGAAGGTCATCGAACAGGCAAAACTCCTTGCATACTATCAGAATCCTCACTCGCCGCCCTCACAAAACTCCATTCCATCCAGTAAGAGAAAATCAGACGGATCCAGCACAGCACAAAAAGCCGGGACGCAGAAAGGAACGCAAGGGCACGGTGTTCCGATTACGTCATGTCCTGATCTGCCACTATATGATCAATCAGTGCAGAAGCATACGAGGAGCTTGGGAAAAAACCATAGCGTCCATTGATGCTTTTGTATCGTTCACTCCGGTCGTCGTTTTTCATCAAATCCCACATGCGTTGAAACCGCCTCATCGAAATCACCCTATCGATACCGCTACAACTAGGCGTGGCAGTTATCTTGTCTGATGCACTAGCTTTGGCATCAAACACACACGAACGGCTCAAAGTTTTGAATTTTTGCGTATGTCTCAGCTCTACAATCGCCTGTCTCCAGAATTCCTGAAAATCCATGATATAGTTACCGGCATCCCGGTATTCAAATCTTTGTGACGCTCTGATGGTTAGGTCCCGTTCTTGCGAATCCAGACATGCCTCCTAAAGGCCTGTTTCGGCCCGGCAGATCCCAATCCGGGACTCGTGATCCGACACAGGGCAAGGAATAGTCGTACAGTCGCGGTACAATCTCTGATCCCCCACAAGCAATATGGGCACGTCTAGCATGAGGCCGGCAACGGCCCGATAGGAGCTGGTGTGATTTTGGGCTAGTACGATAAATTATAAATCAAGACGGCACCATGATTTTAGTGTCAAAAAGCTGGAAGATTCCGGTAACCTGGAAATGCAGGTACGACTGTACGGGGGTGGCGAATTTTATTTACGTGCATGCGTCCAGAAACAGGGGGAGAATGGTGGTGCTAGATGTGGGCTGCTCGACGGGGGCGGCCCTGGCATCGTGCCGGTCCGGCCTGCAGGCGTACGGGTTGGAGATGCAGACGATCGGAATAGACCAGCTAAAATTCCCCGCAGTGCCGGGGTTTGTTCCGGATATGCTGGCAATGAGGGCCAGATTGAACCTGGACGAGTTTGTCCGCAGGGACGTGCTAGATGTAGAGGGGTATTTTGACCGGTGCGATGTGGTAATCTGCGCCAATGTGGTCCGCTATGTCGATAAACGGTACAGGCTGGCGATAATCAGGCAGTGCGTTAAATTTCTAAAGCCCGGCGGGACCCTGATTACCGACGGAATAGACAGGACGCTTGATCTGCCCGGCCTGAATGGTACAGTCAGGAGGGGGGTATGCGCCAGAAATATGGTATCAAGGTTTTTTTACAGGTATTTTGCGCATTTTGTTGATCCAAAAGAGATGGTATCCGTGGTGAGGGCCGGTGCGGAAAAATATGTCAGGCACTTTGAGAATTCCTAGGCGTATGTATCCGGGTGTTTTGATTGTTCCAAATTTGCGCGGGATACGGGGATGGCTCGAATATGGAATATGGTGGTTTTTGAGGTGTGATTTTGGGTATTTGTGGTTGGTTTGGCCGAAGGATCGTTCCGAATTCAACCATGATTGACATTTAACAATACTCGATCTCAAATTTGGGATTAATTTTCAAGATTTAAAAATATAGACATAATCAGCTGTTCCTCGGCCACCGAATCCTCCATTCATGCCTTTATCTAAAAAATATGTTTCAATATCTCGTGCATCCTGTTGACTGTCTGGATTCCATTTATGCCAATTTGAGGGATTTCCATGTTCTTGCTTTCGTTTAACAAGGTAATCTGTAACACCGATCGTCCATGCACGATAATTTCGTTGAACTAGAAATTCTATGGCATTTATTATTGTAAATTTATTTGTCAACATCATTTATGATTTTATTGCCCAATAAAAAATTTTGTATTTGTGTGGCGGTAACCGGTTAGGTCGCCCCTAGCAATTCCCGCAGCTTTTCTGCCCTGTTCAGGCCCTGCCGGCACTAGCTCAGAAAGCACGTCAACAGTATGGCAAACATATCCATGCCTCCTGCCGTCGCGATCCTCATCTGCATCTTCCGGTGGATCACCGCCCTGCGTATCATCCATTCTGACTCGTTGTTTGTCGGCTCCATCCCGGGATGATCTAAAGCTTTTTGGGTCTGATTGTGTGAACAAACAGCCTCGATTAATTTACACTGGGAAAAATTAGGCAGCTTGTGATACAGAGCAAACTTTTCACGTATTTTTACATAACAAAATACAGTTCACACTTATGGTTATACGTTTTGCTATACAATGATCTCTCTCGAATGATTTTAAGATGCGTTTGTCGATGCAGATTGTTCTGCAGTCCTTTAATCTGCGGTCATCGTCGGAATTTTTACTCACGATATGATCACATCGTTATGTTCTAAAGTTTTTTGGATTAGATTATGTGGGTAAGTAGTCTAGATTAATCTATGTTGGAGAAAATTAGGAGCTTGTGATACAGAGCAATTTTTTTTTTTCGATTTATGTATCAATTCTTATGAATAAATCTGAACAATACTGTAAATGATTGAGTTAAGGTAGTACTTCCAATAATTTTTGGCCTATTCTTTTTGCTAAATGCACAGGAACTGCATCTCCAATCATTTCTTCTGCTCTTTGTCTATTGCCATTCATTTTGAAATTATCTGGAATTGTTTGTATTCTCATTGCTTCTCGTATCGATATTCCTCTGTTTTGTGTAGGATGAATAAACCGTCCACATGCAGGAGTTGTGCAACGACACGTCATGGTTGGAGCAGGTCGATCCCACCACATTCTTCCATATACCGTATCAGCACCATGCTTGATTTTTTTATGGCATTTCAACCATAAATGTTTTGGTAATTGTGTTCGTTTCCCTCCATTTTTTGGAATAGCTTTTATCATCCTCAATACTTTGGGATCATGATTTTTTGAAAAATGTAGATAATCATTTATATCAGATTTCCCAACACCAATAGGTTTAAGATCTTTTATTGCATCCTTTACTGTTTTATGTTTTTGTTTTTTTAAATGTAGAAATTTTTCTAAAGAAGATATAATTTGAGGAGTTATAAATTGTTTTTGTATGGATATGGCAATAATTCTATGTCTATTTTGCGGTACATTATAATCTGCAGCATTAACTATATTAAATAATGTTTTATAATCTGTTTTTTCCAATTTTTTTATATAATAATTAAAGAATTTTTGTCCAGGGCCTTTTGCCATCCAAGAAACATTTTCAAATACCACAGCTGTAGGATGCATTTCTTCAACAATAGAAGCAAATTTTTTCACATATTTGCTTCTTGGATCAGATTTCGTATCCACCATAGTAGTATCAGATAATTTGCTAAACGATTGGCAGGGAGGACAGCCAACCATACAAAATTTCTCATTTTTAGATATTCTGCCAGCTTCCATAATTTTTTTACCATTAATTTTCATTATATCTGCCTGAATTGGATTTATTTTCAAATTGTTTTTATATACCTCACATCTGAGAGGATTGATTTCTATCGCAGCAGCGATTTCAAAACCTGCTTTTTTGAATCCCAATGACGCACACCCCATTCCTGAAAAAACGTCAATCATTTTGTATGGTTTTTTCATAATATCTTTCATTCGTGGGGTTTAATTAATTATTCATTAATGGATCACAACTCAAAAACAACAAAATCTCCTTTTCTAGTATCACCCACGCTCAAAACCACCTAAAATCATCCTCTATATAGACGATGGCAGACCCGATCCATAACCAGTTAGATCCCGTGCCTGTAGATCTAAATATCCCTCTTGAACCTAACCTGTTATCCATGTGAATTCCTTTTAAACATTTCACTCATTTACTCTGGTAAATAGGAGGGGGTTTTCACTGCGGCTGTAAAGACAGGATGTTTTTCTGGATTTGTGCAAAATCATCAGAGCAGCAAATTACAGAGATGTTGATCTGAGGCACACGGCCCCTAACGGCACTGCCAATCCCATCATGTATAGTATCGCTTTTTTTCAGGCAGTTTGTCCTCGATTCTCTTGAGAATTTCTATAATCTCCTTTTTGTCTTTTCCGTTAAGAATCATACTACAGGTAAATAGAGCCATGCCTATTAAGGCCGAAGATGCCGCCGGCCAGACAATATCAAGTATCACGCATAACCATATGTGCCTAGAAAACGAAGTTCAGATGGTACCCGGCATGGGATAAAAAATGCAAACAAACAGATTACCCCTCGAAAAAATTTGGGTGTGAAGAGGATAAAATCGCAATCCCAGATATACGTCGGGATAGATCTGCACAAGGAATTCATGCAGGTCTCTGCAATGGATGCAGGCGGTAACGAGCTGCTAAACGAAAAGGTTCCGGCCATCAAGGAATATATCCGCAAATTCTTTCGCATCTTTCCGAAAAATGCAAAATGTGTCATGGAATCCTCATCTGTATGGTATGGAATATTCAGGTACATGACAGATGAATTGAAAATGGATGTCATATTATCTAATCTGTACCAGACAAAGGCAATCGCCGCATCAAAGAAAAAGACGGACAAGATTGATGCGCGCATACTGGCGGATCTTTACAGGGGTGGATACATAGCCACGTGTCATGTGCCGAACAAATACATTGTGGATCTTCGGCAGCTGGTGCGTCATCGCGCAAAGTTGGTAAAGACAAGATCCAAGATGAAAAACTATATCCACGGAATACTGCTGCAAAATGCCATAAAGATACCTGGAACACCATTCTCATCCTATTTCATAGGGCAGCTGATGACCCTTGACGACTATAGAATAGATGAATATGTCAGAACCATACAGTTTTTCAATGATCGCATAATACAGGCGGATTTGAGAATAAAAGAGGCAGTACAAAAAAACCGGAATGCCCAGCTTTTGGAATCCATTACGGGTGTGGGCAAGTTTAGCGCACTGGTAATTGCAGCAGAGATAGACGACATTAACCTGTTTTATGACTCGCACAAGCTTGCAGCATTTGCAGGTCTGGTCCCGTCCGTGAGAAACTCTGCAAATACAATACGTCACGGAAGGATAATCAGACGCGGCAGCCCCATGATGAGATGGGTACTGGCAGAGGCCATTCACTCCCATGTTAGATTTGCAAAGGATTCTCCCATCTCAAAGTTTTATCTGTGCCTTGCAAAAAAGAAAAGTGCCTCCAAGGCCAAGATGGCAGCTGCTGCAAAGCTGTTGCGCATGATCTACTGGATGATGAAAAAAGGCATTACTTTTCAAGAGCTGTAATCATGGTTAGAACTTTTATCCGCGATAAGGCTGTGAGGGAGATCCTCGGACGCATAAATGCGGCACGGTTCTAATGAATGGATGAAGAATGATACTGAGGGAGATCCTCGAATAGATACGTATCCGAACTTCGCTTTACGAAACAGGACATGTCCCAGTGTGAACTGTATTTTGTTATACAAAAGTGCGTGAAAAGTTTAAAAACCCTACACATAGATACGGTCTAATATCTCCGAAGAGATACAGGATGCAAAAAACATCGATGAGATAAAACATTTAGTCCCGGACAGCAACGGGGGAGAGCTGTACATAGATGGCACGCACATATCCATAGAGCGGCCGTCCGATCCTGCCGCAAGTGAAGTCTACTATATCGGCAGGAAAAAAAAGCACACGCTAAACATTACCATAGTGGCCAATCGCGACAAGCTGATTATTGCGACAGGAAAACCGATGCCAGGATCTATGCCGGATCTTGATATGTTCCGCGACAACGAGATTGATCTGGAATCGTTGAGCAAGAGCATGAATGATGAGAACGTGGCAAAAAAGGACAAAGTTACGGTATACGTGGACAAGGGATACCAGGCCATCGAGGGAGATCTGCCCGGCGCCAACGTCCAAAAGCCCACCAAAAAACCGAAAAATGCCGAGCTAGACGGCGCACAAAAAAATGAAAACAAAAGGATCAGCAACATTAGAATAAAAGTAGAGCACGCCATCTGCCGGCTAAAGCAGTATAAAATACTGGCAAAACTGTATGTCGGCACCGACGAGGACCTGCGTAGGGATTTACTAATCGTGACGGGTCTTGCAAACTTTGATCTGCTGTGGGATGCGAAACGGGAACGCCTCAAGCACGGTTTTTGATCATACAATACGGGGCGCCTGAAGCGCTGTATTTCTGCGCATGGTTTTGTGAAACTGTGTGATCTATACGGATCAGGCATAATATACAGCACCATATTCACAATCATTTAAATTCTACGTATATGTACTACTTATATGACAAAATCATCTTACACCATGAGAATAAATCGAACCACGGTAGACAAATTAGGAATTAAAATGTATGACAGACCTTCTGCTGTTTTGGCGGAAATAATAGCAAATTCGTATGATGCTGATGCAGAAAATGTATTAGTCAAATTACCTATGGGTAAATTGCTTGTGACAAAGACAAATGGCAACATACAAAATCAAGAATATGAAATGCAAGTTATTGACGATGGAATTGGTATGGAACCCAATGTGATTGATAGTTTTTATCTTGTAGTTGGTTCTGACCGAAGAAAAGATTCTAGAAGAGGAAATTTAACCCCGAAAAACCGTAAGGTTATGGGTCGTAAAGGAATTGGTAAATTAGCTCCATTTGGAATATGCAAAGAAATTGAAGTAGAAACATCAGGAGGTGAAAAAACTGCCAAGGGCTATAAAATCGCTCATTTCATTCTAAAATATGATGATATCAACAAGGAAACTAATGAGAATTACAAACCTGATAAAGGACTGCATGATGGAAAATATGCGAAGCATTCTGGAACTAAAATAACATTAAGAAGTTTTTATCGTAGGAAAACCCCTGATGCAATAACTTTTGGAAGGCAAATGGCACGTAGATTTGGTTTAGAAATGCCTAATTTTCATGTAAAACTAATTGATCCTTATGAAGTAAAATGTTTCAAACTTAATCCACTCAATGTGGAATATGAAGATGAAACAAAAATTAGTTTAGACACCAAACCTATAATATTAGAAGACGGAAAAGAACTTCCGATCAAAGGATGGATCGCTTATGCAAAAACACCATATAAAAATCCAGATATTGCCGGTGTACGAATTTATGCACGTGGAAAAATTGTGTCTTCAACTAGGGATTTTAACATGGATGCAGGATTTAGTGGGGAACACAACATTAGATCTTATTTGGTGGGTCAAATATTTGCGGATTGGTTAGATGATGATGAAGATTATATACGGAGTGATCGACAAGATATTTTGTGGGATGTAGATTTAGTTCGTGCATTTCAAAACTGGGGAAAAGATCGAATCAAAGAATTAGGAAAAATATCTCTCAAACCTATGAGAGCGAAAACATGGAAATTATTCATGGAAAATTCAAATATTGAAAAAGATGCCAAAGAAAAATTCTCTGAAAAAATATTACAAGATACGGCAATTGGATTAGGAAAAACTATTGGTCAAATAGCAAATCGTGATGATTTAACAGATGAAGATTATATTAATAGCTTAAAACAATTAATATTTACTGTAACGCCTCATAAAATGCTTGTTGATAGTTTACATGAAATAGAAAATTTAGAAGATCAAACTGATCCATTGATATATATTGCAAAAATTTTTGAAACTGCAAGGATTGCAGAAATTGCATCAATGGGTCAAGTAGCATTTGAACGAATACAAGTACTTAAAAAATTACAAACTATGATAAGGGAATATCAAACCAACGAAAAACAACTTCAGGATTTGATTGAAAAATCCCCCTGGATAATTGATCCACAATGGACTACATTGTCTTCAAATAAAAGTTTCCACAATATGAGAAAAGCATTTGAAAGTTGGTATAAAAAAACATATGATGAAGAAATTGTAACTACTGCATTGTCTGGCGATGAATCAAAAAGACCAGATTTTGTAATGCTTAATATTACATCTAAAAATATCGAAATAATAGAAATTAAAATTCCCATGCATAAATTACAAGATGATGAATTTAAACGAATAATAATTTATTATGATAGAATGAATGAATTTTTAACTAAACATGAAGAGTTTAAAGTAGAATTTTCAAATGTACGAATTACATTAATTTGTGATGAATTATGTTTAACTAATACTTCAAAACATGCATATGATGATTTGGATAATAAAGGAAATTTAATTAAAAAAAATTGGGAGAGAATATTAAAGGATTCAGAGAAATCACATGAAGATTTCTTAAATATACAAAATTCTCAACAATATTAGATGTATCCGTCTAGGTTTTTGAAGTTAGATCTTCTAGTCTGTTATTTTTAACCAATACCTTTTCTGATCAGATCGACAGACAGCAATCATGCCTGAGAATATCCGGCATTATCGTGACAGATGTACACGAATTGAAGAGAAATATAGGATCTACAAGACAAATACACACGTCTTGAGGACAGAGATCTGGAGCACAGTGCGGAAAACAAACAGCTCCGGACGGAAAACAAGCAGATCAAAGCCGAAAACGTAGATCTCGGGCAAAGGATATCCATAATTGAGGTGGACAAACGTATCCAAAACGCCGACATGGCCGCATTAAAAAAGACAATTTCCGCCCTTGCGGCGAAAAACATCGGCATCCGGCGTACAAAAAAACTGTCACTGGGAAATCCCGCGGAAAATCCCGCACAAAACACGGCAGAAACAGCAGAAAAAAGCCAAACTGCGTCGATGAAAAGCGCACCGTTGACGATCGCAGCTGCAAAAACTGCGGCTCTGACCTGTCCGAATCATGTAACGAATACAAGAGAACAGTTGAGGAAATTATAGTAAAAACGGTAGTCACAGAGTATACTATCGTCAGAAGATATTGTAAAAAATGCAAGAAACAAGTATCATCTCTGCTATATTTAGCGTTATATTCACCTCTATAGAATGTTTTGAGGAATTTGCATGCCGTTTCCGGTTCTTTGTACGGTATAGAACTTGTCCTGTATAGTCAGAGACCATCTCATAGCGTGCTGTCCATTTTGCAACCCAGCTTGGTGCGCGCATCATTTGAATTGCTGTCTAGCGCTCGGTTATGTTGTAGGATTTGCGCATGTGTACCGCTATTATCCGTTCACGTATGTCTGGATCTTTTTCCATGTTCGCACACGTCTTAGCTCATCAATCTGTCGTTGAGTCATACAGATACTGCGTATGGGTGATCAATATAGTTTTCGGCCATATGCTTGTTTTAGATCTCGAACTTTGGATTGAGACTATATTATCCCAGTAAATTTTTCATGTAATTTCTTACATCACTATATTTTTTATTCACCAAGCTGTAGTCTATGATTTTTTCTAATCCAAGGAGTTTGTTTATGATGATCAATTTAAAATCATCAGGATTAGCTTTTTCATGTTGATTTCCTCTAGGAGTTCCTTCTCCAATATCCGAACAATAAGCATTGATTATATCCATGGAATGCGTGACAATGATGATCTGTTTACCTAATTTATTTACTGCATAGTTGAATAAATCTACAAGAATCTCTATGCTGGTACTATGTTGGTACAATTCTGGTTCCTCTATTATTACGGTGCTGTTTTTTGGAGAAAATATCACTGCTGCGATGATTATCACTGCGTTTTGAATTCCATTACCTTGAAAATGTAGGTTTATGGCTTTAGTTGCATTGCCATCACTTCTGCGTGTGGATAGTGATGTGTTATAAGCCACTACAGGAGTTTTGAATAATTTTATTTGAGAATCAATTTTACGTAACCAGCATTCAAATAATTGTATGTCATTATCACGCATTGTAGATTTTTCAAGAAGAAATTGAATTATATTTCTTCCATCTGGATATAGAGCTTGTATTTGTTTGGTAAAATAATTATCTGCTCTATCAGTTTGATCATTATTACGACCTGTAGGATTTTGATATTTTATAGTTTTTCTATATGATCCGATATATAAAATATTGTTTAAATTATTAATTAATGCTTCATTAGATATGGGCTTATCAATTGATATTTTTTTAGTGTCGCCAATAACATTGAGAGTAAACTCACATTTATCATTTTTTACCGTGATGTAAAAATTAGAAGATATATTATATGCCATTTCATTAAAACCGACTAGTGAATAATAGTCAGATTTCCAATTAATGAGCTTTTTTGGTTCAATTATAGAGATTTTGGATAAATTTAATGCTTTAAAGATTGTACTTTTGCCGGAATTATTCGGGCCTACAATGACATTTAGCTTGTTAAAATATACGGAATATTCTTTATTAAAACATCCAAAATTATTTATTTTTATAAAATCAAGCATGAAAATTATAGATATTTCCGAAATAAATATGTAATCGATTACCCGTCTTCAGGTCTGAAAACCCCAAAACAGCCTTTTCTAGTAAAATCCACGCCCAGACAGCCCCTCAGAATTACCCCATCTCACGCCCAAAATCACACCATTTTACGCCCAAACACACCCAATATCATTCCACAACTAACGTTAGGCCTCTAAAAAAAATAAAAAAAGGGGAAATGTGTTGTTTCTAGTCTATACTACGTTGATGTCTATTACGGCTTTGGGTGACAGTGCAGTCGGGTTGGATACTGATTCCCAGGCAAACATTGTTACTGTGTATGCTCCAGGTGTGTCAGGTATCCATGACTGTGCTGCGTTTTGTGAACCGCCAGCTGGCATTACGCCTCCGGACCAATCAAGTTTGATGATCACTCCGTTTGCGTCTTCGATCTGTACCAAATATGCATAGTCCTGCTCCTTGTCCTGTCCGCTGGTCAGGTCCGCCTCAAAGTGCACCCGTGTATCCACGGATATGCTAGCTAGGGGGTTTCCTTGACCGTCGACTACTCGCGGATCGGTGATTACCAGGCGCTCAAGAGGCGGTACTATTGTACCGATGAACGTTGTTCCCGTAATCTGTACCTCATCCGTTGGTGAGTAATTCCTGTCAGGCAGGTCTGGGAGAGTATTGTCGTCATATTCAGCCTTTACCGTGTCGCCTTCAGCTACTCTGAGCCTGTGGCCAGATGAATCCTCGGTTAGCGAGAATGTCACTGTGCCCTCAAATATACCAGTTGCCTGGTTGGTCTCAGTTACAGTGAGGTCAATGCCTCCGCTGTCGCTGTCAGAGCGAACGTCAACGTCGAAGTTGTCTACCGATTCTGGATTCCAGTTCATATCCGGATCAATCACACGTACAGTGCCTGTTGATGATGCAGCATAGCTAGCTTCTAGCCAGCTTACCTCACCGAGGTTCCATCTGATCAATGAAGAGCCGATTACGGTCTCATCCTCTGAGAACTCAAAGGATACCGTTACACCGTCGTCTTCAGTGGCAGCCAAGAGACCATCAGTTGGGCCTCTACCGTCAGACTCATAGCCGTCTGGTTGATCACCAGTGCGATCATTAATGCCATCTCCATCGGCATCATGACGGAAACCGATGAGTATTACCTCACCCGTAAATATGCCCGTGTCGGGACCCGTCTCAGTCAGCCTGTATTGGTCAAGATCGCCCTCACCAGTGTTTACCCTTACCACGTCCTCGCTAGTTTCACCGATTTCATCAATCAGATCGCTGTCAAAGTTGTGGTCAGGTGCAAGTATGGTGATGTAGACCTTGTCAGTCCAGGTATACACCTTTTGATCAAGCTCTATCGTGGCGCCAAAGTTGGATGTGAGTACGGTAAGATTTACATCTTCGTCCTCGTCACCAACATAGTTTGCGCCAGATGGACCCCAATCGGTGTATTCTAGCTCGATTGCTTCGCCTCTGTCCAGATTACTTTGCTGTAGTGATTCAGGGATTTCAATGACAACCTGGAAGATTCCAGTGCTGTCACCTGTCTCTCTAAATGCACTTGGTTCTGGATCGAAGTCTGCGGCAGATTCGCCTAGTTCACCCATGCTCAGTGTGGCATCGTCTGAATCCCATTCAATGAGATCCAGTGTATAGGTCTCGCGCTCGTCATTTTCAAGATCAAAGTCTGGCTCGATTAGAGTCAGAATCATGTCACCGCCAATGATGTACGCGGACTTGTCGGATTGTAGTATGCCGTTTCTGAGGTCGAATGTAGCTGAATCAGTCACTGTGTTTGGATTACCTGATGCGTCTGTCGGATCCGTATATTCCACGGTAAGAATGTCACCTTGCAAGATACAGAAATCGTCTCCATCGGTACCATCGGTAACATTGAATCGGATATTAGAGCTTGCATTTCTTGTACCATTTTCCACATTCACAAAGCTGTCAGTGTTCGGGCAGTCGTTGCTATGCGGACCGTCAGTATACCTGACAGGCAGGTCTAGCTCGAAGATTCCAGCGTCTGGTGCAATCTCTGCAATCGGACCGAACTCGTACTGGTCGGTGGCACGTTCTGTGCCGACAGTGAGTCTGTCACCGTTGGTTTCGTTTGCACCTGCTGTTGCCAGAATTACAGTGTTAGAGCCTCTAGACACGGAAACCTGTATTGGTCCGTGTCGTGCTTCTTCTGCAATCATGTCTTCACCACTACCAGATATGTCATAGTCTGGATCGTTGACTCTTACGTGTATTGTCAGATCACCGCGTTGGATTGTCTCGTCTGCCTGTATGCCGTTATCACGTATTCCGGCCAAATGAACCGGGAAGATGGATCGATCACCAGGGGTCGAACTAGTAGACTCATTAAAGTCTTCAATTACGCCAAAGGGTACCGGGAAGACAGTTCTATCGAAACTGACCGAACCGGTGTTTGCTCTGATTCCAGCAGAATCACCTACTTCGATGATTTCGCCGGACAGATCCCTATAGTCGACATAGTTGACCTCTAGATCTACGCCCGTAGTGGATGTATATTCACCATTATTTTGACAATACACTGTTGGTATCTGGAATGTTCCTGTGAATATTCCGGAGGCCTTTGTGGTCTCGGCCATGGTAAATCCAGTGGCTCCAAGTCCATCGTCTGAGCCATCAGATCGATTAATATCACATGGCATATTATCATTGAAGTCATTCGCAGCGTTTGTCCATAGTTCGTCGTTGAAGGTGATATCAAGCAGTCGTCCGAGATTTAGAGTTCGATCGTCTGTTGTACCAACCATATCCTGGTTATCTCCTGAAGACACCACAGTAAAGATATCCCTGACCTCCACATCTGTGTTCAGATCTGGATCCTCAAGGGTAACTGTTACCGTGTCGGCAATCTTGTAGTTGTTTGAGTCAAACGATACCACGCCGGAATGAGTCGGTGCTTCTACCTGGTCTGCGACCTGTGTAGCTACGCCATCCTCGCCCAAGTCAAGATAGTTGATTCTCACTGAATCCTCGTCTGTAAGATCATTGTGGATGATCATTTCTGCATCATCGCTGATCACGTCCAGATTTGGAATGTAAGAAGCAGTATCGTTGACATTGAGCTGGTTTAGCATCAGGAACTCTAGGGAGCCTATAAAGACCCCGGTATTGTCCCCGCTCTCTTCTAGCTCCAGCCTATAGATGGCATTGTTGATCCTGTCACCAGGGGCAACACCGTCACCTTTTTGGCCATAGCTAAAGAAGTCGATTGCTATAGGATACATAGCTGTAGGAACGGCTGTATTAAAGCCAATTATGCTAACATCCAGATCGGGGTCAAAACTATCGTCTCGCGTAATATCGAGGTCAATTATTTCAAGTAGACCTTGATATCCCGTAGGATTATTATCGTTAGCATCCTGTAGAAGTATGTCTGTAGCAGTACCAGTGGTGTTTGAGAGAGTGAACGAGATCGCAGGGTTGGGAGGACTATTCTCAATCGTTCCGAATGAACGAAGATCATAGTTCAAGAAGTGGTGTACCGTATCGTCGGAATCTTCATCAAAGAAGTCAGTCAATACCGTGCTGTCATCATCTCTGTTGAATGTGATATCCAAAGCGTCAGAATTGCTAATCGGAGTATCAACTTCGATTATCATCCTGTCACTAAAGCTATCAACAGTAAAGCCATTGGTAACGGCACGGCCAGCGGCATCATCTACTCGTAACACTATAGTTGTGCCATCAAAGTTAACGTCATCCATATCAACACCCAGTGTTACCGGGGTTCCAATTCTAACGCTTGGAATCAGTGAAACGTTTGCGTCAAATAGATCCAGGTCCTCGTCGACCAGACTGTTTCTGTTCATGTCGCCGTCTGTGAGTGTGATCGATATCTGTTCACCAGAGTTCCACGCATCGCCTACTCCATCCTTGCCAAAGGCTATGTCACCAAAGTAATGGGTAACAAAGATTGACTTTTCTGAGAGGTTGTAATCAATGCTTGCACTGGTTCCTCTAGGTGCATTACCAACAACAACAATGTTGGCTATGTCGCCTTCATCGGTGTTTTTGAATATGCCAGAGTTTCCCTGAGTTTCAGTCACGGTTACCGGACGTGTAAGCTCAGCTACATCAGTAGCAGTATTTTCGTCATCAATTAGAGCTGTTGCATCAATGGTGTCGCCATTTAGTACCTGATCTTCGTTGTCTTGTAGAGCAAGTAGACTATCATCGGTTGTTGCTGGATCACCATCAAACTCAACACCCTGTTTGTTCGGATACAGTATCAATGCTCCATTGTCGTCAAAGTTCAGAGAACTTAGTGGAGTCAAGTTTGGATTACTCGTTGCAGTAGAAGCCAGTGCTTCACCATTCTCATCGAATAGTTGGTATCTAGTTGTAGTACTTCCAGGTTCAGTTCCAAATGTCCAAGAGTCCTCGTCAGTTGGGTCGATGTTTAGCTGTAGATCAGTTATGGTAAAGTGAACTGATGCTCCGGGTGGATAATCCTCCCTGTCTAGTGACAGGCCGGCATATCCATCGGCATCATCCAAGTATACCAAATCAATCTGTTGTTCTCCGCCACCCTTGTTGTACTTTACCTCGATGGTTCCATCTACGGCAAAGTTAAACAATTGAATGGAAGGAAATTCGCCAGGTACTAGACCGACTTGTCCAAGAGTTACTGTAGCTGGTTCATCACTGGTAGGTGTTTTTTCTTCTCTGAGAACATTTTGTTTGTCAACAGCATCAGCAGCATCAGTATAACCAGCACAACTGGCAGTTGTATCCTCGAAGAATACACCGTCAGTATCAGCATAGCTAGTACCACTAGGTTCATCAACACTAAGTGCATCAGCTTGTTCTGCAGTACATTCGTCACCAAAGTCCAATGATTCACCAGGAATTGCAACCATACCATCAGCAGCTTGTGCCATACTTCTTTCTGCAAAGTACGCATACCAGTTGCCGTCAGTTGCCTGTACCATCTGTATGTCTTGTCCATTGACCGTCACGTCTGGTTCGGATTCTAGCGAGTCTACATCCTTCAAGTCAGGATCGTTGACTACAATCTCGACGACCATAGGGCCGGCAATGCTGTTGTCAAACAGTGAGTTTTCCGCAGAAACGAACAGGTTTTCGGTAGCTGCATGTGCGACCGGCGCGCCAGGAATGGCAAACGTCAGTCCACCTGCAACCATTATCGTCATTATTATTAGACTAGTTGTTTTTCGTATTTTGTCGTTATGTATTTTGTCTTTCATGTTCTTAATTTTGGGTCTCAATTTTACTATATAAGGGTTCAGGACGATTGATTCATCCAAGTAGGCATGGCATCTGATGGTATGGCACAATTTTACTAGATAAGGGTTCAGAATGATTGGTTCATCCAAGTAGGCATGGTATCTGATGGTAACAGGTTAGGTTCAAGAGGGATATTTGGATCTGCAGGCACGGGACCTAACCGGATGCATCTGATGGTATGGCACAATTTTACTAGATAAAGGTTCAGAATGATTGGTTCATCCAAGTAGGCGTACACACTGCCGGATGCGATCCAAAGTTCACGCGATCAGACGGTCCGGACAGAGTTTCCGGCCGATCAGGCTTTACGAATCGCGCGCCACGCCGGTTTATTCTGGGAATCATCCACACACAAAACGAGTCTGCGGATGTAATGCCGTCACAATCCGGATCAACTGAACACAATTCCGGAAATCTTTTGTATTTTTGGCCCGCATGACACACCGATTCCCAAGTGATGTTCTGCGCCACGCCGCCGATGCATGCTAGACTCGCCACAATTTTTCGTACACGGTCAGCACACATCAAAAGCATATTTATAAAATCACATACAGGACTGTAATATATCGTACGCCATAAATCCCACACCAGAGCCATTCCCGTCTTGCCACATAAAAACTTGACATACATGTCACCGTGACAAAACCGGCACAATCCCCGCCAATACAGCACACGGTATTCCCATCACCCCAAACTTTGGGCCACATATGGCATATTTTTATTCTCGTGCTGCTGATTTGTATTCCCGTCTAACCCAGAATATTTTGGTATTCCGGCAGGCCGGACGTTGGCTTTGGGCGGATCTTTTTGAACGGCAGAATCCCCTGTCAACGCATGCCGTAACCTTGTCTCTGGCGTTCCTGCTTTACGTTACCCCGTGTATCAATTGTTGCGGATATTGCAAGATTGTGTAATCCCGGTTGCAAGGACCGGTCTGATGTGATCGGCTGCAGCGGTGTTCGGTGTATGGTTTTTCCCTCAGGAATGGTATTTTGTGGCAAATGCAAACTGTTGCCCTACGAACATGTGTGTTCCATGTGTGATCATTCCCGGTTTCCAGTCCAAACCAGATCATTTATCCCACATCTTGGCAATCTTGCAACCGGCAAAAATTCCATCATACGGGTACAATTCAAAGTTCGTACGACTCGAACAGGTAGACAGAATTCCCATTGGTCAAATCAGATTTCATTGTTTTAATCCTGTACAAATTTTTTTACGTATATCCGTACCACGGTACAATCGTGCCGGCTTTTCTGGGATCATTCCGGATCCCAGGCAGGATCTGCCGGCAAGCCGTACGATCAAGGAGGGTTTGCTCCAACAAGATTTGTTTTTCACGGATCTTTCTGGCCTCTGATGTTTTCTGTGTGTTTTTTCCAAGTCTTCCATACACAGTTTGGACTGGACTATGACACGGAAAGAATTATGCCGTTGTTAAAAACCCGTAGCGATTCGCGAGTTTGCCGAGTCTGCACATACTGGTAATTGGGTCACTAGTCATGTGGATTGTGGCCGGCCAGAGCCGGCCTTGGCGTATGATCCGGCCAGAGACGCCGGTCAGAATGATGCCGAGTAGGCGGGCCGGCCAAAGCCGGCCCGACGGTGTGGTGGAACGGGGCTCCCGTCGGGGAGCCCCGAGGAAAGACGTTGAGGGACGAGTCAGAGTTCGTTGTTGGTGGATTTGTGAGGTAACTGCGAACTTGTCCTTGCAAACGTGCGTGCGTGGGGGATATCAGGCACGTCTCTTTGTGCACATTGTGCGCAACCATTGTGTATTTTGTGCACACAGAAAGTGCACTTGGTGCACCCAGTGTACGCAAGAGCTCTTTGCGCACCCTCACGTGGCTCTTTGTGCTCTTTTTACCCAAAGTTGATCTGCGGCAGCATGTACGAAAATCAAAGATAAATCGGAAACAGATTCCATGCTGCAAGCCAATGCTCGTTACCCGCAAATTTCCCGCGCCCCAGGAACAACCAATTCCCAAACGGGGCTGGCAGAATCCAAGGTATCGGCCAAGGAACGGCTCGGGGAATACTACCAGAGGTCGTAGGCCAGAAAGATTCGTGGAAAATCCCAGACAAAAACCCGGATAACACCTAGTCAGATGGCCTTTGTGATTGGGACGGGGTCATCAGAAGATGTGATGCGTAATCGATCAACTCATGACGTCTTTACAGAACTGGCACATGATCAACACGCGTTAAGTTACAAAACATGACAAAGTACGGTCTGTAACACACAAAAAACACACAATTTCACAAAATCATGCGCAAAAATACAGCGCTTCAGGCGCCCCGTATTGTATGATCAAAATCCGTACTTGAGACGTTCCCGTCGCTCATCCCACAGCAGATCAAAGTTTGCAAGACCCGTCACCACTTGTAAATCCCTGTAAAATTCCGCATCAGTGCCGACATACAGATGAATCAATACTTTGTACAGCTTTAGAAGCCTTATGGCGTGCTCTACTTTTATTCTAATGTTGCTGATTCTTCTGTTTTCATTTTTTTGTGTGCTGTTTAGCTCGGCGCATTTTGGTTTTTTGGTGGGCTTTTGGACGTTGGCGCCGGGCAGATCTCCCTCGATGGCCTGGTATCCCTTGTCCACGTATACCGTAACTTTGTCCTTTTTTGCCGCATTCTTGTCTTTCATGCTCTTGCTCAACGGTCCGAGATTGATGTTGTTATATTGGAACATCTTGAGATCTTGCATCGATCCCGGCACAGGTTTTCCTGTCGTAATAACCAGCTTGTCGCGATTAGCCACTATGGTGGTGTTTAGCGTGTGCTTTTTTTTATTGCCGGAATAGTAATCCTTGCTGGCATCAGGATCTGACGGCCGCTCTATGGGCGTGTGCGTGCCGTCTATGTACAGCTCGCCCCCGTTGCTGCCCGGAACCAGATGTTTTATCTCCTCGATACTTTTTGCATTCTGTATCTTTTTGGCGATTTTTTCTGCAGTCGGAAGAATCTCCAACAATATTGTTCTGGCAAATTCTAGATATCGCGATATCGTGCTCTGATCCACCCCGAATATCGGCATGAGCTCGTACTGGGATATGCCAAGCTTTTCTTTCATCATTATCAACAGCAGTACGTGCCGAATGTGCAGCTTGCACCTGTTTCCGGGATAGAATCTGTCATCTGAAAACAAGGGGGCGTCCGGATCGGCCTTGACCTTGCGCGTGAATTTTTCCAGGATGTAATTGAACTGTTTGGGATTCTTTTTTGTAGTGTGATATAGCATGGTCGGATTGGCGATAAACTCGTCAAGCAACTCGCACCTGTGCATGATTTTTGACTTTTTCGGCTTGTTACGCCTGTCCGCATTCTCGTCAGCATACCACAGATCGTCTTCCTTGTAGAGTTTTTTCTCCAGACTTTTGATCACTTGCTGTTGCCTGTATATGATCTGATCCTTGGATTCTGTCATCAGATATGTGCGGCATACACGTGCGATCTAAAGTTGTTGGTTGAATATAGTCTTAAATTTAGTCAATTATGCATCACCTCTAGAGCATATTCTGCCCCCGGATGGAATAATCCGGACTCGTCTCGTCCTCGGCAGTCCTGCCCCGTCCTTTTAGGGGCCCGTCTCAGGCGCTTTTGGAACACCTCGCCGGGTATGGCCCTGAGAAACTCGGCAAGATTACGCCCGTAGGCCCTCTGCGTCTCGGTGCTTTTTACCGACTCTATAAAGTTCGAATATGCGCTGTTTTGCATGTCTGCCATCTCTATGTTCATGTATAGTGTACGGATCCTAGGCTATATTTGTCACTAAAAACAGGCGGGTCTAAGGGGATGGGTTAGTTTTTAGTGAAATTTCGTGCGTGGGTCCGAACACGGATTTGGCCACCTGATCGCTTTTGGGCCTGTTTCTGAGCCATTTTGACTGTAAATTTGGAAAGATCCGGGTTGAAAAGGTGATTGGATGGAATCTTGGGCTACCGTGACTGGATCGTCCTGATTTTTCCCAAGTTTTGTGTTTGATTTTGAATCACAGAGATCGTGCCTAGGCCTAGATAACTTTGCAGAATCGTCATAACTAAAGTATATTAATACACGCCGTAATATACTGTATAACATGAAAAACCCGGCTTTTGGTAATTGGAGTGAAGAGGAGACAAACTGGTCAGAAAAAGATACCGCCTTTATAACCCGTACTATGGACAAGAAAAACAAGGGCATTCGTACCAGTCTGAAAGAGATAATAGACAAGCACGAATCATTACCATACTAGATGATCATAGAAATAGATCCTGATTTTGACCAGAATCTGGAATATCAATTTTATAGTAGAAGACATATTGTCATAAATCTGATTAAAAAGATAATTAATGCATCAAATCTTGATGAACTGGAACATGTCTCGCCGTGTGTCAATATGAAAAACACCTATTTTATCCATGACAACATATGCAAGCTGTATTTTGAATATTTTCCCCAAGAGGATCGAATAAAAATATGGAATTTTACATTTACGACTATATCTACAAGCGTATAGAATCTCATAAAATGAGATCTCATTTTGCATGTTTATAGCTTGATTTTCTGCCATGTCACAGGCTAAAATATCGTGAAACCATCCGTATCAATTCGCCGTTTTTCCCTTGATGTCTGATGTTCAGCTCCGCCATCCGTTGCTCAAACTCTGAACACCCTTTTCGCTTGAGCTCTGCCGCATTTGCATAAAATGTGATCAGCATTGCGGTCGGTTTTCATGGTTCTTTATGACTTCATCGTAGGTTATGCCAGCCCCAGCCATCTCAGCAGTCCGGCAAACCAGTCAGAGGATTCCTCAACGGGCACGCATGTGCCATCAACACTGTGCGTTCCAGAGCCGCATACAATCTCCGGCTTGGGATCAATTACGGGTTCCGGATCCACCTGTACAGGTGCGTCTGCAGGTAATGATTCGGCCTCTGCGGGTTCTGTCTCTGCCGGTTTTGGCGCTTCCTCTACAGGTTCGGGGATCTCGACTATAACCTCCGGTACGGGATCATCCCGTATTGGTGCGGGCTCTGGTATCGCCTGGCATATGCCGCCGACACTGTGGGTTCCCGGCCCGCATGCCGGCTCTATTATACCGGGTATAAAGTAGGGCTCTGCAGGTGGTATAATTTTTACAAAGTCGTGCGGCGATACGTCATAACCGGAGCACGGTGTGGCGTCTATGTCCTGGCCTGCAGATACTGAGAGGCCCTCGATGGATACGGATACGCTTATCGTATCATGTGATGGAACGCCTACAGCATCAAATATTCCAAACGTCCTGCCCCCGGGCTCTGCCACATATCTTGATATGTCCTCATCAGACGTGACATCTTTTGCAGTTATTACGCTGCTGCCGGCCTGTATGGTGATGTCCATCTGTCTGCCGGAATATACCGAAGAGGCAACAACCCTGACGTTTCCTGTATCACCGCACAGGTCATAGACTGTAAGGTGCGGCGCCAGTATGTGCGGAAATTCAGTCGTACCGGAATCCCTGGACGTATCGTCCCGTATTATGGACTGGCCCGTATCCACGTTTGTACGGCCGCCGCCCCCGCCTCCGCCGCCGCCCCTGGAGACAGAAGAGCTGCTGGGTGCGGGATTTGTATCAGGTGCGGTGCTAAACGTGCCAAAGGTGGTAAAGTGCCTGGTCAGTATTATCATGGAATCAGCATCCCTGAAAAAGCACTGGCCGTCCTGGCCTATCGGGGTGCCGCCTATTGCGGCATCGGTCGCACCGTCACACCGCGCGGTAATCTCGGTTCGTATCTGTCCCTGCTCTGCCCCAAAGTACGCCGTGTTGCCCTGCTCGCCCTGGAGCGATATGGATGCCGGCCTGTCAAGGGACAGCGTACCGTTTGTAATGCCGATCTCTATGCAGCTCTGGACGGTCTCCCTAGAGTTGAATGTAGGCGCGCACGTCTGGCGCGATGCGGGAAGGCCAAATGTCCCGTCAAACTCGTCCTGCGCGCCCTCTATCATGGTAGAGCCGGCAAGGTTTAGCACCACGTCGTTCGTGCCCCTCTCCAGGGTCGCCGTAATCGGCAGGTTTGTAGTCACGTTTGTGATCCCGTTTATGGTCTGCGCAACCGGTTCATAGTCAAGCGTGCCGTTTATTCCCTGTGAAATGAGAATCTCGCTGATCTGTGCTTCATTCTCCGTAACAGGAAGATTCGATGACGTATCGTCCAGCTGTACGGGCACCTCAAAGGCGAGGGTTATCTGGCGCGATACCGGTGTGATCGGGTTTCCTGCCAAATCAGTCAGCGTATCGTCAATAGAGACCGATACCGGCAGGATATTATCGGTGGCAAGGCCCGGCAGCGTCAGCGGATTTGCAGATACGTCAAGTGTGAGGTATACCGGGTTTGTGGCAGGATGTTGTATGGGCGGGCCTGCAAAGTTGACTTCGGCTGTAACGCTAGAGTCAAGGTTTCCAGATACCGGCTCGCTGAACTCTAGCACTATAATATTGGGGGATGTGGCCCGTACCGTGAGCAATTCCGGCGCCGCAAGATCGCTTATTTGCACCTGCCGGGTGGCATCAACGGCTGCGTTTCCCGCCGCATCTGCCGGCGCTGAATATGTTATGGTATAGTCGCCCTCCGTATCGACGTCTACGTCGTGTGTGGCAGTGACCGTCCCATCATATGACGGGTCGTTATCGGTCACCTCGGCCCCGGGATCCGTAAATACGCCGCCAATGTTTACCTGTAACGGATTTTGTCCCGTAATGGTGATCTGCGGCGTCATTGTGTCATAAAACACAGAGTATGTGCCCGATGCCGCGTTGTTTTGCAGGCCGGAATCGACGTTCTCGCGCGGAATCGACACAGTTACGGTCCCGTCTGCCGACGGCGTGGCCGTAAACGTATACTCGAGACTATTTGACGGGTTTACCTCCGGTTCTGATACGACCGCATTGGTTGCCTCAATATCGCCTGCGACAAAGGCATCCGGTACGTCTTCAAACAGTACAGTAAACGGGACAGGCGATATACTGGTGGAATTGCCGTCGGGCACATCAGACGTTATGGTGACTGCAAAGGATGCGCTGTCTATCACCCGTACCGTACGCATGACGGGATCGGGTGTGTTCCCCGATGCGTCGGCAGGTGCGGAATACGTAACGGTATACTCGCCTGCCGTATTTGTATCGACATTGCCGGAGGCGGTGACCATACCGGTATAATCCGGATCATTGTCAGTCACCTCGGCTCCGGGATCTGTAAACGGCAGGTTGATGCTGGTGATGAACGGATCGTCCTCGTTGATTGCAATTACCGGCCTTGTGGTGTCCTGTATGGTTACGGTCTCTGTTATGCTGTGCGAGTTTGGTGGAACTGATGCATCAGTCACGGTATATGTCACGGCAAACGTGCCAAGGCCCGAGACGTCAACGCCGCCCGTATCCGTCTCCTCGACGGTGGTGGTGGCATCGTCTATATCGGATATCGCAAGCGCCGCATACTCGTCTCCGAGCTCCACGGCGGTCTCAAAGTCACCCGAGTTGCCGCCCACCGTAAATGCGGGCGGGGTGGTATCAAATATTGCAATGTGCGGCTCGGAGGGGGCTATGAATGCGTTGCCTGCCAGATCCGTCAGCGTGTTATTGTGTAGGGTCAGCATGACGGTTCCATCGGATGAGCCACGATCCACATGGGTGCTTATGCTGCCGCCAAGACCAGTCCTTATAACTGTGATTGTTGGGTCTCCGTCATTTGCAGTACCGCTTACTGTAAAGTAGGGCTCTGAAATGGTCCGCATGGTTTCGCTAAATGATAATATAAAAAAGAGATTCTGGGCGTTTACAATATCACCCCGGACTCCGGGTCCTCTAAGTACATTGTCGGTAAAGAATGAAACACGCGGTGCTTCCGTATCAAAGATCAGCGTGTACCTGACTGGACGGTTTCCATTTCCGTCATCATCAAGTGCTGCATCGCGCGCAATGGTTACCTGTACCGTCCCGTCGGATGAATAGAGCACATCAAACGAATACTCTCGGCCCTCGGTAACCGTCTCAAATCCGGTTATTTGGGGCGAGCCGCCGTTGGCGCTTCCGCCTATGTCAATGTCGCCCTCGTCAAACCCGCTCACGTTCTCGTCAAACTCTACCGTATATTCCAGAACAGCAGAGTTTGTCCTAGAGTCATCGTGCAGATCCCCCACAGAGATGGTGGCAGTGGGCCTCTCGGATGGGTCTATCGAGGACGGAAATATGGTAAACTCTTGCGTGCTTCCAAGTGCAAAGTATTCCGCGGGATCTGACAGTGTGGCATCCGAGGTGACAGTCACGTTGTATCTTCCCGTGACGGGCGGATCAAAGATGACAAACTCGTTTATCTGCCGGGTGGAATTTGCGTAAAAAACATCGCCGTTTGGGGCCTCGACCATAAAGTCCAGATCGGCCATGAACGTGCGGACCCCGGATAAGGGGGGAAACGGATCAAACTCTAGTCCGTGGCCTACAAGCCATGACAGTATCACCTTTACCGGCCGGGACGTATCGGTTACCTCAAAGGAGTACTGTTTTGAGGATATGTCCGCGTCAAGAAAATCCGATATTACATGGGACGAGGTGGGATCCACGTGCTGTAGGGCGCCAGATACGTTTAGAATTCCAAATCCCGCATTGTTGAGTATGCGAAAAGAGTCCCTGTCTACGTCTCCTCTTGCGGGCTGCCGCGCGTACGAGCAGTCGTCCGTATCGTTTGCCGTCTCGTACTGTGCCGACGTGCACGGGACGGGTCCCATATAGTCGGCCCCAAGAAGCAGGCCTATTTTTGTCTGCGATGGCGTAAGTTCCGGGTTGAATTCCAGCAAAAGTGCCGATGCCCCCACCACTATCGGCGTGGCAAAGCTGGTGCCTCCTATGCGTATCGGAATACCCGTGTCAGCTGTCAGGATTACACTTCCCGGGGCTAGAATCTCCGGTTTTAGCATCATCGTGCCGCGGCCCGGTCCCTTGTCCGAGGAACTAGTCAGTATAACTGCATTATTTTTAGGGTCTACAGAACCTACCGCAATTGCGTTGGCCAGACATGCGGGGGAGCCTATATTGTTAAACTGGCCAAAATTTCCTGCCCCAGCCACTACAACTAGCCCCCTAGTGGCCGCCTCGTTATATATAACATCGGTTGTGCGCAAGTTGGCACAGGAAACGCCCAGACTAGTAAAAGATGCATTAAAAACATCGGCCCCCATCTGAAGGGCCAGATCAATTCCGGGAAAAACACCTGCGCTAGAAGCAAAACCTTCAGCTCTATTGCTTATGCTCAAAAGGTTTACCCCCGGCGCTATGCCTCCGTTGGTCTCGGCAGACGATGCTACAATTAGCGACACCTGTGTTGCGTGATTATTGCGGTCAAATGTGGCATCCGTGACCGGAACACAGCCTATTCCAGCATCGCATAAAAACGACTCTAGATTGGCAATCAATTCGCTTTGGGCAGCTTCTCCTTCCAGTACCAGTACGGTCACGCCGGATCCGTCAAGTGATCTTCCGGCAGATCCCAAAATGTCCGAAGCGGTAGAATGTGTGACCTCTTTTGCCCTGTCAGTCAGGGGTGTGATGGGAATTTCCCCGTCCCCTATACTGTACACCTCGTCAAACTGTGCCAGCCTGTCCATGGACGTTACCGGGACGGATGCTGCCACAAACGAGAGTATCCTTGCATCATATATGATGCGCGCGCCAATGCCCTCTAGTTTTTCAACCAGGACATCCTTGTTCTGCCGCGCCGGATCCTGTTCATCACCTGCATCCGGTGAATCGTGCGGAACTGCGATTATCACGTCATAGTATTGTATTTCCTCGCGTGTTGCATCGCCTGACTCCCCGTACGTAGAGCGTGCAGTCTGCTGCGTCAAATTTTGAATCTTTTCATAGAATCCGGGATCAAACTTGTGGTATATATCGTCCGGATGTATGATGACGGTGGATGTGGGCTCTGGTACATCATAATTTGTACCGTCAAACTCTGTCTGGGCATACACGCCTGCAATGCCGAATGCACACACGCCGATTAGCAGCACAATATGTATGTTTGAGGGGGGGGGGGAGAGATCGAAATGCTGTTTTTGGCATGATATATTTCTAGTATTGACCTATTTATGGTCATCTGATCCTGATCTTTATAGAAGGCTAAAATTCATCCAACACCGTAACGCTGAAGGCACCTGTATGACAGATTTGTCATTTGCCCTTATGGTGGCAATTCCCGTAAGCCATATTCAAACGGATGTCCAATTTTGTTGTGGTTTGCGTTTTTTAGCTCTGTACAGTCCAAATCAGCACCAGCTGCCTGCCATGCGACACGTATTTGTAGTCTACCTAGACCACATCGTGACAAATAATCCCTGATCTAAAGCTTCTTTGGCATAGTATTTTGCAGTTCTGGGTCAAAATTGCATGATTTGGACGGATTCAGGCATAATTGTGTAACAGACTAAAAAGAACAGCTTTTTAAAACATGCCGGAGTCACGGTGTCATGAACATACTGGAGGAAAAACAGGTCCCTGCGACAATCGAGGTGTCATATTCTGAGGCCAGAAAATCGGACATGAATGCGGAGAACCAGACCACGTGCTCCTTGGTAATCAACATTATAAAGCATGTTTTACAGGAACGCGGTGCAAAGCTAGAAGAGATTACCGTGCCTACCAACAAACCAAGAAATGCGGACATTTACTTTGAAGTGCGGATAAATAACTCGGAAATCGAATCTGTCAAAAAGGAAATCTGGGAAAAATCGGCAAACAGCTTGAAATCCATTGAATTTTTTACCGACGTCTAGTTATATTTAATACAACGACTTGGAAGGTTATAGAAATAAAGAGTGTACAAGGTACGAATTACCAAGGACAACATGGTACTAAAAAAAGAACAAGGGGAGACGAATCGCTTGAATCCAGTGTACGGGCGTCCAAATCAACAGGAGATCTATGGAATATTCGGGCACATTTTCTTACGCATCTTATATTTGGAGTGAACCATCTTGTGTTTGGCCTGTCGCCGGACTATTTCATAGTACTATTGCGGCAAGTACGGAAAAAGTGATAGAAGAATACGATCCAATCTTTGCCAGATCATCCGATATACTAAAGGACACTTGGCTGCAAGTCACCATATATGCGCCAAACGATAACATATTATACTATTTTTACTGACAATATTTACCCGTATTCGAATCCCTTGGACCATCTGAGATGGGGACATCAAGGGCTCATGTGGATACGGCGCTATTATTTTTGCCTTGTTTTTCAATCCCCCATTCAAACATTGATCCGAATCATTCCATGCCAAAGCCCCTCACGCGAGCAATGCGGGAGATGATCAGACTATACGGCCCCCGATCATATGATTTGGGGCCGGTTTGCGGCCCGGTGGTACAAGGCCCCATGCTGAAAGTATTACAAGATTACCTTGAATGTCAGAATCAGAGTTCGTTGTTTTGGGGTTTGTGAGGGTATTGCGAGCCTGGTTGTACATGATGAATTCCCGCTCTTGTTTTGTGACGTATCAAGCGCATTGTTTTAATGTGTTTTTTTAAACTCTGCTGTTTCTAGTCCATTCCTAGCAGAAATTCTGAGTGTGGTAAGAGTCATCATCCTCGCCGATGAACACCCCGACGCCTATCCTGTCATAGCCCGGATTCAGTATGTTCTCCCTGTGTCCCGTAGTGCTGTTCATCCAGCCGTCCACCATCGCGCGGGCCAGATCCTCCTCGCTGTCATACCAGCTGTAGGGCGTCTTTGCCCAATTCTCCCCATGGCTGGCATATGTCACCGACTGTGAAAGATTCTCCCCAAGACCCGCAAGATAGGGGCGTCCCTGGTAATACTTCCAGCACTCATACCCCGCCTTTTCTGCCCTGTCGCTCGGATCGTGGCCCTCCGGCGAATCATGGGCAAAATAATCCTGCCTGTACATGTCCTCGCTGTGGCCCCGTGCAATAGAGTCAATATCGGACACCCTGTAAAGCGATTCTAAATCGCGCGAGACCCTCTCCGCATTCGTAAGTTTGTATATGTGATCCTCGACCAGCATGGGATCAAGGCTATCTGTGCGGATGGGCAGCAGGCCGGAATCTCCTATCATACCAGATACGTTGCTCTCCGTATCGCCGATTGCCCTGCTCGCCTGCCGGTCTGTCATATTGAGATCAAGATTGTATGGTATTAGAAAGGCCCCGATTACCGCCAAAAACAACAGGACCAGTATCACGGGTTTTGATGCCTGCCTCTTTCGAAACTCCCTGATGTGGCCGCATTTTGTACAGTAAAAGCCTCCCTCGTCATAAACATAGTTGTGGCCGTCACATTCTGACACGGAATGAAATTGTGCCTCTTTTGATAAAAACCGTAGTGGTTAGGCGAGTTTGTCAAGGTTTACGGGCTGTTCCGGCCTGAACCCTTGCCGGAGACGCCGTCATCCGGATTAAAACCCAAGGGTAGTTCAGACCGGTGGCCATGCCTGATCCATCAGGATGCAATTCCCGGCATTCCAATAACCGCGTCAGGGACGGGATTTGAACCCGCGAATCGAGCGACTCGATAGAGGTTTTCAAACTCTCGCCATACTAGACTTGGGGGCCTGACAACCCTAATTTGGGCGAATTTTTACATAAATCCAAATATACTAGTTCAGCGTAGTATAGTTACCCGTAACCGGATCTCAAGGACGACATGGTTGTCGGCGATCTTGGGCTAGTAGTGGATACGGGTTTATTCCATCTCAAATATCGGCTAGTTTTGATCAGATAACAGGATTTTACTCCTTTTGGTTCGTTATTCTTGTTATTTGCCCATTAAAATCAGGCAAATCCGGGCATTTCATACCGCGAGCTCCTTTCAACCCCCAACAAAACCTTGGCGGGTCTAAGGGAATTCACATACTCCAGATTTCGAGTCCTGGCTGAAATTTTCATACGGTATAATACCATTATCCCACTTAATAGCTTTTTGTAAAGACCCGCAATTTGTAAAACGCGAGTCCGGAAAACAGGCGTGGTTTTTTGACTGATCGCAATGGCTGCGATCAAAGTTATGGTAATTATGCGTGGTTCCGGGTTCCCGCCCGATTTTTGACTCGCATCCATGACAGATCCGGTTACGGCGCCCTCAAATTTTTCGTAGTCCGGTTCAAGGTTGCGGGAGCCTTACACCAAACTCCATCGGACTGCAGGTCAGCTCATCCGGAGGCAGTTTCCGGGCCGGGAATCCGGCAGACCACACGCCGGAGCCTGCATGTCATACAATCACGGCGTCTGTGTTATCTAGCTCGGGTCTTTCTAGAGTGTGATCTACGCGCCTTTACCTCCGATCTCTGCTCGTATTCTTTCTGCCGCTCCTTTACCTCCGGTCTCTGGCGATATTCCTTTTGCTGCTCCTTTACCTCCGGCCGCCGGCTGTATTTTCTCATGTATTCCTTTTGCCGCTTTTTTACCTCCGGTCTC
The DNA here is from genome assembly GCA_965212015.1 of Cenarchaeum sp. Lineage (GTDB taxonomy): Archaea > Thermoproteota > Nitrososphaeria > Nitrososphaerales > Nitrosopumilaceae > Cenarchaeum. The sequence goes on from OZ243037.1 coordinate 1,146,130, forward strand.
TGATAATATTCTAGCCGGTATTTCTGGAGTTTTTTCTTTACCTCCGGTCTCTGTTGGTATTCTCTTTTATGCTCCCTTACCTCCGGTCTCTGCTGGTATTTTTTCAGATATTCCCTCTGCCGCTCCCTTACCTCCGGCCTCTGGGTGTATTCCTTCTGTTTTCTCTTTATCTCCGGCAGCTGGCTGTATTCCTTCTGTTTTCTCTTTATCTCCGGTCTCTGCCGGTGTTCCTTTTGTCGCTTCCTTACCTCCGGCCTCTGGCTGTATTCCTTCTGTTTTCTCTTTATCTCCGGTCTCTGCTGGTATTCCTTTTGCCGCTTCCTTACCTCCGGCCTCTGGCTGTATTCCTTTTGCCGCTTTTTTACCTCCGGTCTCTGCTGGTATTCCTTATGATATTCTCGGTTGTATTTCTGGAGTTTTCTCTTTACCTCCGGCCTCTGGGTGTATTCTCTATGATATTTACGGATCCGCTCCTTTATCACTGTCCGCTGGCTGTATTCCTTCTGTTTTCTCTTTATCTCCGATCTCTGCTGGTATTCCTTTTGCCGCTCCTTTACCTCCGGTCTCTGGCGGTATTCTTTATGCCGCTTTTTCACTTCCGGCCTCTGGCGGTGTTTCCGGAGTTTTTTCTTTATCTCTGGCCTCTGGCGATATTTTTTCATGTATTCCTTTTGCCGCTCCCTTACCTCCGGCCTCTGGCGGTATTCTTTATGCCACTTTTTCACCTCCGGCCGCTGGCTGTATTCCTTCTGTTTTCTCTTTACCTCCGGCAGCTGGCTGTGTTTCGGGAGTTTTCTCTTTATCTCTGGTCTCTGATAGTATTTTTTCAGGTATTCCTTTCGCCGCTCCCTTACCTCCGGCCTCTGGCGGTATTTTTTCATGCGTTTTTTCATCTCCGGCCTGTTCCGGTATAGTCTTTTGTACTCTACTATCTTGGCTGTCTTTTGGTATTTCCGGGTTCTTTCCCTTACCTCCGGCCTCTGCTGGTATTTCTTTGTGTATTTTTGCATGTACAGTCTCTTGCGCTCCCTTACCCCCGGTTTTTGGCCGTATTCCCTCTGGTATTTCCGGCGGCTCTCCTTTGCCTCCGGCCTTTGATCGCGTTTTCTGAGCCTTTCCTTTACCTCCGGCCTCTTGGTGTATTCACGCATGTATTTGCGTCTGGCTTTGTCTGCATCCGGCTTTTCTGGTTTTACGCCTGCCAATATGCTACGGATTAATCCGGAATTAATAATTGTGTTTCCATGTATGTTGCCCTAATGATTCCCCCAAAATGACGCCCGCAGATCGGATCCCATAAAACGGGGAATCCCGGTCTTGGTAATCCTGTGCCGGATTGGCCTTGTGTCGATCTTGGTTTGGGGCGGCAAATTTCACATGGTCCTTGTGGATTGTTTGAGAGTACCGTATGGAAGCCCTGGGGGTGGGTAGCCAAAGATTCCGCCCAATCAGCTTTTCTACCTGGATCGGTCAGATCTTTCCAAATTTACAGTACGTAGACCGGTCACGTCCTACTGGAAGGCGTGAATTTCGCATTACGGCTGTCTTTTAGGCATGACGGGGTGACCTCGTACATTAAACTTAATAAGGAACTACATCCAATGGAAATTATGGTTCAGTCGGATAAAAACAAGACAGAGAACATCTTTATGTGCACGTTCCCATATGATGCAAATGAAGATACCAAGCCTAAAATTGACGTCAGTCGATCTTAGTTTCTTCTTTTAATTGATCTTTGAAGATTTGGGCATATTGTAATATCTCATTTTGGATTTTTGTTAATTGTATCCAGACATCGATCATAAGATCATGGTATTCCGCTGTTCCCAATTTTATATTGTTTTGTTTTGAAAACAGGAACAGCTCTTGAATTGTATCCATGGTTTTGTTGTTCAATTCTATTCTGAGATAAATATCATCCAGTACTCTCTGTAAGTGTTTAGAAAACAAGGTGTAATGCCCAGAATGGATGGCGCTTTGAAATCCGGCATAACCTATGTACATTGGATGGAATTTGATCTTTTGGCCATCATCACGAATACGGCATATGGGTTTTAATTTGCCGTTATCATTTAGATTCGCCTGAATATTCCTGATTGCGTCCAATATGGAATGTCCTGCATTGTTGCGATTTGTATTTTTATCCAATTTTCTCTTCCCAAAATACGCTATTGGTGAGCCAATGACAGAGATAATCACAATAATATTGGTTATCACTTCCAACGAATTAATATCCATGGTCAATAGTTTTTTGATATACGCGGGTACTTTTTAATCATTCTATTTTGAATGCTGTGAAGTTGATGGATGCTTTATATACCGAAAATTTCTTCCGTACCGCTTTGATTATTTCAAGGCCAGAATGTGCCGATCTGACATATGCGGAATATTTGATGCCAGAACGTCACAAATCTCACCCTCCGAGGCGGGCAGCTAGATTCAAGGGTGAATCAGACTGGCCCCCATATTGCATTCGCCCGCACACAAATCAGATCCCAAAATGGAGGCTTTATGAAACCAGAAAGAATCTCAATCACTATAAACTTCTGTAAAGGCCGAAATTGATCACCCGTTATAAACACGATCCGGCTGTGCCAAAAATACAGCCTTGCCCCAATGCCAAATGATCATTGCATCATTTACGACTCTGCATCCCTTATCTTTCCAGGCAAATCCCCTATTCCCTGCATTATTTTATCCCCAAAGGCATCCAGTTTTACCCCGGCCATACCGCACGCCTCGGCCATGCACCTTTTATACGGAGAACCAGAGCCGCCTTTAAAATAGACAACCGTATCATACTTTTTCAGGGATTCGGCCACGTGCGGAATAAGCTCGTCGCACCTCTGCTCGTCCATCAGCCTGTTGTACGGCGCAATCACCTTTTCTGCCGGAATGAGGCCGTGCTCGGCACTCAAAATAAACATGTCGTGGTTCTGCCGCCTGTTGTATACGGCCTTTATCCGCGCGGACTTGTACAGTTTATAGGCGGGCATCGGGATGGATTCCTTTTTGTTCCCGCATGCGGTAACTATGGCTATCATTTCGAGCAGCTCGTGGAGATTTTTACAGTATCCTTCTGCGATATTACAATGCTGGAATCCTTGTTTGTGGTACAGTATTTTGCAAGATTACACCTAGAGCGCACCGTGCACTCGCCGTTTACTATATTGGAGCATCCAAGCCTCCCCAAATTCCACAGCGCCTCGTCCAGCTGGAGCGGATAATGCCCGGTACCAGAGCACGCATCCATCCAGGCCTTTTTTGCATTATCTGCCAGCTCGGCAAAATTTCCCTCAAAATCGCCTGCAACACATCCCGTCGTTACAGTCGCCCTTGCGGTGTGGATGTCTATGGGAATGGGGACAAGCTCTAGTTTTTTGAATGGAATGCCTGCCTCCTTGTGCATTATGCGTATCCACAGCGATAATATCTTGGATGTGCCGGTACGGCCTGCCAAATACGGGAATCTTTTCCCATATTTGTTCCTCATGGCATCAAATATCCGATATGCGTCATGATCGTACTCCTCGAATAGCTTGCGGGGATCGCCGTCGAACAGATCTAAAAACGACTCACAGATGGTATGCCATGTCTCTGCATCCCTGTTGCATCTTTTGCTCAGCTTGTGCTTTAATAGGGCCGCTTTCAGCTGTAATATGGTTTTCTCATGCACCATACTGGGGTAAAACACCCATCTGATTTGCTCATCATTCATTGTCTTTCTTGCCGATTCCCACAGATCCTTTGCGCTGCGCATATAGTCTATTGCCACGGTAAGGGTGTAAAACATTATACACTCATAGCTGTCCGGTGCGATGCCATCCGGTAGATTGCTCTCCGGGAGATCGGCGTCCTCAAATATGCCGGTCTTTTTGGAGTGCCAATCCAGGAGGATTTCGATGACTTTTTTGGTTCTTGCGGGGTCTGTCTTTAGCAATGACGAATGATATCGCCGTATCTTATAAACTGGATCGCAGATTATGGTTTTTGATGCAGATTATACTTGCCTTATCGTCATCTTTCTATCTTCTTAAGCTTTTGAGCGTGCAGTCGTTTCCTTTCTGCCTCGATACGGTGTTCTTTCGTGCAACAGATGCCAAATTATGGTCGTATCCGCGTCGGATGGCAGTCAGGATTCAAAAAATGATTATTCGGAGTGGAAGAAATCTTCCAGATATGGAAAACGATGCCACCTAAAAGACTGTCTGTGTCGCATGAACTTTGGATCGTACCCATACAACAGGATGGTGCTGACCGCATGACGTCATACTGATGTGAATTGGACTGCACTGGCACGGATTGGAGGATCACGTTATGAGGTAAAAGAGTTGTGACATAGAGCATATCTATGCATGATTCATAAATCTATTTTTTTAAAGTTTTATTAATTTGTTTGAATAATTCTTCAAATTTCTTACACGTATCATGTGAGATCTTCTTTTCAGTAGATTGTTTTGTAATCCAATCCACGATAACGCGATCTATTTTCCATTTTTCTAATTTTCCATATCCATTTCGTCGAAATATAGATTCAATTTTATCTACAATCGGAATAATTTTTTCTTCATCTTCATTGAATTCAATATCATGTGTGGGATAAACAGTTTTTACAGCTTTTATATAAAGAGAATCTTCGAAAAAATCTTCAATTTCAGATTTATCTTTGCCAGTAAATGAATCTATTATTATTCCATTAATCAATAATTTCTTTTTTAATGTTTTTTCTTTTTGTAATCCCTGTTCATCCCCATCAAGCAATATGACAATTTGAATATCATTAGCAATTAGCATGCTTGCTAACGGCATCATGTTTTTTGTCCCTCCAGCCGGAGAAATTACAATATCACTGTTTAATGTAGACATTTTTTGTAAAGATAAGAGTTCACTCATTGATTTCAGAATAAGATAATCAGTCAAGCCTTCAACGACAAGTTGATATTTTGAATAAAATAATGTTTGGGCCAAGGAATATCCCAATCCAGCCTGTAATGCAAATAATGAATCATTGTCTTTAGGCCAAATATTATCAGATACTTTAGTTGTGCCAAAATCATCTACATCTTCAAAAACTATTTTGACATTTTCAAGGTGATCTCCATCTATCATAAATGGTGAATGAGTTGTATATAACAATTGATTATCTTTTGAAATTTTCTTTAAAAATTCAACTGTTTTTTGTTGAGCAGTACCATGAAATTGTAATCCTGGTTCATCTAACAACAAAATAGAATTCGTATGTTTAATATTTGCTTCTACTAGGAATACTAAATAGAATGAAAAGAAATATTGCATTCCTGCACTTCTTTGATCTAATTCTATTTCACTAGGGTCTAGATCATCAGAAACCCAAACTCTAAAATTTTTCCCGTCAATTTGGTATCTGAAATTATGTTTTCTTTGTTCCCACCAAGAAGTAAATTTCTGAGTCATAGCTTGTGATGCAGCAGACATTTTAATTGCTCGCTCATCTGCCATTCGTTCTAAATTTTGTCTAGTTTTTTGATCATCATTTAGATCTAACTTGCTAATTTCATTAAGATCTAATCCTACATGTTCAAATAGACATTTGGTAATTCGTAATTTAGAATCATCAGGATGTTCTTTCATATTACGTATAAAATCATCAATATGAATTGCACTATCTAGAATATCATATCTGTCAAAATAAATAAATTTTGGCATATTTTTAAAAAACCAATCATTTGCAGAATCAAGTTCTGCGTTAATTTTAAATTTTTCTAATAAATCACATATTTCCTGAAGAAGTTTTTTAAAAATAGGTTCTTGCCAATCTTCAGATATTTGGGAATTTATTTTAGAAAAGATCTCAGAAATTAATTCTTTTGATATAAATTCTAAATCTGTGATAGATTTAATTTGTTGATCAATAATTGAAATTAAATTTGTTTTTATTGGTTTTAATATTTCTCCTTTACCCTCTGGTGCTCTAGATTTTTCAATAAAATCCTTCCAATTTTCTAATGTTGTGTTATATATATTAGTTGGAAGTTCAAATTCAGAAATTTCAGGATTAAAATTCCAATTATATTTATTATTATAATATTTTGTTACTACAATAGTTTCAGTGTTTTTTAAAGATGCAGATATATCAGATAATACAGATTTTTCATCATCATTAAGTTCAAATTCTGCAGAGCTTACTGGATAGTTTTTCTCTGAGAATTCATCGGTGTATCTTCTTCGTGGAAATTCTTTTAATCCATCATATGTTGATTTATCAGAAGGATTTAATTTTGATAATCCTCTAAAAAGTGCTGATTTGCCTGATTCATTTTTTCCCACAAATGTGGTAAAATCTTTAATATTAATCCAGCCACTATCATTAATTTTTTTATAATTTTGAACTCGAAATTTACACATTTTCATAATTAACATTATTATTGTTTAAATTTAAATGTTTCACCAAAAATTATATAATCGATTAAGTTTCCCTAGCAATTCCCGCAGCTTTTCTGCCCTATTCAGGCCTGTTTGCACCAGCTCAGAAAGCACGTCATCAGTACACCAAACATACTCATGCCACTTGCCGTGGCAATCCTCATCCGTATCTTCCGGTGGATCACCACTCTGCGTATCATCCTTTCAGATTCGTTATTTGTCGGCTCCATCCCGGGATGCCGTATGAACGTGAACAGATCATCTGCCGCATTATCCAGCGTGGTGCCGAATTTTGATCCAGATACATCTGTGCGATGCTTCTGGCCCAGATGATCATAGAGTCATATTCGACATTCCCAATATCCGGCGGCACAAGTTTGCCTCATGGAATAATCACTACAGTTTTTGGTGCAGTATCTGTATTTACGGATCGTCATCCCCAAGATTGTCTAATTCGTGCAGTATGTGCGACCAGCACTTCTACTGGATGCAGAACGAATTATACCAGGAATATCCGTCACGCATTATCGGGATATTCCAGTGTAGATAATATTCGTACAGTAGGCCTGTGCCTTTGTTCTGGCAACCGTTATTGATACGGCATCGTCCACTATGCACGCTCAGGCATATCCCAGTTTGTTTTTTATAGGACGGGGTTTAATCCATCTTTGGATACGTTGATTCCAACATGGATTCGCGTGTGCAATCTGCCTCCGGTGCAAGCTCTTTATCGCATACGGATCATGGCTTGGGCTGATCGCAAAATTATTGAAGACAGATGTTGGAGGAAATTGTCCTTGTACTCAACCTAATCTATTACACCTAAATGATCCAAATAAATAATAAGGACATATTATTGATAATATTAGTTTGCTAAATAAATGGAATTGCCACATAACTTTCAAGAATCGATATGTATGTTCTGGAATAACAAAACATATTCTCAAATATTCAGACGATCCGAATAAGAAATTACGAATATTAGATGTCGGTTGTTCTACAGGCAAAGCTATAGCAAAATGTAAATCAGTCTTATTTCATGAAAATAATCTTGAATTAGTTATAATTGGTATTGATGATTTCTCATGGCCATCACGAATTCCCAGATATATATCACGATTAGTATCAAAAGCAAATTCAAATCTAGATGTGTTTATTCGGAAAGATATATTGGATGTTGATAATAAAGAATTAGATGAATGTGATATTATTATTTGTGCAAATATTTTTGTCGGAGTAAATAATGATGTTAAACAAGAGATATTAAACAAATGTGTACAATTTCTCAAATCAGATGGAATTCTAATTACAAATGGAATAGATTCATCATTAAAAGATCAATTACTTAGTTTAGACGATTCAATCGGAAATGAAAATAGAAAGAAATATTTTTATAAATGGTACTGTGATTATATTGGCCTTAAAAACTTCATATCTATTAATAAATCTGATTTGGAACAATATGTTAAAATGAAAATTTAATAATATTCAATTATTCATAGATATTACAAGCCTGAGAATATGCTGGAAAACCATGACAAAAGTACGGATGATCCCATACACATGCATATCATAGAGTCATTTGACAACATGATAATAACGGAAAAATCCCTCTTTGGCAAGACAGGCTTTAATTCTATCAAATTCAACCATGCCCTAAGATTATTCTCAAAGATGGTAAGAAAAGATGAGTACAAAAGACTGTTCTGAGAGTTCAAAGACTAGTCATGATCCTGGAAACAGGTGCAAGCTGCACATCCGACATGTTTTGCTCTTAGGTTTAGAGCACAAAAGACACAGTACAACACAGGAATGCCTTGTGGCAAATTATGGCATCGATCAGAGCATGATATCTGACTATCTTGTATTTGCCGACGGCATATTCCAGATGATATTTCTCACTTCATCCGTACTGGCCAGGAAAAAAAGATCCAAGGCGGATGACGAGATACTGATGATACCCACAATGATACTCTGATAGAAACACAAATTAGTCTTGTATTTGGATTAATATTGGATATGATCGATGCCGCTCTCAATTTATTGAATATGATCGATACTGCTCTCATTTTGTCAGGAACTATAGGATGTATCGCCTTAATTTTTGCTCGGCTGCAGCATGTTCATCAGAAAAAAACAACTTCAGTCAACATATCAATGGAAATGTTAAAGCGTTTTAGAGAGGATGATTTCAGAAAAACTGTGCGCTTTTTAAATACAAATGAGTTGCCAAATGATAAGTGGGACAAAAATAAAGAATTATTGAAATTATTGAATCATTTTGAGGAGATGGGCTTGTTTGAAAAAGACAAATTACTTTCGACGGATCACATAGTACATCTACATGGTCATGTCTTAAAATTGATTAAAAATAATGAATGTGCAAAAAAACTGATCCGAGATTGGAAGTCAAAAAGGCCAGATTTTTATTTCATTCATTTGTCAAGACTATTGCGGAAAATCTAATAATCGCCAGTAGTGCCTTTTGTCGCCTTAAATGCCTCGCCTTCTTTTTTACAATAAGGACAGGGATATTTGTCTATTTTTCGACCACAATTTGAACATTGCATAGATCATGTCATATGAATTCAGGTTTAAACTTTACGATCAGGTCAGCATCTCCACAAATCCCACTCCCAGAACCCTCCCAGAGGCCCAGCTCTCGGAAACAGATATGCAAGCCGAACCGCCCAAGCCAGAAAACAAACACTCAACCTCCAAAAACGACCATTCCAGCCTCTCACGCTCAAAAATCACCCAAAATCACCATACCAATACTCTACAACTAACGTTAGGCCTCTAAAAAAAATAAAAAAAGGGGAAATGTGTTGTTTCTAGTCTATACTACGTTGATGTCTATTACGGCTTTGGGTGACAGTGCAGTCGGGTTGGATACTGATTCCCAGGCAAACATTGTTACTGTGTATGCTCCAGGTGTGTCAGGTATCCATGACTGTGCTGCGTTTTGTGAACCGCCAGCTGGCATTACGCCTCCGGACCAATCAAGTTTGATGATCACTCCGTTTGCGTCTTCGATCTGTACCAAATATGCATAGTCCTGCTCCTTGTCCTGTCCGCTGATCAAGTCCGCCTCAAAGTGCACCCGTGTATCCACGGATATGCTAGCTAGGGGGTTTCCTTGGCCGTCGACTACTCGCGGATCGTTGATTACCAGGCGCTCAAGAGGCGGTACTATTGTACCGATGAACGTTGTTCCCGTAATCTGTACCTCATCCGAAGGTGAGTAAGTCCTGTCAGGCAGGTCTGGGAGAGTATTGTCGTCATATTCAGCCTTTACCGTGTCGCCTTCAGCTACTCTGAGCCTGTGGCCAGATGAGTCCTCGGTTAGCGAGAATGTCACCGTGCCCTCAAATATACCAGTTGCCTGGTTGGTCTCAGTTACAGTGAGGTCAATGCCTCCGCTGTCACTATCAGAGCGAACGTCAATGTCGAAGTTGTCTACCGATTCTGGATTCCAGTTCATGTCCGGATCAATCACACGTACAGTGCCTGTTGATGATGCAGCATAGCTAGCTTCTAGCCAGCTTACCTCACCTAGGTTCCATCTGATCAATGAAGAGCCGATTACGGTCTCATCCTCTGAGAACTCAAAGGACACCGTTACACCGTCGTCTTCAGTGGCAGACAAGAGACCATTAGTCGGGCCCTGACCGTCAGACTCGTAGTTTGCCGGTATGGCAAATCCAACGTCCTGTCCTAGGTCGTTGCCCGTAGTCGTGTCGCCGTCAGCATCGTGCAAGAAACCGGTGAGTATTACCTCTCCGGTAAATATGCCCGTGTCGGGACCCGTCTCAGTCAGCCTGTATTGGTCAAGATCGCCCTCACCAGTGTTTACCCTTACCACGTCCTCTCTCGTTTCTCCGATTTCATCAATCAGATCGCTGTCAAAGTTGTGGTCAGGTGCAAGTATGGTGATATACACCTTGTCAGTCCAGGTATACACCTTTTGATCGAGCTCTATCGTGGCACCAAAGTTGGATGTGAGTACTGTAAGATTTACATCTTCGTCCTCGTCACCAACATAGTTTGCGCCAGATGGACCCCAATCGGTGTATTCTAGCTCGATTGCCTCGCCTCTGTCCAGATTGCTTTCGCTTAGTGCTTCAGGGATTTCAATGACAACCTGGAAGATTCCAGTGCTGTCACCTGTCTCTCTAAATGCACTTGGTTCTGGATCGAATGCTGTGTCTTGACCACCTAGTATACCCATGGTCAGTGCGGCATCGTCTGAATCCCATTCAATGAGATCCAGTGTATAGGTCTCGCGCTCGTCATTTTCAAGGTCAAGATCTGGCTCGATTAGAGTCAGAATCATGTCCCCTCCAATAATGTACGCGGACTTGTCGGATTGTAGTATGCCGTTTCTGAGGTCGAATGTAGCTGAATCAGTCACTGTGTTTTCTTCACCTGATGCGTCTGTTGGATCCGTGTATATCACTGTGAGAATGTCGCCTTGCAGGATACAATAGTTGCGCTCTGTATCACCGTTGAATCGGACAGTAGAGTTGCCTCTTGAACCGTCTGCTACATTCTCAAAGTTGTCAGTGTTCGGACAGTTGTTGCTAGACGGGCCGTCAGTATACCTGACAGGCAGATCCAGCTCGAATATTCCGGCATCCGGTGCAATCTCTGCAATCGGGCCGAATTCGTACTGGTTGTCTTCAGGTTCTGTGCCTACTGTGAGGTGGGTACCGCTACTTGCTTCTCCACCTGCAGTTGCCAGGATTACAGTCTCAGAGCCTCTAGACACGGAAACTTCTATCGGTCCTCGTGCTCCGTCTGCAATCATGTCCTCACCACTGCCAGATATGTCATAGTCCGGATCGTTGACCCTTACGTGTATGGTCAGATCACCGTTTTGGATTGTCTCGTCTGGCTGTATGCCGTCACTGCCTATACTGGCTACATGAACCGGGAATATGGCTCTTCCACTAGGGCCAGAACCACTCTCGGGATCAAAGTCGGCAACTCCGTCAGTCTCACCAACAGTACCGAATGGTACCGGGTAGACAGTTTTGTCAAAGCTGACCGAACCAGTGTTTGCGCGGATTCCAGCAGAATCACCTACTTCGATGATTTCGCCGGACAGATCTCTATAGTCGACATAGTTTACCTCCAAGTCTACACCAGTAGTGGATACATATCCAGGAATTTCTTCAGTTCCAGATGTGTCTGCTGGACAGTACACTGTAGGTATCTGGAATGTTCCTGTGAATATTCCTGAAGCCTTTGTGGTCTCGGCCATGGTAAATCCAGTGGCTCCAAGTCCATCGTCTGCAGGATTATCTCCGAAGCATCCATTACGCTCAGCACTTGTCCATAGTTCGTCGTCGAAGGTGATATCAAGCAGTCGTCCAAGATTGTCAGCTGGATTATCATCGGTTCCAACCACATCAACATTAAAGGATGTGGTACCGCTAGTATTACGTACCACAGTAAAGATATCCCTTACCTCCACATCTGTGTTCAGATCCGGATCCTCAAGGGTAACTGTTACCGTGTCGGCAATCTTGTAGTTGTTTGAGTCAAACGATACTACGCCTGAATGAGTCGGTGCTTCTACCTGGTCTGCGACCTGTGTAGCCACGCCATCCTCGCCAAAGTCAAGATAGTTGATTCTCACTGAATCCTCGTCTGTAAGATCATTGTGGATGATCATTTCTGCATCATCGCTGATCACGTCCAGATTCGGAATGTAAGAATTAGGATCGTTGACATTGAGCTGGTTTAGCATCAGGAACTCTAGGGAGCCTATAAAGACTCCGGTATTGTCCCCGCTCTCTTCTAGCTCCAGCCTATAGATGGCATTGTTGACCCTGTCACCAGGAGCAACACCGTCGCCTATTTGGCCATAGCTAAAGAAGTCGATTGCTATAGGATACGTGGCTGCAGGAATGTCCTCACCAAAGTCAACAATCTCTACAGTTAGATCTTCACCCAGGAATCCTCTTTCTACAATAGTCAAGTCGGTTTCATCTAGTAGAACCAAGCCCTGAAGTCCTTCAGATGTGGCAATATCAACCTCAGTGCCGTTATTAACACTAAATGTTAGAGTGCCAATATCACTGTCAACATCTCCAAATGATCGTAGATCATAGTTCAGGAAGTGATGTACCGTATCGTTGGATGCTCCATCAAAGAAGTCCCTCAATACCGTGCCATCACCTTTGTCGAATGTGAGTGTTAGAGGAGCGGTTACAGTGATAGAGCTATTAACTACGATCAACATCCTGTCACTAAAGGCTTGAACTTCAGAGCTTCCAATATTAGCAGCATTACCGCCTTCAATTGTAACTCCAGTCGTACCGGCCAGTGTCACTGGGCTTCCAATTCTAACGCTTGGAATCAGTGGGACGTTTGAATCAAATAGATCCAGGTCTTCGTCGACCAGGCTGTTTCTGTTGATGTCGCCGTCTGTGAGTGTGATTGATATCTGTTCACCAGAGTTCCATGCATCACCTACTCCGTCTTTGCCAAATTCTATGCTACCAAAGTAATTGGTAACAAAGATTGACTTTTCTGAGAGGTTGTAATCGATGCTTGCACTGACTCCTCTAGGCGCATCAGCATGAACAACAATGTTGGCTATATCGCCTTCATCGGTGTTTTTGAATATGCCAGAGTTTGACTGAGTTTCAGTTATGGTCACTGGAGCAGCACCTGCATCAATGTCTGTTATGGCTGTACCATCATCTAGTGTGACTGTCGCCGTTGCAAGTTCAGCTATACCATTTTCTACATCACTGCTCAGTACCTGTTCTGTATTGTCTTGTAGCTGAAGTAGATCACCAAATTCATGGTTCTCCTTGTTCGGATACAGTATCAAAGCTCCATTGTCGTCAAAGTTCAGGGTACTAAGAGGTATGTCTGGATGATCACCTGCACCTCCTTGTGATTCGCCATTCTCATCAAATACTTGGTATCTGGTTTCAGTGGCGCCAAAGGGTGTCGAAAATGTCCAAGAGTCTTCGTCAGTTGGGTCGATGTTTAGCTGTAGATCAGTTATGGTAAAATGAACTGATGCTCCAGGTGGATAGTCCTCCCTGTCTAGTGACAGGCCGGCATATCCATCGGCATCATCCAAGTATACCAAATCAATCTGTTGTTCTCCGCCACCCTTGTTGTACTTTACCTCGATGGTTCCATCTACGGCAAAGTTAAACACTTGAATGGCAGGAAATTCGTTGGGAGCTAGACCGACTTGTCCAAGAGTTACTCCACCATTTCCTTCGGCGGTAGGTGTTTTTTGTTCTCTGAGAACATTTTGGTTGTCATTTCTGTCATCAGGTAATGATCCAGTTGGAGTACCAGTAGCTTCGTTACCACATGTTGCATCTTCAAAGTATACACCATCGGTATCAGAATAACTGGTAAGACTAACAGCAGCATCAGTGGCATCATCATCAGTGGCAGCATCAGCAGATCCTTCAGTACAGAATGTACCAAAGTCCAATGATTCACCATTAATACCAATAAGATCAGCAGCTTCTGCCATACTTGCTTCTGCAAAGTACGCATACCAGTTGCCGTCAGTTGCCTGTACCATCTGTATGTCTTGTCCATTGACCGTCACGTCTGGTTCGGATTCTAGCGAGTCCACATCCTTCAAGTCAGGATCGTTGACTACAATCTCGACGACCATAGGGCCGGCAATGCTGTTGTCAAACAGTGAGTTTTCCGCAGAAACGAACAGGTTTTCGGTAGCTGCATGTGCGACCGGCGTGCCAGGAATGGCAAACGTCAGTCCACCTGCAACCATTATCGTCATTATTATTAGACTAGTTGTTTTTCGTATTTTGTCGTTATCTATTTTGTTTTTCATGTTCTTACGATTTTTTAGAAAAAAATACTATAAAAGGGTAATGAACGAGTCGTTCATTGCAAAACGAGGGAATTCCCATGAAACGTGCCTAACCACACAGTTTGCCCATGGCAGATCAGATCGCCCCAGTCAGGGCCGAATTTACTGCAAAATGACAGATCGGCCGGCCGCATCACCCGGTACCCAAGCCGCCGCTTTTGCCCCCAAGCCGGAATGGCGCACATTTGCACCACACTTGTACAGGTCCGTGCCAGAACGGGGTTTATGATGTCAACGGATCACCGTACACATCATGCGATCCAAAGTTCACGCGATCAGACGGTTTAGATAAAATTCCCAGCCGGCCGATCAGGCTTTATGAACTTTCACGCACCACATCGGTTTATTCTGGAATCATCCACACGTGAAACGGATCTGCAAGATCAGGATGTGTTTTGACGTCATGCCGGCAGTCCGGATCAACTGCACACAATCCTGGAAATCTTTTGTATTTTTGGCCCGCATGACACACAGATTCCCAACGTATGGTGTTCTGCCCCACACGTACTAGACTCACGACAACTTTACGTACACGGTCAATGCGCATCAAATCCAAAAAGCATATTTATAAAATCACGTGCAGGACTGCAACGTCTCGTACGCCATAAAGCCCGCACCAGAGCCATTCTCGTCTTGCGGCAGAAAAATTTGACGCATGTATTACCGTGACAAAACCGGAATAATCCTCGACAATGCCTTGGCATACGGCATGCATTTTATGCATTGTTTGGCCTTTGTAAATCGGAATTATACACATGCAGCCAAAGATCCAACCCTAGACTTTGATCATGCCGCTACAACCCGCAAATCCGCAAGCATCCCGCCCCAAAATACAAGGCTCATCCTGTCTGACGCTGCCAAGGAACGACTTCGAATATACCGCGCAAAATACTATAAGGCAAACAAGGAAACGATCTTGGCTCAAAACAGAAAATATCAAGCAAAATTAAAGACCGGTAGAAAACCCAAGGGAAAACCCGGCAGACCCAAAAGAAAGCCGGGTAGAAAACCAGGTAGAAAGTCCCAAACAAAGACGAGGAAAACCGTGGGAAATCCAGTGCAAGATCCAAGGGACCTACCAAGGCACAGCTCAGGAAATACCATCGGGAATATGCGAGGAAATACTATAAAGCAAACAGGGCAAAGATTCTCTCCAAAAATAGAAAACGAAAACGTTAAAGCTAAAGGTAAAACCAAAAATAAGACACTGTAGGAAATGATATTGTCGTGAGGTATTATGAGGTCAAATCAATACTCATTATGTACAAAACTTTTGTGCACAAAGAACAACCCATAATAATTACCAAACAAGACATCACACATTGGCAAAATCTATAGAATCGGCCAAGAAAAGGCTGGAGAGGCTAAGGCGCCAGAGGGAGTACTATCGGGAAAAGATACTGGCCAAAAACAGGAAAAGCCCGGCAAAATCGGGGGCAAAAAATACCCGTAAAAAATCCAAGACAAAATCCGGCGTATCGGCCAAGGAAAGGCTCAGAAAATACCAGAAGGAATACTATTGGGAAAATCGGGAAAAAATCCAGGCCCGACGACAAAGATATCGGAAACAACGGAAGGAATACACCCAGAGGCCGGAGGTAAAGAAAAAATTCCAGAAATACCGGCTAGAATATTATCAGAGGCCGGAGGTGAGGGAGCGGCGAAAGGAATACATGAGAAAATACAACCGGCGGCCGGAGGCAAGGGAGCGGCAGAAAGAATACGACCAGAGGCCGGAGGTGAGGAAGCATAAAAGAGAATACCAACAGAGGCCGGAGGTGAGGAAGCATAAAAGAGAATACCAACAGAGGCCGGAAATAAAGAGAAAACAGAAGGAATACACCCAGAGGCCGGAGGTAAGGGAGCGGCGAAAGGAATACCGTCAGAGGCCGGAGGTAAAGAAAAAATTCCAGAAATACCGGCTAGAATATTATCAGAGGCCGGAGGTAAAGGAGCGGCAAAAGGAATACAGCCAGAGGCCGGAAATAAAGAGAAAACAGAAGGAATACACCCAGAGGCCGGAGGTGAGGGCGCGTAAAAGAAGATACGATCAGAGGTCGAAGGTAAAGGTACGTAAAAGACATTTAGCAAAGACCAGTGGGAAATCCAAGACAAAGGCCGATAGGAAATAATACCAGTCGGATGGCCCTTATGATTGGGACATGCCCCCTTTGATCATGTGACCTGTACGGGCTTACGGGCCTTGGTGACCTGTACGGGCTTACGGGCCTTGGTGACCTGTACGGGCTTACGGGCCTTGGTGACCTGTACGGGCTTACGGGCCTTGGTGACCTGGGAGTTGTGTATGTGATTTGTATCCTGTCCGGGCCGGGACTCCGGCCCGGGATGGTTCTGGGCAAGAGGGCCGGCCCTGCCGGCCCGATGATGTGATGGGATAGGGCTCCCGTCAGGGAGCCTTGGGCGATGACCTTGAAGTCCGAATGAGTTCGTCGTTGTGGGGATTGTGAGGTAACTGCGAGCTGGAAATCCGCGCGCGGGGCTTGAAAAATGGCACTTTTGCAGTCAAAAAAATGCAGTCAAAAGCATTTTTGCAGTCAATTTTTGGCATTTTTGCAGTCAGTAAAAAGATGCCAAAAGCATTTTTGCAGTCAAAAAAATGCAGTCAAAAGCATTTTTGCAGTCAGTAAAAAGATGCCAAAAGCATTTTTGCAGTCAAAAAAATGCAGTCAAAAGCGCTTTTGCGGTCGAAATGGATCCGGATGACAGGACGGCTCAAAAGCCAGAGCAGATAACACAGAGTCGGCTGGCCATCAAGATTGAGAGACTCCTCTTGGTGATGTGGGACCTGTACGGGCTTACGGGCCTTGGTGACCTGTACTGGCCTGTGGGGGCCTTGGTGACCTGTACTGGCCTGTGGGGGCCTTGGTGACCTGTACTGGCCTGTGGGGGCCTTGGTGACCTGTACTGGCCTGTGGGGGCCTTGGTGACCTGTGGGGTTGTGTATGTGATTTGTATCCTGTCCGGGCCGGGACTCCGGCCCGGGATGGTTCTGGGCAAGAGGGCCGGCTCTGCCGGCCCGATGATGTGATGGGATAGGGCTCCCGTCAGGGAGCCTTGGGCGATGACCTTGAAGTCCGAATGAGTTCGTCGTTGTGGGGATTGTGAGGTAACTGCGAGCTGGAAATCCGCGCGCGGGGCTTGAAAAACGACCCTTTTGTGGTCGGTAATCGACCTCTTTGTGATCGAAACAGGCTGGGATGACGGAACGGCTCAGGAGTCGGAGTAGATAACAGAGTGGGCTGGCCTTCAAGATTGAGAGACTCTCCTTGGTCATGTGGCCTGTGGCCCTTGGTGGCTTGTGGCCGGCCTTGGTGACTTGTGGGAGTCTAGACTTTGTCCCAGATGGTTTTGGGAGAGGGCCGGCTCTGCCGGCCTTGGTGTATGGTTCGGCCGGAGACTCTGGCCTATATGATTCCGGGCAAGAGGGCCGAACCTGTGACCCGGGATGGTCCTTGGCTAGTCGGGCTGGCCTACAGCCCGACGGTGTGGTGGAACGGGGCTCCCGTCAGGGAGCCCCGGGGAAAGACGTTGAGATTACTGAATCGTGGTTCGTTGTTGGGGATTTATGAGGTAATGCGAACTCGTCTGTCGTAAATGCGCATACGTGAGGGATATCAGTCATATTTCTTTGTGCACATTGTGCACAACCATTGTGCTCTTTGTGCACAAAAAAATGTGCATATTGTGCACATTGTGCACAACCATTGTGCATTTTGTGCACAAAAAAAGTGCTTTTTGTGCTCTTTGTGCACATTGTGCATTTTGTGCACACAGAAAGTGCACTTGGTGTACCCAGTGTACGCAAAAAGGTGTATTGCGTACACTCAGTGTACCGTCACGTAGCACTCAGTGTACGCAAAAAGGTGTATTGCGTACACTCAGTGTACCGTCACGTAGCACTCAGTGTACGCAAAAAGGTGTATTGCGTACACTCAGTGTACCGTCACGTAGCACTCAGTGTACGCAAAAAGGTGTATTGCGTACACTCAGTGTACCGTCACGTAGCACTCAGTGTACGCAAAAAGGGTACACTTGGTACATTTGGTGTACCCATACGTAGCACTTGGTGCACTCAGTGTACGCAAAATGGGTGCACTTGGTGCACTTGGTGTACCCATACGTAGCACTTGGTGCACTTTGTGTTACCTCACGTAGCTCTTTGAGCTATCCCCACGTAGCTCTTTATGCTCTTTATGCTACCTCACGTAGCTCTTTGAGCTATCCCCACGTAGCTCTTTATGCTCTTTATGCTACCTCACGTAGCTCTTTGTGCTTTTTTACCCAAAGTTGGACTGTGGCATTTGGGCATGACAATCAAAGACCCAAATTAGAAGCAGATTCCATGCGATCAAACCAACGTCTGCCTGATCTCAAAGAACGACTCAATAATTCCCAAAGCCCCATATTGGCAAGATCCAAGATATTGACCAAGGAAAGACTCGGAAAATACCGCTAGAGGCTCATGTGGGAATTGTGCTTTTTCTGCAATTTGCGCTAGCAGACCCTCTGACATTAGGATTCCACCTTTTGTGTGATTGGCCGGCGCACAAGGAATCTGCCGTCGGAGAGCTCCTTGTCCATATCCCACCCCCGGGCCGAATGCTCCAGCAGGCTCTGCTCATCCTTTACAATCTTGCTCTCAAAGGGGTTACGGCCGACAGGCTCTTCCTGCTTTATCCTGTCTGGGGTCTGCTCTGATTTTGGGTCCTGAGCAAGCACGGGCGGGTCCACCCCGTACATTGTCGCCTGCTGGCGCCACATCTCGAGCAGCATCTCCTTTTTGTCCATGCCCGCACCAGAGGAGTCGGTGGCCAGAAACATCTGGCTTTGTGTGTATGCGCGCCTCATATCCTCCATCATCTGCTCTGTCAGCATTCCCTTGTTGGTCGTATATCGCGCCTCCATGTCGCCCTTGTGGCCCATAAAGAACTGCCTGTATGCGTGCGTCATGCACCCGTGGCTTTCGGCCATGAGCATCTGCGTGTCAAAGTACGCCCTCAGGGCGTACGGCCGGATCTTCATCACGCTCCAGATAATCGGCCGTATGCTAGACGATATGTTTGTCGTGGTCAGATACAGGTTTGAGTCGTCCTTGCGCCTTCCCTTTATCCTGTATCCATGTCCAACCGCAATCAGTGCAGAGTCCGGCTTCAATATCTCCCCGCGCGCTATGCGCGCTTGAAGATATCCCAGGACATACTTGCAACCCTGCTCGCTCAGAAACGTCATGTACTTGTTGCGCGTCTTGCTCAGATTCGCCCGTACTATTATTCTGGCAGGCATTTTTTCAAATCTAACCCTATCGCCGTCGATTACAAGCTCTGGCATGTCACCAAGGCACAGACCGTCGTCCCTCTCTACGGTGCCCATAACCTGCGGACGTATTCCGGAGAACGCCATCAGGCTGATTATGACCCTGTCACGCGGGGCTCCGGCATCAAGAATTTGCCGCAGCTGATCCTGATCCGGAACCTTTTCGTCCTGGATTCTTACCGGCACGTCCTCGTTTCTGATCTTTATCTTGCGCTTTATCTCTATATGGTTGTACTCTAGCCAAGACTTTATCGCCTTTATCATGCCGCCGATGTATCCCGGCGCATATTTCTGTCCCTCCATCCACGAGACGTGATCAAGCAGTATGTTTTCTACTTGCATTGGATCCTCCCGTCCAGTCTTTACAAGCTGTTCGGGTGATACTTTGATCCTGTCGCAGAAAAGATTCAGTCGCCGCAACTTTACGCCTGCGCTTAACACGCTTGAGCGGCGAATGTTATCATACCATCTGCGTATGTCATCATTATTCAATAATAGTTTAGGGGGTTCGGTCGCCATTCTGTTCCAGCTTCGGATCTTTGATTTGGATGTAATCGTATTTGTACTTGGCGCATTTTGATCAACGTTGATACCTCTATGTTGTTGCATCATCGTTGATACCTCAACTTTGACATTCTTTCATTAGGAATTATATATGGGATGTTTTTATATTGTGAAATAATACGGCGCCCTTCCAATTCTGCCCTTGATTTGAATAATACAATTTTTAAAATCATTTTTTGGAAATGAAATTTGTTTACAATTCTAAAATCCAGAATATTTTTTTTGCTCGATTCTGAAAACATTATATCATATAGTTGTGTTAAAAAAATGGCGGGTCTAAGGGGATTCGAACCCCTGACAGCCGGATTAAGAGTCCGGTGCTCTACCTGGCTGAGCCATAGACCCGCACACTGATCCAGCTTCAAAGTTGTTATTAACGTTAAGGTGTGAAACCTAGCTTGCCACTTTGGAGTCTAGCTGCTCATACTTTTCAAGAATCGCAGAAAGGACGGTGGACACTGGTATGTCGTTCATCTTTTTCTTTTCAGAGAGGAGCTTTTGATAGGCATCAAGCGTAATGTATACCGGAATCGAGCCGTTGCCCTCTAGCAGTCCCCTCACCTTGAACAGGGCAGTCTCCATCCCGCGCCTGGCGGATTTTTCAAATTTCGCCTTGTTCATGATGGCGCCTAGCGGGCCAAACGGCATCTGATAGTCCACTGTCATGGTGACGCTAGTCAGGTTGTCGCCTAGCGCCTTGAACTCGTTTGTTATATTCCACCTCTTAAACGGCCCATTGATCTGTTTTGCCGAGATTCTCTCTTCCCTGTCAAATTCCGTAGTCTCGCAGTCCCATTCGAGCCTTTTTCCGCTAAAGTCGCTGATTATCCTAAAGGTGGTGCCTACGCCCATTCCCTCCTTTATGTCCATGGGAATGACAGTCATGCCCACTCCGTTGTCAGTCATTTGGTCAGAGACGTGCTCTGGCCTTGCAAAATACGTAAAGACCGTGCTGACGGGGGCCTTGATATCGATGGACTTGCTCACTATCGTCAATAATTGCCTCTCTTGGCAATCTTGATTTAAAGGTTTTGACAATATTTTGCAAAAAAATCCCTTACAATATATTCGCCATAATACGCATCCTGAGCGGAATGGGGGTGTGCGTATTTGGGGCATGCATTGTGCTTTTGGTTTTTCTGACACTCCAGGCGGCCCCGGTCCAGGGCCACTCCCTTTTTAATTCGGCCGAGGAGTTCATCGGGGGATACAGGGTTCAGATCGCAACGCTGCCCGAGTTCCCGCAGATCGGCGAGGATTCCCAGATTCTGCTGAGGGTGACAGACGCCGAGTTCGCAGAGGTGGACGATTTTACGGTGGGAACCAGGTTCACCTACAACGGGGATCAGATACTGGCCACAAGCCCGACACCCGTCGAGGGAAGCCACTGGGAGATGAGCTTTGTCTTTGAGAGGCCCGGCAACCACATCGTATATGTGGACCTGTACGACACTGCACCAGGCAAGATCCTGACGTACACGTTTAACATCGGCACGCAGAGCCCGTTTGGATACATCTTTTTTATCGCCATTACAATCGGTGCGGTGACGTTTGCAATTGTAGTCGGCTATATCTATCTGCCAAGGATACTCGCAGTGCTCAGGCGCTAGCCTTTAGCGGTTTTCTGTCTATTCGAAACGCAAACAGGGTGGTCAGGAGGCTCATTGAGAACAGCAGGATTCCTATTCCCAGGTGTATTGCAACTAGCACAGAGTGCAGCTTTGTGTCTATTACGAGTGCGCCCAGGGTAATCTGCACCACCACCAATACTGCAGCAAGGATGCTCGTCACTTTGATCTGTACTGTGGCGTTTTTGTTCATGCAGCATCCTACTGCGGTGGCAACTATCAGTACGCCGGCGCTTGCGGCCACCAGCCTGTGGACCCACTCGATAAAATAGCCGTCACCCGGCGCAAGGCCGTCGGGGCACAGCGGCCAGTCCGGACATGTAAGGCCGAGTCCGGCGGCAGACACGTATCCCCCCACAAACATCAGGGAGTACAAAACCACAAGGGACGTCAGCGCAAGGTATTTGATCGCCAAGGGTTTCTACCTTACAGTCACAATCCCGGTCATGTGCGGATGCACGGCGCAATAATACGGGTATTCGCCCGCATTCTCAAACGTATAGGAAAACTCGCTTCCCGCCTCAAACGGATAACCCGTGTCAAAGTTTCCATCCGAGCCGTCGCTGAAAATTCCGCTAGTTACGGTATGCGCCACGGTGTCGTCATTTGACCACGTGACAGTGTCCCCCGCAGAAACTAGCGCATTGGCAGGCAGATAGCACGTATTGTCAGCCTTGCATGCAAATGCAGAGGATCCCGGAGTAGTAGAGATGCTTCCGACAAGCTCTGTGAGTTCTGCCTTTACCTCCTGCGGCTCCTCGGTTTGCGGTTCAGGTTTCGGCTCTGCGGGTTTTGGCGGCTCGGCCTCACCCACTATTATCGTGCCCACCATTCCCAGCTCGCGGTGTCCTGCAACCGTACAGATATAGTAGAATATTCCCTCCTCTGGCGCGATAAACTCGGACTGGCCGCCCTCGTTTGCATTCAGGGGATTATTTGGGTGTGCCACCTCCGTTCCCGGAATTATCCCTGCTGCCCCCTCTTCTGCACCGGTGACTCCAAACGAGTGAAACGACTTGCCGGCATTTATCACGTCAAATACTATCTTGTCTCCCACGTCTGCCGTTATGGTGGGATTGTGCCCGGGATCGCCGGGCAGCGCGTTGAAGGCCAGATTGCGAAGGTCGCCGGACTCTACAAACGACAGCGATACTGGGATCTCCTCTCCGGTGAACTCTATTTTGTCATACGTTTTTTGCTCGCCTGCCAGTATGGCGACAATGGGGGGCGGTGCGGATATCCAATAGTCCCACATTGCAAAGAATATCACGCCTCCGGCTATGCAGATTCCAAGCATGATTACCATCATCTTTATGGTCCTCTCCGGGGAGGTTCTGTATATTGGATCGTTGTTCTGGCTCATCTTTATATCATCTAGTGTTGCGGGTTCTTGTTTTTGTACGGATAATAGTATTTTCCCCCCAGTCCCCACGGATCATCCATGTTGGCGGGCCTGCCCTTGGCAGCAGAATGAATCATGTTGCCAAGGAATATGGCCATGCTTATGCCGATCAGCATTGCGCCCACAGTGGCGATCTGATTCATCGCAATCCATTCGGGAATCGGCGGATAGTCGTATATCCTTCTTGGCATGCCAAACAGTCCTAATACGTGTTGAGTGAAAAACACCAGTACGGCGCCTATAAACGACATTATAAAGTGGACCTGGCCCAGTTTCTCGTGGTACATCCGTCCCGTGACATACGGGAACATGTAGTACAGGTATCCTATGGAGCCAAAGGCGATCGTTCCCATGACAAAGAGGTGAAAGTGCCCCACCACCCAGTAGGAATCGTGCGTGACAAAGTCCAGCGGCATCGCGCTATTGACCACGCCGCCGGCTCCCGCAGAAAAGAACAGCGCAATTCCCCCGACTGCCCACATCATCGGGGTCGCAAACTTTATCCTGCCGTTCCACATTGTGGCCAGAAAGTTAAAGACGTGCATTGCAGAGGCGGGGACTGCGGCCAGCGTGCCCACCATAAAGACGGTCTTTTCGGTAAAGGACATTCCCGTCGCATACATGTGGTGCGCCCACGAAGAAAAGCTGACGATTGCAAGCAGGACAAACGCAAAGATGCCAGAGCTGTGGCTGAATATGGGCTTTCTGGAAAACCTGGGGATTATCTCGTACATCATTCCGATTGCAGGTATTACAAGCACGTACACCTCCGGGTGGAAGGTAAACCAGAACAGATGCGCGTACGCTATGGGATCGCCGCCCAGTGCCGGGTTGAAAAAGCCGCTCACCCCGAGCCTGTCTGTAAGCAGCATGAGAAGCGCGGCAGCAAACGTGGGAATCGCGACAAGCACTATCAATGATGACGACAGGAATGACCATGCCAGAAGCGGGACCTGCCCTATCGACATGTCCGGATGCTTGCACTTCATTATGGTGACTACAAAGTTGATTGCGCCAAGAATCGACGAGATGCCCAGTATCTTTAGCCCAAAGATCCACATGTCAGCCGCCGGGCCCGGCGCGCTGATTATGGAATACGGCGGGGTTGCATACCAGGTAAAGTCC
Source organism: Cenarchaeum sp. (assembly GCA_965212015.1). Taxonomy (GTDB): domain Archaea; phylum Thermoproteota; class Nitrososphaeria; order Nitrososphaerales; family Nitrosopumilaceae; genus Cenarchaeum. Next base: position 1,170,467 of record OZ243037.1, read on the forward strand.
GCAAAGCCCAGCCATATGAGCGCGCCCGCAGGCGGGATCATCCAGAACGCAATTGCGTTTAGCTTTGGATACGCCATGTCCCTGTACCGGACCATTATCGGGACAAAATAGTTGCCCACCGCAGACGCAAACGGCAGTATGAACAAAAAGATCAGCGTGGTGCCGTGTACTGTAAATATCCTGTTAAACGTCATGGAATCGGCGATAAACTGCGAGCCGGGCAGGAACAGCTCCAGGCGTATGGCCAGCGCAAGCGCGCCGCCCATGAACAGGAATCCAAGGGACGTAATAAGATAGAGCAGGCCCACGTCGGTGTGGTGGGTGGAGAACATTATCTGCCAGATTGGACGCGGTTTTTGCAGTTCCAGGACCATCTAGCAGCACACCCTCTCAAAGGAATCCAATGCAATCATTAAAAGCGTTATCATGCGGACGGATCCTCCACGTACAGCGTTCCGCGCATGTTGTAGTGGATCAGCCCGCAGTACTCCCTGCACTGTATGTCGTGTACGCCTGCCTCCATCGGTGCAAACCACACCGTGTTGACCCTGCCGGGGACCGCATCCAACAGTACGACATAGTCGTGTATGTTAAACGAGTGAATCACGTCAGTCGACGTTATCTCAAACTTGTAGGCCTTGCCCACCTCCACGTGAAGCTCACCTATTTCTTTTGTCCCGTCGGCGTGCTCAAAGGTCCAGAACCACTGCTGGCCTGTCACCTTTATGACCTCGGCGTCCTCCGGAATGTGCTCCACAATTCTCTCGACGTTCCACGCCTCTGCCCCGACCCAGACTAGCAGTGCTATGACCACGCCGATATAGACCCATTCTGGCCAGTTTGAGTGCTTGCCCAACTACCATTCACCCTTGCCCTCGTATTCCGTGGGCTTTGCATTCGGGTTGGACTCCCTGAACCGCCAGACCTGCCAGACTATCGTACCGGACACTATCGCCCCGATGGTAAAGGCCACCACCATCATTCTAAAAAACAGGTTCCAGATCTCGACTCTGCGATCAAGATACTGGCCCGGCTCGTCTGCTGCCGCATGGACGTATCCGGCAGCCGGTATGATGACAAGTATTGAAAACACCAAGAATAACCCGATTATTTTCCTCATGACCGAATGGTTGTGATGCCCTGAAAATTCTATTTAAGGGTTTTGAAGATAATCGGCCTACCATTGCTGATCGAATCGCGCGGGATCCATTACATTGATGGCCTTTAGCGAAAGATCCCCCTCATACTCGTCAAAGACCGTCAGTGACGCATTGGCCACTATAAGCTCAAAGAGGAACTGCGGCTTTAAGTCGATCACCGTGGACAGCATGGCCTTGATGGGATCCATGTGGGTCACAAACAGGATGTTTTGGCCCTTGTGCTGCGTGATTGCCTCCCCGACCATACCGGACATGCGCTTTTTGACCTCGGCGAACGTCTCTACGCCGTTGTGTGCAAGCTCCAGATCGCCTGAATAGAATTTCAAAAACACATTGCCGTGGGCGGACATTATATCATCATACTTCATGCCGGTAAACTTGCCCATGTCAAGCTCGATCAGCCTGTCGTCTGCGACCACGTCAGCAGAGTTGCATTCTGCGACAATCTCTGCTGTGTGCCTTGCCCTGTCTATGGGACTGGTATAGATTTTCGAGACGTTCATGCCCCGGACCAGCTCTGCTGCCTTTTTGGCCTGCTCTATCCCGTTCTGGGTCAGCGGAACACCCGGCGTCCTGCCGGACAGTATGCGCTTTACGTTGTTTTGTGCCTGACCGTGTCTTAGAAAAATTACCAGGGCCATGTTTCATTCGATTTAAAAGAGATAATAATAACATTGCCAGCCAAGGACACATGAGGATTGGAATTATCGGCGGCACCGGCGGAATGGGAAAGGGGTTTGCCATCAGGTGGTGCAGGAACAACGAGATAATAATCGGCTCGAGGGACGCAACAAAGGCCGCAGACGCGGCAAAAAAATACGGCGAGCTTGCCAAAACGTACGGCCTGATGGACGGCGGCATAACCGGGGGTGACAACATACGCGTCGCAGAGAAAAGCGACGTCCTGGTCCTGTCAATACCGTACGAGAACATCGACTCTGTATGCCCGGAGATTCTTCCGGAGATCAAAGACGACTGCGTGGTGATATCGCCGATCGTCCCCATGGTCAAGACCGACGTGGGATTCGAGTTTGTCCCGCTGAGGGACAAAAAGCCGTTCTCGCACGAGCTTGTCTCAAAATACATGAAAAACAGCGACAACCTGGTCTCTGCATTCCATGTAATCTCTGAGAAAAAGCTGGTCAACCCGAGCCTGGATCTGGATTACGACATTTTTGTGTGCGGCGATGGCGCAGACGCCATAAAGACTGTCAACTCGCTGATAAACGAGATCAGGGGGCTGCGCCCCGTTTATCTTGGCCCCGGCGCGCTCTCATACATGGCCGAGATTGCAACCCCGCTGCTGCTAAACGCAATGATAAGAAACAAGCTGAAAAACCCCGGAATAAAGATCGTCTAAATGTGCGCACAATACTATCGCCGCGGCAGGAACTGGCTTACTGCGATGGGAATACTGTTTATAGTCTCTGCCGGTATAGTCCTCGTCAGGCAGGTAATCCTGTGGACGCCGGATTTTGTTGCGGATTTTTTGCTCGACTCGAACGTTACAAGCGAAAAGATATCAGTGGCAATGATTGCGTTTGGCGGCATACTGCTGGCGCTGGGGTTCAGAAGGCATGATCGGCCAGACTAGGTTTCTAAAGTCACAAAAGGTGCTCAGGCTGGCGACTCTGGGCGCGGGGGGGCGCCTGCACATTACCCCCGTGTGGTATTTGTTTCGCGAGGGCAGGTTCTATGTGGGAACCAACACCGGCACGAAAAAGGCAAGAAACATACGCAGGAAAAAACAGGTCGCCTTTTGCGTCGATGTGGGGGTCAACTCGCCTGACATTACAGGCGTAACGGGGCAGGGACGCGCAAGGCTGATTCTTGAAAGACTCGAGGTGGCAAGGATTGCCAGGGCCATACTGAAAAGGTACTACAAATCGCTGCAAGACGAGTCCGCAAAAAAGCTTCTGGCCGATACGGACTGCATAATAGAGATAACACCGGACGGCTATGCTAGCTGGAGCTATTAACAAAGCGCTCAATTCTGTCCATGGCGGAGCTCAGCACTGCCGGCTCTGGCAGGTACACGATTCTGAAATGACTGCTGCCGTACTTTGTTCCGAATCCCGAGCCGTGTACGGTGAGCACCCCCTCATCCTCCAGTAGCTTGAGGACAAACTCCCTGTCTGAGGAAAAACGGTTCTCGATAATCCTCGGAAACGCGTAAAACGCGCCCCTGGGATTGGTGCACGAGAGTCCCGGCATGGAGTCCAGCCGCCCCATCACCAGATCCCTGCGTTTTTTTACCTCAGAGACAAACTTTGCGATATAGTCCTGCGGTCCGCGCAATGATTCCAGTGCGGCGTGCTGGAAGGGGAGGTTTGTGGATATTCTGACGCGCGCAAGCTTGGGCAGATGCTCCCGTATTGCCTCAAGCCGGGGCGAGTTGTTAAACCCCACATAGCCGACACGCCATCCCGACATCAGGTGCACCTTGGAGAAGCCGTTGAGCAGTATCACCGGCGAGTCGCCCGCCACGCTTCCGATTCCGGCGAACTTTTCATCAAAGACTATCTGATCGTATATCTCGTCGCAGATTATGTACAGGTCGTTTTCGTTTGCCACATCAACTAGCCGCTTGAGGGAGGCGGCATCAAACACGGCGCCGGTCGGATTGTTGGGGCTGATCAGGCAGACTGCTATAGTCCTCGGGGTGATCTTTGATCGTATGTCCTCAATGTCCGGCGCAGAGTTTTCCAGATCGACTGCAAACTCTACTGGCGTTCCGCCGTGCAGCCGGACGTACGACGCGTACGGCGGGTAATACGGGCCGGGCAGCAGCACCTCGTCGCCCTGCTCCACTATAGAGGAGAGCACCATGTCTAGCGCCTCAGACACCCCGTTGGTCACAAGAATGTCGTCACCGGACACGTCCAGCCCCTTTCTTTTTTCCTTGATTGCAATCTCGTCTCGAAGCTCCGGCAGTCCTTCGGATGGCGAGTAAAAGTTCTGGTCCCCCCGGACTGCCTCGATCAGGGCGCGCTTTACGTTCTCAGGCGGCTGGAATCCAAACTGCACCGGATCGCCAATGTTGAGATAGTCCACCGACCGTCCCTGCCGCTCCAGCGCCCTTGCGGCAACCACAATGTCCCGTATTGCATACTCTACGCCCTTTACTTTTTTTGATATTTTCAAGGAATTACACAGGCCCGTACCATACTATAACATATCGCTTTGTTGCGGCGCGCGAATCCGGGTCGGGCCCGCATTTGTTAGATTTTTAGAGCGGTGCGGTTTTGTAGTGTTGGACTCGTAGCACAGTCAGGACAGTGCGGGCGGCTTCGGACCGCCAGGTCGAGGGATCGAAGCCCTCCGAGCCCTTTCCATAAATCCGCAGGCCGGCGCCGGCCTTTTTGCAGACATGCAAAAATTCCGCAGCCGGCAAAATGACGGGTGCGGGACTGCCCCAGCCAACTATATTAGGCATCATAGCCAATTGCACGCATGAGCCCCGGAATCGGACTGATGAGGCGAAGGCTGGAAAAGAAACAGGATGCAGTATCGCTTGCCACCTCCGGGGTTGCAAAAAAATACGGCGTCGGGGCGGCCGCAATCAAGACCCTGGAGACAAAGTACGACGACGATGCCGGGGACTGGTATGTCGCACTGGGCTGGGCCGAAAAGCGGGCCGTAATAAGGATGGATTCCGTCCAGGCCACAATTACGGAAATTAAAGAGATTTAATCATCTTGTACAGCATACCATCCAGTGACTGACGCAATAGTAATCGGGGGTTCCAGGGGAATTGGAAAGGCAATCGCCGACGCCCTCAGATTAATTGACTGTACGGTGACTGCCACCTCAAAGTCGCAGGTTGACACCTCGAATCCGGACAGTGTCAGACAATTCGCACAAAAAAACCCCCAGACCGATGTCCTGGTGTTAAACACGGGCGGGCCGCCGCCAATAGAGTTTCATTCCGTAACACAGGAGGACTGGGAGAAATACCACAACCAGCTGTTTTTGGGGTTTTGCATACTGTTACAGAACATTACGATCAGAGACGGCGGATACGTATTTCTCATAAGCTCAAGTGTGATCAAGGAACCCAGTCCAAGGCTGGTCATATCGGGGGCGTACCGCTCTGCGTTTAGCAGCGTCTTTAAGGTTCTCAGCAAGGATCTTGCCGCAAGGGACGTCAGCTGCGTCAACATCGCCCCCGGCCCGATAAACACCGACAGGACGCGCGAGCTTGTGGAGGACGTGGAAAAGTTCCGGTCCGGACTCCCGATGAAAAGGCTCGGCGAGCCCGCAGAGATTGGGGACTTTGTAAGGTGTATAGTACAGAACAGGATAAAATATCTGTCCGGTGTGACGATTAATTTTGACGGCGCAAGCTCGGCGCATCTGTTCTAGGATTTCTTGAACTCTATGTTTGGCGCATCGGTATTGCCTGCAACGACTAGCAGTCCGCCGTCGGTGAGCTGCTTTACTAGCTGCATTACCTCCTTTTCCACCTGGCCCCTCTGCAGTCCGGTCTGCTGTGCAAAGATATCCACAAGCTCCGTCATTTTCCGCTCTCCGTTACACGACTTCCAAAAGTCAATGATTGCCTGGTTTACCATGAATCCCTGCTCGTGCTCGTTTGCAAGAACCATAGAGCCGTCCTCCTGCTTTACCAGCTTTCCCACGCCCTGCGGCATGGCAGTCTCGTAGTTTATCGGCGCCGGAGTCGCCATTCCCGTTCCCATGCTCTTGAGCGTGGCCCTTGCATCGTCTGATAGCTTGTCCATCGTCCATGGCGGATCCCACACGATGTCAATGTTGACATTGTTTACGCCGGGGACTTTTTTTGCATACCTGGTCACGTCGGATACCAGCGTCTCGTGCAGCGGGCACCCCTGGGTGGTCATGGTCATCTTTATGTTGACATTGTCGTTTTTTACGTCAATGCCGTATATCAGGCCCATGTCGACTATATTTATCGGAACCTCGGGATCCATGCACTGCTTGAGGGAGGTCCTTACGGCCTCCGGCGTCACGACACTCATGTTTATACCAAAAAATGGGAAAACAATAAAAACTTTCTATTAGTTAGCTTTGAATAATTTTCCGATGGATTCCCCGTACGGGGGCCTTGCTATGGCCTTTTCGGTGATTATTCCCGAGACTAGCTCCGGCGGGGTCACGTCAAATGCGGGATTGATCACGCCGATTCCGTCTGGCGCGGTTTTTTTGCCCCCCATTCCGGTGACCTCGCTTGCCTTTCTCTGCTCGATTACAATGTCATCCGTGCCGCTCTCCAGGTCAAACGTCGAAAGCGGCGCTGCCACGTAAAACGGGATTTCGTGCCGCTTTGCCATGATTGCAATCTGGTAGGTGCCAATCTTGTTGTAAACGTGTCCGGTGCGCAGGATTCTGTCCGCGCCCACTATTATCCTGTCGACTAGGCCTGCGGCCATCGAGTATCCCACCGCGGTGTCAGGTATCAGGCTGACATCAATGCCGTCGTGCTTTAGCTCAAACGCAGTAAGCCGGGAGCCCTGCTGTACGGGCCTGGTCTCAGTAGCTATCACCCTGATGCTTTTTCCGCTGTCCCTTACGGCCCTGATGACGCCCAGCGCGGTGCCGTATGCGACGGTTGCAAGCGCGCCTGCGTTGCAGTGCGTCAGTATTGTGTCATTGTCCTCAAAGAGCGCCGAGCCGTTCCTGCCCATCTCCATGTTGATTCGTATGTCGTCTTGGGCCATCTGTTTTGCAGAATCAACTATCTCTGACTTTATTTCACGTATGGCAGTCCCCCTGTTTGCCACGCCCATTATCCTGTCCAGGCCCCACTTGAGGTTTACCGCAGTGGGCCTGGTATTATACAGGACGTCCCTTGCCTCGTTCAGGTCCGCTAGCAGCTCGTCTTTTGAGGCGGCGCGGCTTTGCAGGCAGGCAAGGGCCAGGCCGAACGCGCCGGACACCCCTATCGCCGGCGCCCCCCTTATGACAAGGGTCCTGATTGCGTCGGCCACCTGGTGATAGTCGTCATACGTCACAAAGACCAGCTCGTTTGGAAGCCTGGTCTGATCAATCATTATTACCTTGCCGTCCTTCCACTCGATGGTCTTCAGGGGGCCCGAATCATTCATTTCATCAAAGCTTTTTGAACCATATTTAAAATGGATCGGGCGTGGTTAACCGTTATATTTTCAGCCGCATGCACAAAGGACACTTGGACCTGAAAACGCTTGAAAAAATCGACTCTGGAAACATGCATTCCGTATACGACAGGTGGCCTGAAATCGCCAGGGAGCAGTTCGGGGCGGATTTTGAGCCGTTTGACTGCGGGGATCGCAGGCACATAGTCTTTGCCGGCATGGGCGGCTCGGGGGCAATCAACAATGTGTTTTCATCCATACTATCAAAGACCGGCGTTCACGTCGACGTGGTAAAGGGGTACCTGCTGCCCAGGACTGCCGATTCGGACTCGCTTGTGGTGGCCACTAGCATATCTGGCAACACCGCAGAGACGCTCACCGTGCTGAGGCAGGCAAAAAAGACCGGATGCAAGACAGTCGCGTTCTCAAGCGGCGGCATTATGCGGGACTATTGCGGGAAAAACGGCGTCGGGTTTTGGGAGATCCCGTCCCACCACTCCCCGAGGGCCTCCTTTACGTCGTTTCTCTACTCGATGCTAAAGATCCTGCATCCCGTCTTGCCCATAGACGGCTCAGACATTGCCGAATCGCTGACGCTCATGGAAAAGCTGCGCGACAAGATACATTCCGGGAACCTTTCCGGGTGTAATAGCGCGCTGGATCTTGCCGCATGGCTGCCCCGAATTCCGGTGATTTATTATCCGTGGGGGCTGGAATCTGCCGCAATACGCTTCAAGAACTCGCTGCAGGAGAACTCAAAGATGCACGCAATGGCAGAGGACGTCATAGAGGCGTGCCACAACGGAATAGTGTCCCTCCGGGAGGGCGGCGAGGTAAGACCCGTACTGGTCAGGGGGGCGCAGGACTATGAAAAGACGCAGCAGAGATGGGAGATACTCAAGGAGCTCTTTGAGAAAAAGGGCATAAAATACAAAGAGGTCTTTTCGCCGCCAGGCAGCATACTTGCAAAGCTAATCGGCCTCATCTATCTGTTTGACTATTGCTCAATCTACAGGGCCGCCCTTGACGGGACGGATCCCACCCCTGTTGAGGCGATAAACTTTGTAAAAAAGAGGCTGTAAGGTTTGGATTTCCGCTAGCACGGATCCCGGAAAAAACTAGTCTAGCTTTTTGTCAATGTCGGCCATTTTGTCCTGGAATTTCTTGTATTTTTTGGTCCAGCGATTCAGCGAGACTAGCTGCATTACTCCCAGCCCCATTACAATTGCAACAAGGGCTATAAAGCCGATTACTACTGCCGTCACAATGTCAAACACGCCTGCCAGCGACTGCAACTCCTCGTCGGCTGCGCTGGTCTGCAAGTCGTGATGCACGGTTACGACTATTAACAGTATGGCAATCATGGCCACTGCCAGCGGAACTATTATCAGCCCTATGAGTATCGCAAATATCCTGCTTGTCTTTTTTATCTGATCTGCAACGCCGTCCATTATACCAGAGATGCCGCCCTGATCCTCGCTCATGTATGATCACCTTTGTGGTCCCTGGGAAACATCTCCTCGTAGGGCTCGAGGATCATCCTGCCGAACTCTTGTCCCTTCGGGGTCATCCTGTATTTTACTATGGTCTTGCTTCCCCACGGCTCCCTGCTTGCAGTAAGCAGCCCTTTTTTCTCCATGTCCTCGATGATTTCCTTGTGCTTTTTCATGTTCAGGCCGCAGTAGCTTATCAGCTTTGTCTGGTTGAGCTCGCCGTGCTCTGTGAGCATCAGTATTATGTCCCTCCGAATGTATGTTCTGTCCCTAGGATCTGCGACCAGCGTGTCTCACCAACTGTTTTTATCCCGTCTTTATTTACACATATCCCGGTATTCACTCCCAACAGCTCAAATTAATTGATTTAAGTCTAGCTTAACCTCGTTAATTAATCGGGTTGAACAAGCCCTTTTATCTGATATGCGTATCATACACCAATGACAGAAAAAAGATCTCTGGTGGCAAAGGACAGGGTAAGCCTGAAATGGCAGGCGCTGTTTTCGGTGATCGGCCTGCTTGACATCTGGGCGTTTTACAGGATTCAAAAGCTGCGCAGGGCCATGCTGCTTGTTGTGGTTCCCGGAATCATGGTGTGGTTTGTGGTGCCGGGACTGGTTTTGGGCGCCGGGCACGATATCGAGGGCTATGCAGAGATGGAGGAATATGACGAAGAGATTCACGAGCAGTATCTGCCGCCGTCTGTCCCGGTTTTGGGCACGGTAATTACCGTGGGATTCGCAGCGTGGTCGATATATCTGATCGTCAGATGGTCCAAGGAATGGAACAGGCAGTTTGCGTGAATCATCCAGTCCTGTATGAGCGCCAGCCCGTGCAGGCAATCCCTTTTTTATGCCCGCAGACGCAGGGGTGCGTCATGCGCACATTTGGCAGATGCGCGCGAATCGGCCTCGCGACTGGTACAGGCATAAAAAATATTAGTACAGGTCTGCAAAAAAACCCGTGAACAAGGCCGCACCTGCAATAATCATACCGTCAGTCGCCATAGCAATCATTGCCATAGTCTTTGTGCTTCCCAGCCCCGAATGCGACGCGCAGGCGGATCCAGGCTGCGATCCCAAGGAACACGACAGCGTGTGGTCAGGCCCCATCGGGGTGACAAAATACGAGCACAAGCTTGGCGATAACATTTATTTTTTGATCAGGAACCTGCAGCCGCACGAGAGCGGCGTCATGGGGGTGTTTACCCCAAACGGGATCCTGTACAAGACCATAGAGTATGACGGATCAAAAAAGTCCGACTTTAACCAGTTCTTCTTTCCGGATACGACAAAGACGCTGGGCATCTGCACCCCCGAGGAGCTAGTCGGAATCTGGAAGGTCGTGTTTGCAAACGGGGCATACGCCCCGCTCGAGTTTGAGATGAGCGACCAGTACATCGGCGGCGGCGAAAAAATCGTAAATACCGTCTGCTAGCCGCCCAAGGAGTTGTGAAAGCAGGTGCGCTCGCCGGTGTGGCATGCGGGACCGGACGGCTCCACCACATAGATGATTGCATCAGAATCGCAGTCGACTAGGATCTCTTTGATTTTTTGTACATTGCCGGATTCCTCGCCCTTCATCCACAGTTTTTTCCTTGATCTGCTGTAAAACCAAGAGTTGCCGGTTTTTTTTGCAAGCCTGAGGGACTCTTCGTTTGCGTACGCCAGAGTCAGAATCTCCCCGGTGGCGGCATCCTGCACTATAACGGGAACCAGGCCGCCGCTCTTTGCAAAGTCGACGTCACCGATTGTTCTTTCCATATGGTTCCTGCCGAATGGTATCTTATAACCGTACAGGGATTTTTCTCTCCCGCAGCAGCCGCTTTGTCGCCGCAATCCCGTGCGAGTCATAGTGAAATATGGATGCGGCAAGGGCGGCATCCACGCCGGAGCGCTCGAAAATCTCCGCCATGTGCTCCGGGCTGCCGCATCCGCCTGACGCAATCACCGGAACCGACACCGACCTTACAATCTCGGAGGTCAGCAGCGTGTCATAGCCGTCCTTTGTGCCGTCCCTGTCTATGCTGGTAAGCAGGATCTCACCTGCGCCCAGATCCTGCGCCCTTTTGGCCCACTCTATCGCATCAAGGGACGTGGCAGTCCTGCCGCCGTATGAAAAGACCTCAAACCAGAATTTTTCGCCGTCCCGCCCAAAGGTGTTTTTGCCCCCCGCCGCGCGGTTTTTTTTGGCGTCAATTGCGACTACGATGCACTGCCTGCCGAACTGCGCCGACAGATCCGTGACGATTTGCGGGTTTTTGATGGCGCCCGTATTGATTGCCACCTTGTCTGCCCCGCTTAGCAGAATGTCGCGCGCATGCTGCGGCGAGCTAATGCCGCCGCCGACGGTAAACGGAATGTCGATAACTTTTGCAATTTTTTTTACAAGCTCAGTCATTGTCTTGCGGCCCTGCTGCGAGGCGGTGATATCCAGAAATACCAGCTCGTCTGCCCCCTCGTCGCTGTACTTTTTGGCCAGCGACACGGGATCGCCTGCGTCCCTGATGGACTCAAAGTGCAGCCCCTTGACTACCCGCCCGTCTGCCACATCAAGGCACGGAATTATCCTCCTAGTCAGGGTCATGCTATCTTTTTTGCCTCCTCTATTGTGATCTTGTTCTCGTATAATGCCCTGCCCAGAATCACCCCGGATGCGTTGCAGTCCCGGACCGGCGCCAGATCACCGATGCCTGATATTCCGCCGCTGGCGATCACATTGGCGCCGGCAATGGCACACGCGTCTTTGAGGCATGCCAGATCCGGCCCGCACATGGCCCCGTCCCGGTCCACGTTGGTAAGCAGAAACTCTGTAAATCCCGCCTTCAAAAAGCCCCGCATGCCCTCAAATAGATTCACGCCCGTGTCCCTTTGCCATCCATTAACCATTATGCTTTTGCCCACGTGATCCACAGAGATGACTATTCTGTCGTGGCCGTATCTGGCTGCGATTTTTTTGAGCGTATCGCAGTCATCAAAGGCCATCGTGCCCAGGACAATCCTTTCAGAGCATCCCATGGCCTCGTCTGCCAGCGATTCGGTCCTCAGGCCGCCTGCAACTTGTACTGGAATGACAGTTTCCGCCGATATCCTTTTGATCATTGAAAGGTTGGAGCCCCGTCCCAGCGTCGCGTCCAGATCCACCACGTGCAAAAAGTCGGCGCCTGCCTCCTCCCATTTTTTTGCGACCAGTACAGGCTCGCTGCTGTATACGGTCCTGTCTTGCGGCCTGCCCCGGAGCAGCCTGACTACCTTGCCGTCCATCAGATCAATTGCCGCAATGACCTTCATTTCGAGCACTCTCTGAGAAAATTCTCCAGTATTATCCTGCCGGCCTTGCCGGATTTTTCCGGGTGAAACTGTGTGCCAAAAAAGCTGCCCATTTCCACCACTGCGGGTATCCTGATTCCATAGTCCGAATCGGCCACCACTATGCCGTCGTCATCCGGCCTTGCGCTGTACGAATGGACAAAGTACGCCCACGCGCCGTCATCGACTCCGTCAAGAAGCCTGCCGGGACGCCTTAGCTCGAGATTGTTCCATCCCATGTGTGGGACCTTCATAGAGTCGGGAAGCACGACTATCTCGCCTTTGATTATTCCCAGTCCCCTCTCCTGGCCCTCCTGGCTCCTCTCAAAGAACATCTCCATTCCCAGGCATATTCCAAGTACCGGGGTCCTGCCGACACACTCCCGGATTGCAGTAACCGAGTTTTTGATGCTCTTTATCGCGGGATCAAAGTTTCCCACGCCCGGAAGCAGGATTCCAGAGTGCCCGTGGCCGTCCTCAAGGCTTGTAACTATTGTGACCTGGGCACCTGCCCTTTCCAGCGAGTTTTTAAGCGAAAAAATGTTTCCCGCCCCGTAATCAAAGACTGCTACCTTGACCATTACATCCTACCTTTTGTGCTGGGAACTCCCTGTTTTGAATCCCTGGATGCGGCGGCTCTAAACGCGACTGCAAGCGATTTCATTGCGGATTCCACCTTGTGGTGGTCGTTCTCCCCGTACTTTACTGCAAGGTGTATGCAGGCGTTCAGGTTTTGCAGCAGGGATTCAAAAAAGTGCTCCAAATCCTCGCGCGGCATGTCCTCTATTTTTGTCCTCTTGACTGACAGGGTTATTTTACAGTACTGCCTTTTAATCAGATCGACTGAAGCTTCTGCCAGCGACTCGTCCATCGGAACTGACGCATAGCTGAACCTGGCTATTCCGGAGCGCTTCCCCAGTGCGTCATCAATCGCACGGCCCATCGCTATTGCCGTGTCCTCAATCAGGTGGTGCGAAATGTTGTCGCTGGATTTTGCCCTCACCGTCAGATCCAGCATTGCGTGCTTTCCAAAGGTGGAGATCAGGTGGTCAAGAAAGCTTATTCCGGTGTCCACGGAGGTCTTGCCCGTCCCGTCGAGGTTTACGTCGACTGATATGTCAGTCTCCTTTGTGGTTCGCTTTACCGTGCCTTTTCTCTGTGCAGCCATGTCATGCGTATCACACTACTGATTTAATACCTTTGGCAGCAGGTCGATTGAGTCTATCGCCATGACGCCGTGCTTTTCAAACAGCGCCAGTTTTTTTTGCGGATCGGCGCTTGTGCCGGTTATTCCGCAAAACGTAGTCTTTACGCCCGCATCCGTGGCGCGCCTGGCCATGAGAAGATCCTCAAAGGAATCGCCCACGTACAGGCAGTGGCCAGAGCGCATCGCAGAGACTGAGCGGATTAGCGATTCCGGGTTGGGCTTGGCAAGGCTGCGCGGGTGATCCTCAAGAAAAAACGAGCTCGCCAGGTCAAACTCGTCGAGCATTGCGCCCAGCGAGCGCCTTATCGACTCTGCGCCGCGCCCGGAGACGATTGCCGTCTTGCCGCAGAATCTTGCCCGGAGGCGCGCCAAAAGATCCCATCCCAGTATCACCATGTCGTTTTCAATCAGGCCCGGCCCGGCAAAGGCGGATTTTTTCTTGAATATGCTGTAAAACATGTCCGGCCCGTAAAAGATTTGATTAAACGTTGCGTGCAGCAGACCCGTGCCGTCCCCGGGATAGTCCAGCTTTGCCCTAATCCCAGAGACGTCAGACGCATCCAGGTATTTTTCGACTGATTTTATTCCAGTGTCATCAGAGTTTTGAATCACACGCATGACAAAGTCGCGCGGATTACTTCCCGTGTTGCGCGCGGCTACCACCGAGAGTATTGCGGCATACGTGAGGTCGACTTCGTCGTTGAACCCGCCGGTGGCCTTGAAGCCGTCTATAATCTCCGGGGTGACCGGCATTGGATCCGGAATCGCCGCCGCATTCTCCAGCACGTACCGTGCGGTTTTTTTTATGGTCAGGTCGTACGATTTGCGAATGTCCACTAGCACCCCGTCGCAGTCAAACACTACAGAGTCGACTGAATCCAGCCGCCCCACGGCCTTTTTGTCCATGTGGATTCCGCCGGAGCTCATCCCAGCAGATCCCTTATCGCAAGCAGGAATTTCGAATTCATGTCCCGGGTTCCAATGGTCACGCGCAGGCACCCCGTGTGTCCCCCGATCCTGCCTAGCTTTCTTATGGATATTCCCTGCTCGACGAGCGCAGTATAGACGTGTTTTTCTGCCCCGCGGGCGTCAAATAGCACGAAATTGGCCCGCGAGTCAAAGACGTCAAACGAGTCGTATTTTTTGAGGCTGTCTATCACCCTCTTGCGCTCCCCCACTATAGTTTTGACGGATTCCTTGAGGAGCTTTGCCTTTTGGAGCGAGGCAATGCACGCCTCGATTGCAACGGTATTCACCGGATACGGATACTGAATCACGCGCCTGAACGTGTCAGTAAAGAGCCGGTTGGCCACAAAATATCCCAGCCTCAGCCCGGCAAGGCCGAAGGATTTCGAAAACGTCCTGGTCACGATCAGGTTGTCCAGCTTTTTTGTCCAGGGTACAGCCGAATAGTCCCCAAACTCCCCGTATGCCTCGTCTATAATTACGAGTCCGGCAAAGTTTTTCACCAGTCCTTCCAGCTCGGGCCTGGGAAACTGGAATCCCGTCGGGTTGTTGGGGACGTCCAGATACAAAATGTCGGCGCTTTTGGACTTGGCTGCGAATTTTGAGGCGTCAAGCGTCATGTCTTTTGAGAACGGAATGCGTGTCATCGGAACAGAGTACAGTGCGCACCTCTCCTCAAAGAATCCAAAGGTGGGATTCGACGTGAGGACCCTGGTCTGCCTTGATGCAAAACTGCCAAGTATGAGATCCAGGATTTGATCAGAGCCGTTTCCCACGCCGATCATCGACTGCGGCATCCTGAGGTGCCTTGAGAGCGACTCTGTCAGCCTTTGCACCCCGCCGAGCGGATACTGGCGCAGATCAGAGTTCTTGGCCGCCGCACTCAAAAGATCGTGCTGTGCCTGCCTTGGAATGACAAAATTCTCATTCGAGTCGAGCTTTAGCGCGCCGTCGTGTATAGGGGGGGGCACGTACCCGCGCAGCTCCGAGTATTTGGCGGTTTTTTTCTCAAACCAGCCGGCGTTCATTGCAGCCTCTCCTCTAGCGCGGCATAGTGGTTTGGCAGGCCCTCAGATGACGTCAGGGTTTTCATGTGCGGGGCAATCCTGGCAAGCTCGTCTGCGCTTGTCCTGACCTGGGTTCCAAGCTTTAGGAAATCCAGCACCGAGAGCGACCCGCGGGTTCTGCCGGCGCCGCCGGTTGGCAGGATGTGGTTTGATCCCAGCAGATAGTCGCTTGCGGCCGAAGGCGTGTTTGGGCCCAGCAGGACCAGGCCTGCGGCGTTTATTTTGGATCCAAGCGCGCCGGGGTTTTTGGTCATTATCTCAAGGTGCTCTGCTGCCAGTCTGTTGGCAAGGTCGATCATGTCTTTTTTTGTCCTGCAGACTGCAATAAACCCGTTTTTTTGCAGGCTGGCCCGAATTATGCCGCCCCTTTGCGCAGAGGCCGCCCTTTTATCCAGTATCGCGTCTATCTCTGATGCCTTTTTTGGCGAGTCAGTTATCACGTGGCAAAAGGTGTCCCTGCTGTGCTCTGCCTGCGATATCAGGTCGGCGGCGACTAGCTGCGCATCAGAGGACGCATCTGCAATTATTCCCAGCTCCGTGGGGCCGGCAGTCATGTCGATTGCCTGGTGGCTGCCCACCTGCGACTTTGCAATAGTCACAAAGGCGCCGCCGGGGCCGACAATCTTGTCTACCGGCCGGATGGACGCAGTGCCGTACGAGAGGGCGCCGATTGCCTGCGCGCCGCCTGCCTTGTACACCTCTGTTGCGCCGCACATGTCGGCTGCAACAAGCGTCATGGGATCAATCCTGCCTGCCCCATCAGGCGGGGTGACTGCCACTATTCTCCCCACCCCCGCAATCCTTGCGGGAACAATCGACATTATCGCCGAGCTCGGATACCTGGCCAGCCCACCCGGAACATAGCACCCCACGCTTTGAATCGGAAAAAACGACCGGGATATGCTAGTTGCCCCGTCCCTTACCGTAAAGTCCTGCAGCTTGGATTTTAGAATCCTCTCCGAGTTCTCCAGGCGCCTCTTGACTCCCCTTATCGCCGCAGTCTCGCTTTTTGAGACCGCGCGATAGGCGCGCTTGATCTCTGTCTCAGATACCCGCAGTGATCTGGCGCCGGCGCCGAATTTTTTCTCGTATTTTTTGACTGCGGCGTCCCCGTTTTTTTGGACGTCGGCAAGTATGGCCCTCACCGTGCCTTGATCCCTTTTGGAATGGTCCCGCCGGGTCTTTGTGACAAACCCGTCCACGTTACGCACCGCAATGATTCTCATCAATTTTCTTCGTCACGTTTTATCTCTTCGAGCTCCAGTATCTGGCGCGGTTCGTGAACCACCAGTCCCTGCGCGGTTTTCCGCAGTTTTGGAATGAGCTTGTGATAGTCGGATTTTAGAATCACCGTGTTTACGCCGTACCAGCCGTCCTCGCTTAGCGGGCTTATCGTGGGACGTTTCAGCGACGTGATTCCATTTAGCAGCCGGTCTAGGTTCTTTTCCTCCACGTTTAGGTATATGTGCAGGTACTTGCGCCCGTGTACGGCGCCGCGCATGAGCGTGATAATGTCGAATATCTTTTCCCGCTTTGAGCTGTCTGCGAGTGATTTCCTGTTCACTATGAGGTGTGCGGTGGATTCAAGCACCTGATCTGCGATCTTTAGCTTGTTTTGCCTGAGTGTCGTGCCCGTCTCGGTGACGTCGATTATCGCATCGACGTCCTCTGGCGGCTTTGCCTCCGTTGCGCCAAAGGAGAGGTGAATCTGCACCTTTTCGTTTTTGCCAAGGCGAAGCCACGGCGTTACAATCAGGGGATCCCTTGCGCCGTAATATTTCTTGTAGGATTTTGACTGTTTGATGAACCTTGACGCAGTGGTAAGGTATTCAGACGAGATTCGCAGTGTTTTTTTCCTTTTCGCATAATCGGCAATCATTGCATCGAGGTTCTTGTAGCGGTATTTGTCAGGAAAGGCCACCACCAGCTTTATTCTTCCGTACTCTAGATCCAGGACCGGCTTTGCGTCGGATTTTGTCTCCTCTATCCAGTCCATTCCGGTAATGCCCACGTCGTACAGGCCTTCTGATACCAGGGTGGGTATCTCTTGCGGCCTTAGCATCTTTACTATAATCTTGGGATCGTCAAGAAAGACCCTGTAGGTTCTGCTTTTTCTGTTTACCTTGGTCCACGACTTTTCAAGCATCTTGAATGTGGCATCCTCAAGGCTGCCCTTTGGTATGGCAAACTTTACTGACATTGCTGGATTTTTACCTAATAGCTATATAACATCGTGCCTAGAGCCGGCCTAGAATCCGGCCCGCCCCGTCTGCCGTCATGTCGTCCTGCTCGATCATTTTTGCCACTACCGTATCTATTTGGCCGGGTTTGGCACCTGCCGCGGCTGCGAGGTTTCTGGCATGAAGCCTCATGTGTCCCCTTTGGATTCCCTCATCAGAGAGGGCCCTCATCGCGCCAAAGTTCTGGGCCAGCCCGGCTGCTGCCATGACGCATGCCAGGTGTCCTGCCGATGTGACGCCGAGTATCTTTGTGCAGACCCTCGCAGTCGGGTGCGAGCCGGTTATTCCGCCAATGATTCCGACTGAGAGCGGAAGCGCAAGCTTGCCCGTCAGGTTTCCGCTCCCGTCCTTTGACCACTCGGTAAGCGAGCTGTACGAGGACCGGGCGGCATACGCGTGCGCTGCGGCCTCGATGGCCCTGCCGTCCTGCCCCGTTGCGTTGGCCACCGCAATAATGCCGTTCATTACGCCCTTGTTGTGCGTCACGGCCCTGTACACGTCGTGCTTTGCAAACTGGTATGCAAGAAGCATCCTGTCGACTATCTCCCCGCCGCCTGTCGCGTCACGATCAAACGTGGCCGTGGCACTGACCATCCGTCCCGTGGAATAGTTCGAGAGTATCCGCAGTAAAGCTTTGCCGCCCGTAACCCTCTCAATTATCGGCGCTGCGGCCTCGCACATTGAATTGGTAACATTGGCGCCCATCGCATCGGCTGCGTCTATTGACAGCTCGACTATAAGCATCGGCCCCGCATCGGTTTTGATCTGCCTGCATGACACCTTTTTTGCCCCCCTGCCCATCCTTGAGAGCGTCCTGCTTTGCGAGTTTGCGGCACTTAGAATCTCGCCGGATGCAGCCTCAATCCCCGGTATTGCAGCGGAATTAGCACCAAGAATTTGTATTTGTCCAATGTTAAATGACCCGCCGGCCTCTGCAGAAAAGCCCCCGTGAATCCTTGCAATCTTTGCTGCCTTTGAGGCAGCTGCTACCACCGACGGCTCCTCGATTGCCATCGGGACAAGATAGTCCCGCTTGTTTATCGTGAAATTCGTGGCAATGCCAAGCGGCAGGGAGAATGTCCCGATCGCGTTTTCAGTCATCCTGTCTGCGTCGGCTCCCCGGATCCCCCCGGCATCATCGGTCAGAATCCGTGCCTCGTCACCTGACAGGCCGGCAAAGTCCCGGACTAGCTCCACCCTCTCCTTTTGGCTTTTTTCAAAAAATCCCGGAATCGAGGAGCTGGCCAATTTACCTCACTATCCTCACCAGCTTGTCGTCAAGGCCGTCCGGAAAGCCCTTTCCGTCGGTGTTGGAGGTAAGCACGTACAAAAACCCGTCGGGTCCCTCGCTTACGTCGCGGATTCTTCCAAGGCCGCCCAGGATGCTCTGCTCCATGTTTGCCTGTCCGCCATCCAGGTCAAGCTTGTAGAGGTTTGAGGTACGCAGGGAGGCCACCAGCATCTTGTCCTTTAGCGGAAGCCTGTCGCCGGAATATATTTCGATTCCGCCCGGCTCTATTGCGGGATCAAAGCACGCAGCAGAGTCGGCAAAGCTCGAGTTTCCGGAGCACTGTTGTTCTGGCCACCCGTAATTCTGCCCGGGTATTATCAGGTTGATCTCGTCGTTTTTTGTGGGACCGGCCTCGCTTGAGAACATTGTTCCGGTCCTGTCCCATGCCATGCCGTGGATGTTTCTGTGTCCCAGGGTAAAGACCGGCGAGTCCTCAAACGGATTGTCCGCAGGTATCGTCCCGTCGTCGTTTAGCCTGAGTATTTTTCCCGCAAGCGAGTCTGCGTCCTGGGAGAGGTGTAGCGAGTCAGACACCGAGCCGGTGCCCACGTACAGCTTGCCGTCCGGGCCGAACTTTAGAACGCCGCCGTTGCTAAACTGTGAGCCGGGGATTCCGTCCAGTATCGTCTCTGCGTCCTCAAGCTTGCTGTCCTTTTCGGTTATCCTCAGTACCTTGTTCCACAGACTCCCGTCCTTGGCATACGTGTAATAGACGTAAAGAAAGCCGTTTTCTGAAAAATCCGGATGGGTGGCTATCCCCAGCAGTCCGCCGGCAAACACGTCGGCGGTTCGCAGTGTCGCCAGCGGTTCGTCCAGCAGAACCTGATCCTCGACTACGCGTATGTTCCCCTTTTTTTCCGTGACAAAGATTCTCTCGTCGCCAAAGGCGATATAGCGCGGTTTTTCCAGGTTTGATGCCAGGACTGTGACTGATTCGTTGCCAAGCTGTGTAGTTGACGGATCTGGAAGCGGCAGCGGATCAGACGGGGAGGTAAGGATGATTATCGAAAATGCCACTGCTCCAATAATTCCTGCTATGCGAAGGCGTTTGTCCACGTACAATGATCCGCCGGTTCCTATTAATTACTTTCAGCAAGTCGCAGGACCGCCCCGGATCTGCCCCGCCGGATTCCTCCACGGTGCAATCCGTCCCGGGCCGGCGATTCATGCTGGTGCGGGAGATGGGATTCGAACCCACGAACTCCTGAGAGATAAGGATCTGAACCTTACGCCTTTGGCCAGGCTGGGCGACTCCCGCACGATAAAAATGAAAAAAAATACGGCATAAGTTTCTTTATGTGGCACAGATCAGGCGCCATTTGGGGGCGCATGACGGATCGGGCGCAAACCGGATGTTTCGTTAGTTAAAATGAGAGGCCGTCGATCCCCGTGTGGGAAATGACGCGATACAGGGAGATTTATTGCAATAACTGTAAAAAGATTCTTGGCAGGTACAATACAAAGTATTACTCGGAGAGCAAGATCGGCGAGGTGATCAGGACAAACCATTCCCTGCACGTAAGGGAGGGACACGACCTAGAGCAGAGGCTGACGCAGGAAAAACCGGATCACGGGAATTAAGAGTCGAATTCCTCCAATAGTTTTTTTTGCGTTTTGGTCAGCTTTTTGGGTATGTTTACGACGATTCTCACGTATTGATCCCCGCGGCCGGAGCCCTGGTGCGGCACCCCCCTGCCCTTCAACTTTATGATATGGTTGGGCTGGGTGCCCGAATCCATCACTATATCCTCCGTGCCGTCAAGGGTCGGAACGCTGATTTTCCTGCCGAGTGCGGCATCGGTCATGGAAACGTCCCGATCATAAAAAATGTCGCCTCCGTCCCTTTTGAATTCCCGATGCGGCTCGACGTGGATTCTGATTATCAAGTCCCCGTTGACGCCGCCCGGTACAAACTCGCCCTCGTTTTGTATTGTGTAGTCCCCATTGTCGGCCCCCGGCGGAATCGAGAATTCCAGGTGCTTTGTTCCCTTTTTTACCCCCCGTCCCCTGCATTCCTTGCATGGTTTTTGAATCACCTGTCCCTCGCCCCTGCACTTTGGGCACGACACCACCGTAACAAACGAGGTGAATCCCATGTTTCTGCTTTTTCTGACCTGGCCGTGTCCGCCGCACTGCGCACAGGATGTCTTTGAGCTTCCGGGTTCGCATCCTGTCGCCTCACAGGCGTTGCATGCGACGTTTTTCTTGAGATCAAGATCCATATTTTTTCCCTTCAGGACGTCTATGAGTGAGATTGCAGTCTCGTACAGCATGTCTGAGCCGCGCTGCCTCCTGCCCCCAAAGCCGCCTCCCTGTCCCATAAAATTCTCAAAGATGGATTCGAATCCGCCCCTTCCGGAACGGCCGAACAGATCATTGAATACGTCATTAAAGTTGCCGCTTGCGCCCTGAAATATGTCCTCGGTGCTGTACTTTCCGTCGACTCCGGCGTGTCCGTACTGGTCGTATATCCCCCTTTTTTTGGAATCAGATAAAACTGCATAGGCCTCGGAGATTTCCTTAAAGTGCTCCGAGGCTTCGGCCGACTTGTTACGGTCGGGGTGGAATTTTAGGGCAAGTTTGCGATACTGGGATTTAATCTCGCTGGCCGGAGACGACTTTGATAGTCCCAAGACTTCGTAATAATCTCTTTTTGCAGTCATGAATAGTCGTACAAGAATTACAAATTATTTAATTGGTTCCCGTTCCCTTGTTTTTGTCCTGATTTTCAGGGTCGGGTTTATCTGCATCTGCCTGTCCTGCATCTGCCTGTCCTGCATCTGCCTGTCCTGCATCTGCCTGTCCTGCATCTGCCTGTCCTGATGCCTGATCCCCTCCAGCGGATCCCGGCCCGGGGGAGGCGGCGTTTTTATACAATTCGGTGGTAATTTCGTTTACTATGGACTTTAGGGATTCCAGCTTTGGCTTTAGGACGCCTACTTCCTTGTCAAGCGCCTCTTTTACCTCCTTTATTGCGTCGGTGACCTTGATTCCCTGTTCCTGAGAGATTTTATCCTTCAAATCGTGATTGACCAGCTTTTCGGTGGTATAGATATAGCTCTCCGCCTCGTTTTTGATTTCCACCTTTTCCTTTTTCTTTTTGTCCTCGTCGGAGAACTTTTCGGCGTCCTCTTTTAGATTTTTGATTTCATCCTCGGATAGCTTTGAGCTGGACTCTATCGTGATTTTTGCCTCCTTTTGCGTGCCCAGATCCTTTGCAGTGACGTTGATTATTCCGTTGGCGTCAATGTCAAATTTCACCTCTATTTGCGGCACTCCCCTGGGCGCGGGCGGAAGATCCGTCAGGTTAAAGCTTCCAAGTGACACATTGTCAGTCGCCATCGGCCTTTCGCCCTGGACAACATGTATGGTTACTGCCGTCTGGTTGTCTGCCGCGGTGGTAAAGACCTTGCCCTTTGAGGTGGGAATTGTGGTGTTTCTCTCGATTAACGGTTCACGGACGCCGCCAAGGGTTTCAATGCCCAGAGTCAGCGGGGTGACGTCAAGAAGTACAATGTCGCTAGAGACATCGCCTGCTATGATTCCGGCCTGAATTGCGGCGCCCATTGCTACTGCCTCCATTGGATCCACGCCGGATTCTGCCTCCTTGCCCACTACAGAGCTTACAAATTTTCTGACAGAGGGCATCCTGGTGGGTCCTCCCACCATTACAATCTTTGATATGTCTGATGAGGAAAGTTTTGCATCCTCGAGGGATTTTTCAATGGATGTCCGGCACTTTTCAATGATCGGGTTGACTAGATCCTCAAGCTTTGCCCTAGTCAGCCGCAGCTCCAGGTTTTTGGGTCCCGACGAGGGATCATGCGATATGAACGGAAGGTTGATGTCAGTCTCCATTACCGTGGACAGCTCGATTTTCGCCTTTTCGGCGGCCTCCCGTACGCGGGTTATTGCAGTACTGTTCCCCGACAGATCGATTCCCTCTTTTTTTCTAAAATCATCCACGATGTAATCTATGATTGACTTGTCCATGTCCGTTCCGCCAAGCTGCGTATCGCCTGACGTGCTCATCACCTCAAAGACTCCGCCGCCCATCTCCATGGTCGTGACGTCGAGTGTTCCGCCGCCAAAATCAAAGACGAGTATTTTCATGTCCTGCTTTGACTTGTCAAGGCCGAATGCAAGCGAGGCCGCAGTGGGCTCGTTGATTATCCTGACCACATCAAGGCCCGCAATGGTGCCGGCATCCTTGGTCGCCTGGCGCTGGTTGTCATCAAAATACGCGGGAACCGTAATTACCGCCTTTTCGATTTTTTCCCCGATGAATGCCTCTGCGTCTTTTTTGATTTTTTGCAGGATAAACGAGGAGATTTGCTGCGGCTTGTAATCCTTGCCCTGAATTTTAAAGACGTGATCGCTGCCCATCTTTCTTTTTGCCGCAATGATGGTGTTTTCCGGATTGGTGACAGTCTGCCTGCGTGCGGGTTCGCCCACCAAGAGATCACCGTCCTTTGAGAAGGCAACGACTGACGGGAATGCCTTGCCCCCCGTAGTCGTCCCCTCGGCGGCGGGGATTATGCTGGGCTTGCCGCCCATCATGACTGCTGCCGCAGAATTGCTCGTTCCAAGGTCGATACCGATTATTTTTGCCATTTTATTTCATCTAATTAATTTGATTTTGGTTTTTTTGATATTTCAACTAGTGCCGGTCTAATTACCGTATTATGAGAAATATATCCTTTCCTGATCTCCTTTGTGATTGTGCCGTCATCTAGCATGCCGTCCTCGGCCACGGAGATCGCCTCGTGGAAGTTGGGGTCAAATATCTCCCCTAGCGAGTCAATCGGGGTGACTCCGCACTTTAGGAGCAGCGATTGCATATTCCTTAGGATAGAGTCAAAACCGTCGGCCAGCGTCTTGTTTTCGGCCGCCGCCGCCCTGGCCCTGTTAAAATCGTCGTATATCCCGAGAAGATCCAGCATGTACCTGTCGATTCTCGCATTGATGCCGTTCTCAATGTCGGATTTTGTCTTTCGCTCCAGGTTTTGAAAGTCGGCCATGGTGTGCTTTAGTTTTTCATCGGCTGCGGCGACTTTATGCCTTTCCTGCGAGAGCAGATCACGCAGCTCCTCGACAGAATCTCCGTGATCGATTGCCGGGCCGGGCTCTTTTTCCGGATTGTGCGGTTCCGGCCCTTGATCTGGGGCGGGTTCCGAATCCCTTATAATCACCGGAATCTCGTCTGATTCGCCGTTTTCTTCCAATCTAGCAACTGCTGGTTTTTGGCTGATTTTAATCCTATTGTATTACTTCGCACAACGGGTTTGCCTTTATCACGATGAGATCATTGTTTTTCTTGCCCTTTTTGATTTTTTCAAGGTCTTTTTTGGAGCAGACTACGACTATGATGATCCTGTCGTCGTGGTACAGATCAAGGTTGCTTTCCTCGTACGATTCCACATCCCCGATATAGTCGCGAAGATGCGACGTCAGGTGCCGGTACATTTCAATTTTATCGCCCCGCATCTCGTGCCGATCCATGGTCCACGCGAGGGCAATCTTGATTCTGCTGGCCTTGAGATCGTTTTTCTTTAATGTGGAGCGGATCTCGTCTATCAGCCGTTTGATATATCCCTCTATTCCTTTTACTCCCCCGTTTATCAGGTACATGAGCGTGCTTGTGCCCTCAAAGGAGGTTCCAAGCGAGCGCAGATCATACAGCCCCCCTACCATGTCATCAAAGAACATGTTCTTGAATTCGTCAGACGAGAGATCTCTCCGCGTCTGCTTGTCCATGACGAACTTGAAGACCTCAAGGATGCTGCAAAGCGTGGAGAAATGCGTCAGCACGTCAATTGCGTGATAGTGCTCAGAAGACGACAGGGAAACAAAGCTTTTTGCGGCCTTGTCGGCTAGCAGTTCCAGCAGTTTTTCGTCGGTTTTATTGTTAAACGAGCCGATTACATGCGGGTTGTTCTCTGCGGAGCTTAGGGGATAGTAATAGTACGATGTGGTCTTTCCCACCTCAAAGCCCGTCACGTGTTCAAGCAGTGATATGTTCTCGTTGTTTCCGTTAAACCCCGTGGGAAGGTTGTACACCACGGAGCTGTTTTTCTTGAGGGCCGATATGGCATCCTTGAATTTCGAGTGGATTTCCGTTTTTATGTCCTGGCCGGTTTTTCTTATTCTGGGTGCGAAAAACAGGTACTGCGCCTTTGAGATGGCCACGTCGATGGGCTCAAGGGACAGTATGGGCTCGTCCTCCTGCAGTGAGGAGACATCAGGGTAGGATTTTGCAATGTCAGGCGTGAGGGATATGGCAGACGGCGTAAGCTCGTCGATAAGCGAGACTGGGATTCCCCTGATGGCCATTTGACACGCAATTGCATAGCCCTCGGTGCTGAGTCCGTAAACTACCACCTTGGGGCCTTTCATCACACAAAATCAGCGTGAATGGACTAAAAACTTATTGAACTAGGGGATTCCGTCGGAAATGCCTGAAAATCAGGTTTGTGCCGGTTCTGCGGAATCGCCGTTTTTCAGACCATCGCAAGACCGCCCCGCACGGTTTGGCGCTTTGCCGGATTTTTTATTTTTGGTATTTTCTGGCCGATTTTGCCAGAAATCACCGCTTTTGCATGCAAAATGGAGCTGGGTCTCGCGGCATTTGCATTCCATACAACACGGATGCGGATTCGGGAAGCTAGTTTGTCTGGAATTATGAGCAGTCAGAGTATGCCTGTTGTGACTGCAAATCGGGGCAGTTTTGGAGGTATTCGGCCAGAAAAGGCAGTGTCAGGATTGCACCGGGAAAAACCAGACGCATTCCCGCGTCTTGCGCCAGAAATGCGGACTGTCCCAAAAAAACGCCGGCGACTGCAGGTGCCGTGAGATCGGCAGGTGGGATTTGCAGATGCGGCATGATACGGGCCGCTTGCAATAGAAAATAACATTAAGGGATTGAAAACCTTGCTCATAGAAGCCCGGTAGTGTAGTGGTCAAGCATGGGGGCCTTTGGAGCCCTTGACCCCAGTTCGAGTCTGGGCCGGGCTATCTCTTTTTTTGCGGTGCTAAAAGTCCAGCTTTGTCAGCATCTTGATGGCGACTGCAAACAGTCCCGCTGCAAGTACGGTCACTATCATCATCTCTACTATGACAAACTCTGTGATGGTTCCAAAGATTCCCGCCCGGATCACGTCCACAAGATAGGTCAGGGGATTGAGGTAAAAGGCAACTGAGAGCAGCTCGGGGGCGCCAGATGCGGGATAAAACGCCGTGCTGACAAACGCAAAAAACAAAAACACCGTGTTGATAATTACATTAAACCCCTCGCTTGATTTGAGCCTCGTCGATATTATCGACGCTATGGAGCCGAACAGGATCGAGCCCGTAATGGCGGCAAAGACTAGCAGCGGGATCGTTACAAGGCCAAACTCAACCTGTTCGAAATAAACCAGGTATCCCAGCGCCGCAATCAGGGCGGCGCTGACCAGTCCCACGATTCCCTGCGTGATCACGTTGCTTATGATATAGTGCGTCCTGGTAAACGGCCCGGACATGATCTGCTCGAACATTCCGTGCCGCCTGTCATTCCAGATTATTATCCCGGTAACCAGCGTGCTGTTCATTATGTTAAAGCCGATCATTCCCGTAGCCAGATACGCCGGATACCCGAGATCCTTGTCCCCGAACGGGACCTTTTCAATCAGGGAGGTGTATGCGAATCCCGCCACAAAGATGTAAATCAGCGGGAATATCACCTGCCAAATCAGGAATCCGGGGTTCAACGAGATGGTGATGTTGCGGTTTACAAGCCTAATTACCGGATGCATCGTAATCCTCCACCACTTTGAGAAATATCTCCTCGAGGTTCGTGGGAACGGCGGACAGATCCTCAATCTCGACGCCGTTGTCGCCGAGTATCTGCAGCACCCGCAACAGGACGCCGCTGGACCCGGCAGAGCGTATGGTGATGTCAGTGCCGGTCCCGAATTCTATCTTGCAGTCGCCGATTCCCCCCAGCAGCCCGGCGACGTCCTGCCTCCTAGAGGAGATGTGAATCTTGATTGTCTTTTGCTGGCCGAACCTGTTTTTGAGCTCCTCAGGCGAGGCGACTGTAATGATTCTCCCCTTGTTGATTATGGCTATCTCGTCGCAGATGTACTCGGCCTCTGTCAGAACGTGCGTGGTAAAAAAAATCGTCAGGCCCGATTTTGCCTTGTTTTTGAGATAGTCAAGCAGGCTTCTTCGCGCCGAGGGATCCAGGCCGGAGGTGGGCTCGTCAAGAAACAAGAGATCCATGTCGTGCATGAACTCCCTTGCAACCTGCACCCTGCGCCTCTGCCCTATCGAGAGATCCTCGTTTTTCTGTCCCCTGATCCCAGACAGGCCAAAGTCGGCTATCAGCTGCTCTGTGCGCCTCCTGCGATCCGCCGCCGGAACGTCCCACATCATGCCGTACTTTTCTAGCGACTTTTCAACGGTCAGGGTGGGCTCGTAGCTTGGCTGCTGGAGGACGACGCCTATTCTTTTTCTCACCCCAAGGGGGTGCGCCGTCGCGTCGGTTCCAAACACGCTCAGCTCCCCGCTGCTTGGCCGAATCAGGGTGGTAAGCAGCTTTATGGTGGTGGATTTGCCCGCCCCGTTGGGGCCCAAAAACCCAAAGACCTGCCCGGATTTCACCGACAGATCGATGCAATCCACGGCATTGACGCCCCCGTATGACTTTGTCATCTTGCGCGCGCTAATACACGACATGACCGTGATCCGGGGCGCCTCCTAATGTAGTTAATGAAATTTTTATAATGCGTCATTTGCAAACAAGCATGGCCGAATTCGACGAACTGCTAAAAAAACTGCTGGGGCAGAGGCCGGAGCTGAGCCAGGCCGATATCGAGGAGAGGATCAAGCAAAAGAAGGAAAAGATCGGGGCGGGCTATCTCACCGATCAGGGGGCCCTGTTCTTGATTGCAGCGGATCTGGACATATCGATTGCCGGGCCGCTCAAAGTCGAGATGGGCCTCAAGGATCTGTACGTGGGGGCAAAAGAGATCTCCGTAGAGACCCGGGTGCTGAACCTCTCGCCCACAAAGCAGTATTCCAGAAAGGACGGCACAGAGTTCTCGCTGCGCACAATGACGGTATACGACGGGGACTCGACTGCAAGCGTAAAGCTGTGGGACGAAAAGGCCAACCTTCCCGGAATCGGCGAGCTAAAGCCGGGGGATTTGATTAGGATCATAAAGGCGTATGTAAAGTCCGACCTGGACGGGTCGGCCACCATCAATGTCGGCTCTGGATCAACCATCGAGCCGATGGAGGATCAAAGCAGCATCCCCTCGATTGACTCGATAACTGTGGATTCAAGCCAGATCAAGGAGGGCGGAAAGAACCTCGTAGTCTCCGGACTAGTCGACGGCCCGATAGGCTCGATACAGTTTACCAACTCGCGGGGACAGCCCGGCAAGGGGCTAAAGTTCGGATTAAAGGGCAAGGACGGCAAGTCAGTCAGGATAGTTGTGTGGGGACGGGACGAGGCAGACCTGCCGTCGGTGATATCGCTTGGCGCCAAGGCCAGGTTGCTCGGGGTCAGGACAAAGGACGGGCAGCAGGGGCTGGAGATTCACGGCAACGAGTCGACTATAATCCAGATAGACGGCCCGCACGAGGCCCAGCCCGTCACTGCCAGGATAATTGCCATGACAAAGACCGACGCCGGAAACAGGATCGTGGGGGTGGACGGCGAGAGGAATCTCTTGCACTTTTCGGACGGCTCTGGCATCACAGGCGAGTTCAAGGAGGGCGACGTAATAGAGTGCATGCCCTCAAGGGCCTTTGGAAACTCGATCACGCTTGATTCCAACTCGTTTGTAAGAAAGATGGACGACTCGCAGTCGATTCCCAAACGGGGCGAGCTGAGAACAAAGATCTCAGAGATAAGCGCCGAGAACACCTATTGTATAGAGGCCATAGTGCTAAAGATTCCCGGCAGGCGGGACATTCAGACAAAGGCAGGCGAGTCAGTGGCGCTGTCTGAAATGTTCATAGAGGACGACTCGGGACAGATGTGGGTCAAGGGATGGAGAAACAATGCCGGATTGATCGACAAGTGCTCGCTCGGGGAGATTGTCTCAATCGTGGATGTAGCCGCAAAGGCGGGCTTTGAGGGGAGAACCGAGCTGGTCCTGGGGGCGTTCTCAAAGGTAACCAAAAAGGACTAGTCCCAAAAACCCCGGGTCATCACGTACTGCCTTTCTGCCTCGTATATCTGCCTAAAGAGGGTCTCGCCGTCAACCATGTTGCGCAGTATTCTCGCCGCAGTGTCGGCCCCTATGCCGTACCCCGAAAGGACCACCAGCGCGGTCCTGCCAAAGTTTTCAACCAGCGATGCCACCTTCCACGCCCTGTCCAGCCTGCGGGCCTCCTCGGCAGACGGCCTTGCTCCGCCGTGCCTTTTGCGTATTATCCCCGACAGGTCGTGGTCAGAATAAAACGTGGCCGTGATCTGGCGGCCCTTGCAGCGGGGGCACGACATTTTGCCGGGCACCTCGCATGTCTTGTAGGAGCGCTCCCACTGCCCGCACCTTGCGCAGACCAGCCTGTGGACGGTCCCGTCCAGGCGCTTTTTTATCACCTCTAGGATCTTTTGGTCCACGTCTGCCGGCGACGAATAGTACTTTGCAAGGTGATCCAGTATGGGCTCGGCCAGCTTGGAGAACTTGGATACGTCAAGCCATTTTACCGCAATCTCGCCGCCCCTAATCTCGTCAAGGACAGTCTGCGTCCTTGCAAGATCATACTTGTCATGGAATAGCTCGCGCAGCGCCTCCTTGACTATCGGGGTCTTGGAGTATTTTTCATACAGGTATCTCGTAAGCCTGCGCTCGTATGCGTCGTGCCTTCCGACGACGCCGAATTTTTTCGAGACGCACCACGTCCTCCAGTTGGCATTGTGGGTGCCGTCAAGGGATGCTGCCACTATCACGGACAGGTCATAGCTGTCGTGCAGCACCTTGCAGAGCATCTTTTCTGTTATCCTAGAGTTAGAAGAGAGGACAATCCTGTACGCATCAGATCTCGATTCCACAGAAGAGTCAAGCAGGGACGTCATCATGGAGGAGAGCAGCGCAGAGAGTGTAGAGTTTATCCTGGTCCCCAGACACGCGTGCATGACTATCACGCCGCTCGACCTTGAGGATTCTACTGTGATCGTTTTTTCATCGGGAGCCGTGCCAAAGTCCAGCTTGGAGACGGTCTTGTCCACCAGTGCCAGCTTGAATCCGGCCTTGCTTCTAAAGAATCCCGCCCGCCTGGCCGTCCCAAGATCAACTGGGATGTTCTCGCCCTCCCAGTACGGGACGGTAATCTCCCCTGCGTGGTGCGGCTCGACGTTTACCTGCTGGGATTTTTCATCAACGTTGAGTATCCTCCACTTGGAGCCGCGCAGGACAAAGACGTTTCCCTGCTTGCCATAGTCGCCGACAAACCTCTGATCAAGCGTTCCGATCATCTTTTTTCCCACCGAATCAAACACGCGGAACCGGAGTCTGTCCGGAATCGTCGAGAGGTTTTCAAAATAATACCTAAACGAGCCGTTTTTTTTCCGCAGCAGCATTTTTTCCCTGTCAAATAGCAGCAGGTACCGGGAATCAAGCAGCTCAACTACGCTGAGAAAATCCCCCCGCGTTACGCCGCAAAACGGATACGCCTGCGTGACTATCCCAAAGGCGCGCTCTATTGTAATGCTGCCCAGCTGCATCGTCAGGCCGACCAGATGGTGTGCAAGGACGTCAAGGGAGCCGTCGTGGATCTTTTGCTCCTCGATAGAACCCTTTTCTATCCTCTCCAGGATTGCCCTCGTCTCGCACTCGTCATCAACATTGTTCGTCACGACCAGCCCCCTTGCAGAGGATCCCCTGTTGTGCCTGCTTCTTCCTATCCTTTGCATGAGCTTCGTTACCTGCCTGGGCGAGCCATAATGGATTACCAGCTCGACTGAGCCGATGTCCAGTCCCAGCTCCAGTGAAGAGGTGCACACGACGAGCCCAAACCGGCCCTCCTTGAGCGAGTCCTCTGTCTGCTCGCGCACCTCCCTTGAGAGCGATCCGTGGTGCAGCTCGACTGGAATGGACGATTTTTCCTTGAGGACTGATGCCAGAAATTCCGCCTCGCCCCTGCTGTTTGTAAAAAGAAGCACCGGCGAGTCCAGGTTGAGGGCGCCGACATACTCTATGATTGATTCGGCCACATCAGAGATGGATCCGTCAATATGCCTTATCTCTACGTCGTATTTCCGGACAGAGGCATCCTCGATTATCTTGCACTTTCTTTTCGTTCCTGCTATGAATTTTGAGGCGGCGACTGCGTTTCCCACCGTGGCAGACAGCCCTATCCTGGTCAAATCCCTGTCCGAGTTGATTGCCAGCCTCTCCAAGCTCAGCGACAGCTGCGATCCCCGCTCGTTGGGCAGCAGCTCGTGGACCTCGTCGATTACCACCCATTCCAGCTCAGAGAGGGCATCCAGCATGTTTTTCTGCGTCAGCACTACTACAAGGGTCTCCGGGGTGGTGATGAGCACGTCGGGGGGCTCTAGCGATATCTTTTTTCTGATTTTTGGCGGGGTGTCGCCGTGCCGTATCTCAATTGACAGATTATCTGCCTTGGCATACGACGTGATGCGCCTAAAGACGTCGCGGTTGAGCGCACGCAGCGGCGTTATGTACAGGACCCTGATTTTTCCGTGCTCCCTGAGGTTCCGCAGGTGAGAAAAGATTGGAATTATCGCGCACTCTGTCTTGCCCGAGCCCGTCGGGGCTATCACCAGCGAGTCTTTTTTCTGGTATATCACAGGTACTGCCTTTTTCTGTATCTCCGTTAGACGCCCAAAGCCAAGGGATTGAAACTTTTCTGCCAGTACATGATCACGAGGCCGGCTCTTTTGCATTTTTTGCCCTTGTCCGTTCGTACACCATGACGCCCACCAGTCCCGCGGCAAAAAGTATTACAGAGATTATCGGAATTTGATCAAATATTCCCGCCATGTGCAGTGTCGTATTTTCACGGTTAAATAGATTAAGGTGCGCCAGAGATGCCCTCCGGCGTGATTACAAGGGAGAGCTTTGAGCTGCGGTTTACGGTAGTCGCCGTCCCGCGTATCGAATCCCCGTCCTTTGTCAGGCGGATTTTAAGGTGTGCAAATGGGCTGATCGCCCTTTCCATGCTTTCCACCCCGGTCCCGTCGATGTTCCGGATTGTATTAGTCATGATTACCGGAATGTCCTGCTCGATTGAAATCCTGGACAGATCGTGCATGTATTTCATGAATAGCTTGTTTTTCTCAAGGGACTGCCCCTCCCGGGAGAATTCAAAGGAGAATAGCTCCGTGACGCCCTCGATTATCACCAGCGAAAAGCACGGCCGGATCCTCAGGAGGCCGGAGATTTGCTCGCCCGTGTTGGTGATCCTCAGGACCCGGATGCGCTCTAGCAGTCCCCCGTCCCCGCCTTTAGTCCCGAGCATCTCTAGTATTCTTTCTGGCCTGAACTCGCCTTTTGTGTCCAGAAACAGGACCGTGTGTCCGTGCGCCACTGCGTTTGCGCACACCTGAAAGACAAGCTGCGTCTTGCCAGAAGCGGGGGAGCCGAAAATATCCGTGACTAGGCCTCCCCGGAATCCTCCGTTTAGAAGCTCGTCGATCTGTGCAATGCCGGACTCTATCACACACTGTACACATTCAAAGTGAAAATTAAACGAATCTTATCTGCTTCTAAAAGAGGCAAGGCTTTTATTCTAGTTAGCATCGATGCATGACGAGTGAGCGATTAGTGTCAGAATCTAGTGCAAAAAGACCCCTAACCATACTACAAAAAAGCACCAAGAAAAAAGTTACAATTCGTCTGAAAAACGAGGTGGAATACAAGGGAAAGATGGACAATGTTGATTCCTATATGAATCTCATAATGACGGATGCCGACGAGCTCCACGACGGCAGGGTCATTGCAAACTATGGCAGGGTCATAGTGCGGGGAAACAATGTGCTGTTCATAAAGCTAGAAAATGAGCTGTAATTTCTGGTGGTTTTTATGACAAGGAATTTTCTGTTTACATCAGAGTCAGTCACGGAGGGTCACCCAGACAAGGTCTGTGATCAAATCTCCGATGCGATTTTAGACGAATACCTGAGGCAGGATCCCGATTCCAGGGTCGCAGTGGAGACGATGGCGACTACTGACTTTGTCGCAGTGGCAGGCGAGGTGACTTCGAGGGCGGAGTTTGGCCGGGATGCGCAAGAAAAGCTAGTCAGGGATACGATTCGGGAGATAGGCTATGACAGCGCGGATCTAAAGTTTGACGCAGAGACGTGCCGCGTGGAGCTGAGAATCCACGCCCAGAGTCCGGATATCAGCCAGGGGGTGACTGCCACGGACGGCAGGGAACAGGGGGCAGGCGACCAGGGACTGATGTTCGGATATGCAACAAACGAGACAGACGAGCTCATGCCGCTGCCGATACTGCTGGCGCACAAGCTTACAGAAAAGCTCGCCGCAGTCAGAAAGTCAGGCGCCATTGACTGGATGAGGCCCGATGGAAAATCGCAGGTGTCAGTAGAGTACGAGGACGACAAGCCAAAAAGGATCGAGACTGTCGTAATCTCTACGCAGCACAAGCCAGAGGTATCCGCAGACAGGATAACAGACGCCATGATCGGCGAGGTGATAAAGCCGGTATGCGGAAAGTTCTGGAGCGACAAGATAAAAGTGCACGTAAACCCGACTGGCAGATTCGAGCTCGGAGGGCCGCATGCAGACACCGGACTGACGGGAAGAAAGATCATAGTAGACACATACGGCGGGTTTGGGCGCCACGGCGGAGGTGCCTTTTCGGGAAAGGATCCCTCAAAGGTCGACAGATCTGCGTGCTATATGTGCAGGTACATTGCAAAGAACATAGTCGCAGCCGGACTGGCAGACAGGTGCGAGATTCAGGTGGCATACGCAATAGGCGTGGCCGAGCCTGTGTCCCTGATGATCAACACGTTTGGAACATTCAAGATTCCGGAGGAGGGCATTGAGGGTATAGTAAGAAAGCACTTTAAGATGACTCCGGCCGCAATCATTGCGCAGCTTGGCTTGAAGAGGCCGATCTTCAAAAAGACTGCGTCATACGGGCACTTTGGAAGGGACAATCCCGAGTTCAGCTGGGAGAGAACGGACAGGGCAGACGAGCTAAGACAGGCCGCTGGCCTCTAGTGCGTCGGCATATCCCGCAAACTCTAGGCCGGATGATTTTTTCAGCGCTTTAAAATCGCCTGTAAATCCACCCACCAAAATGTTCAGATCGTCTATTCCAAAGACGGGATCGGGATCACGCATGGCCCGCCGGTATGCCTCCTCAAGGCTGATCTTTTTTGTCTTTTTAAAGCGCAGCGCAGAGACGAGGCGGCCGTACGTTACGGTCTCCGGGCCCACCAGATCGACTGTCTTGCGCGAATATCCCGAATTGATGGACTGGAGGATTATCCTGCAGGCGTCATCAATGTGGATTGGCTGCATCGGGAATCTTCCAGAGCCGGGAATCACTATTTGGCCGGCGCGGATCTGTCTCTTGAGGCTTTTCGTGAGATGATCGTCTTTTCCGATTATGTAGGAGGGACGGAATATCGTATAGTCGAGCCCCGAGCGGATGACGGCCTGCTCTGCCCTGTACTTTGAGACGAAATAGTCAGTTACGGATTCCGGTGACGCCCCCAGCCCGCTGTTAAAGACGAATTTTTTTACGCCGGCCCTGCCGCACAGCCCGAGGAGCCTTTTTGTCAGGTTTACATTGACAGACGAATAGTCAGAGCCGGCATTCTGCCTTCCGATTCCGACCAGGTGGACAAATACGTCGCACCCCCCTAGCTTCGGGAGCAGCTTGTGCGTATAGTCCGTGATTACCTTGTCCTCGTTCTTGCGGCCCTCAAAGTCCCGGCGGGCGAGGCACACTGCAGAAATGCCTTTTTGGGCCAGCAGTCTTCTGAGGTTTCTTGCGACAAACCCGTCTGCCCCGCTGATTGCAACCCTGCCTGCCATGTATGGTTTATGCCGGTGCGGGATTTTAATTCATCCCTGTTAATGGTTTATCAAGAAGAATCGACACGGTATTGGCGTGGATAAAAAACAGCTGAGAACGGGATTTACCACCGGGACGTGCGCTGCGGCAGCATCCAGGGCTGCTCTTCTGGCGCTGGCAGGACAGCGCAGGATAGAGTCGGTGCCCGTGATTCTGCCAAAGGGATCCGTGGTGGATATGGCAGTCAACAGCTGCCGGTTCTCTGCTGACGGGGCCGTGTGCTCTGTGATAAAAGACGGGGGCGACGATCCGGACGTCACCCACGGCGCTGAGATTTTTTCAAGCCTGTCGCTGACGGAATCGGCAGGCGGAATCGAGATAGACGGGGGCGACGGGGTGGGAACGGTGACAAAACCCGGCCTGGGCCTGGAGATTGGCAAGGCCGCGATAAATCCCACGCCCAAAAAAATGATTCGTGAGAACATCCGGGCGCTCGGGTGCGGCATTCTCGAAAAAAACGGCGTCAGAATAGTCATCTCGGTTCCAAGCGGCCGCGAGCTTGCGCCCAAGACGGACAATCCCAGGCTTGGAATCGTCGGCGGCATATCGATTCTCGGGACAAGCGGCATAGTGATCCCGTTTTCCACTGCGGCATATGCGGCATCAATACGCCAGAACATAGACGTGGCAGTGGCCATGGGCGACGCAGACGTGGTCCTGACGACCGGCGGGCGAAGCGAGGATTTTGCAAGAAAAATAATCAGTCTTCCGGACCACTGCTTTGTCCAGATGGGTGATTTTTCCGGGTACGCCATACAGCAGTGCGCAAAAAAGCAGATAAGAAAGGCGTTTGTCGCAGGCTTTGTCGGCAAGCTGGCAAAGATGGCGACAGGGACAAGGCAGACGCACCTGAAAGGCTCCAAGGTGGACATGGGTTTTCTGGCCGGGCTGGCAGAAAAGGCCGGCGCGTCAGGCGACACGATACGGAGGATCAGGGATGCGGCCACTGCAAGGCACGTCCTTGAGATCATCCAGGAGGCCAAAAACTGCGAATTCTTTGGGCTCGTATGCGAGGAGGTGTGCCGGCAGATGCAGGCCCACTCAGATGGCAAAGTCTGCATCGAGGTGATCATGTTTGATTTTGACGGGGCGGTGCTTGCCAGGTATTCCAGGCCAGAGACCGGCTAGGCTGTGCCCGGTCCGCGCGGGTTTTGCACGCATGCCATAACAGGGTTTGAATCATGCCGCTACACTGACAGATGCCGTGATACAGTCCGGCTGCGGACGGGTGCAGGTAGTGCTGCTGCGGATTTGCGCAGACAGAATGCCGGTATGGGTGGCGGGTTTTTTCCATTGCCGGTCAGTAAGGTATTTTATCATACATGGCAGAGTCAACACGTGGAAAACACCTCGGTTCTGGCAATCACCAGAAACGGAATACGAATCGGCCAAAAGTTGAAGGGTTTTTTTCCGGAATGGCGCATCTATGCCCCCGCAAAGCTTGCAGACGGCAGCGCCGGCACGGTCTGGTTTGACAATCCCACCTCATCGAAGCTCGAAGAGCTATTCAGGACAAGCGATGCAATAGTCTGCCTGTTCTCTCTTGGCGCAGTAGTCAGGCTGATCGCGCCGCACCTGCGCGATAAAAAGACGGATCCCGCCGTGATCGTAATTGACGACCAGGCCGGCTTTGTAATCAGCGCGCTGTCAGGACACCTGGGCGGGGCAAACCAGCTGGCTGGCCGGATTGCCAAAAAGCTGGGGGCCACGCCCGTCATAACTACGGCCGCAGACGTCAACAAGACCATAGCAGTAGACCTGATAGGGAGGGATTTTGGCTGGCAGATTGACAATGACGAGCATGTGACAAAGATAAGCGCGTTTATGGTAAACGGTGAAAAAATAGGATTGTACCAGGACGCCGGCCAGAAGGACTGGTGGGGTGGCAGCATGCCCGGAAACGTCACCACATACGGCAGCACAGATGAGCTGCAGGATTCGGACTCGAGGGCATTTCTGGCAATCACCGACAGGATATTAGAGCTGGACAGGCCTGCGGTGATATTTAGGCCAAAGACGCTGGTGGCGGGAATAGGGCTGCACCAGGACACAACAAAGCAGACCATCCGGGACGGACTAGACGCGTGCCTGGAAAAGTTTTCGCTCAGCCCGAAATCCGTCGCAAAGATTGTCTCGATAAAAAAACCAAGGGATGTGGCGGGGCTGGTTGATTTTTCCGGCGAGGCGGGGATTCCGCTGGAATACGTCAAAAGAGAAGAGCTGGCAGGGGTGGATATTCCCAACCCGTCTGAAACCGTCAGGTCGTTTGAGGGAACGCCGAGTGTTTCAGAGGCCGCAGCGATGCTTGGATCCGGCGGCCCGCTGATAGTGGAAAAACAGAAATTCCCCCCGGATCTGACTGTCGCCATAGCGAGGGTGATGTTTTGAGGCGCGGACTGTTAGTAATAGACAGGGGAAGCAGGGAGCGCGAGGTCAGAGACGAGCTAAAAGAGATCTGTGCCAGAGTAAAGGAGAGGGGAGGTTACGAGTTTTCGGATTTTTGTTTTTTGGAGGTGACGGGCCCGTTTATCAGGGAGGGAATGGAGCGCGCCCTTAGCCAAGGAATTGACACGCTGACGATCGTGCCGTATTTTTTGTACCCCGGAAAAAAGGTAAAGGCCGCCGTTACTGACGCAATGAAGTTTCAGGCGGCGACTGGCGTAAAATTCGTCGTGACAAGGCCCATGAGCATGCACCAGACCATGGTTGATATCGTGGAGAACAGGATTACATCGGCATTAAAAAACGACAGCTCCGGCCTGCCAAAAGGCGAGATCGACGTGCTAGTCATCGGACACGGAAGCAAGGATCCCAACGCCAAGCTGTCCATACAGTATCTGGTAGGCGGGCTAGAGCCGTCATACAGAAACGTGGAATACTGCTTTTTGGAGATCGAGGAGCCGGACATACGGCAGGGGATTGCCAAATGCGAGGCCAACCATCCAAGGGTGCTAGTCATTGTGTTTTATTTCCTCCACGAGGGCGCGCACGTAAAGCGCGACATTTACGAGGATCTCAACCCGTGCCTGGAAAAATCCGGCCTGAACGTCCTCATCACAAGGCACATAGGGGCAGACGAAAAGATGGTCGACCTGATAATCGACAGGGCAGGCGAGGTGGAAGATGCAAACCGGTAAGGGGCAGTCAATAGAGGACGCCAGCATGAGGATTATAGAGGACGAGGTGGGGGACCACCCGTACGGCAAAATGGAGTGGCCGATAGTCAGGAGGATCATCCACTCCACGGCCGACTTTGACTTTGCGGGCAAAAACGCGGTGGTCTTTGGCGACGGGGCGGCAAGCTGCGGCATTGACGCACTTGCGCGCGGCTGCAACATTGTTACGGACGTAAACGGCGTGGGCGGCCTGTTCAACAAGCAGAATCTGAGGGATTTTAAAAACACCCTGATCTGCAGGATATCCGACGAGGAGACCGTCATGCTTGCCAAAAAGGAGGGCATGACGCGCGCAGAGGCCTCCATGATGCGATCCAAATCCGAGATGGACGGCGGCATAATAGTAATCGGCAACGCGCCGACTGCCCTGCTAGAGGTAATCAGGATGGTCGGCAAGGGTGTAAGGCCCGCCCTGATAATAGGAATGCCCGTGGGATTCATCTCGGCTGCCGAATCCAAGGCAAGGCTGGAGACAGTCGAGGTTCCGTTTATCACAAACAGGGGAAGAAAGGGCGGCAGCCCGTCTGCCGCTGCGATAGTCAATGCGCTATTCAAGCTGCTAAGGGAGTCACCTGCGTGAGTGCCGGATGCAGCTTTCTGCAAGCCTTTGCGCCATTTTAGAGTCAAAATACAGGTGCCCGTAGGAGGCCAGTGTGTTGTGGGCCATCAGGCCGTCCTTTTTGCCCCCTATTCCCTCGCCCAGCGACATGTCATAGGCGAATCTCGAGTCCTCCGGAACCTCCTCTATCTCCGAATAGTGAAACTCGTGGCCGTGGAGTCTCTGCGATTTGGCAGCCGTTATACAGTCGCCTGATACCGTCGCCTTTGTATAGTTGAGCTTTACCCTTTTGGTCATTATCGTCCTTACGTCAAAGACGCCTGCCATTTTATAGTCGCCAGACCCGCTTGTGATGGAATCGGCAAGGTACATCAGCCCCCCGCATTCGGCATAGACCGGCCCCCCGTCTTGTGCGAATTTTTTGACGGCCGTCTTCATCCTGCGGTTTTTTGCCAGGCGTTGCGCCCGGATTTCGGGAAACCCCCCGCCGATGTACAGCCCGTCGCACCGTGGAGGCGCCGTGTCGTCGACGGGGCTAAAGAATTTTATCTCCAGTCCGGCGCGCCTCAGGGCGTCAAGGTTGTCCTGATAATAAAAATTAAAAGAGTCGTCAAGTGCCACGCCGATCGAAGCCTTTGCCGGCCTTTGCCTGCGCACCGGCGGCCCCGGCAGGGTGGGGGCGGTCTTGCAGATCTGAATTATCTTTTTGGCGTCGACAAAGCCCGATATTTTTTCTGCGATTCTTCCGAGCTTTGATGCGGATTCCGGCGCAACAACCAGTCCGAGATGGCGCGAATCAAGCGACAGGGCGGCGTCCCTTGGAACGCATCCCACAACTGGAATCCCCAGCGGTTTGAGGGCCTGCCTGCAGAGTCCCTCGTGCCTCGGGCTTGCCAGCCTGTTGAGTATGATTCCGCGTATCCTGGAATTTCTGTGGAACTTTTTGAATCCCAGGGCGGTTGCGGCAATGGAGCGCGACGTACGGCTGGCATCCAGAACCAGAACCACGGGGGCCCTTAGGATCGATGCGACATGGTGCGTGCTAGACGCGTTGGAATCGCCGGCAAAGCCGTCAAAGTATCCCATCACGCCCTCCACTACAGAGACGTCACTAGTAGAGCTTGCAACAAAGCTGTCCATCAGGTTTTTTTTGCCCATCAGCCAGACGTCCAGGTTCCGGGCGGGGTTTCCCGATGCCAGCTCAAGATATCCGGGATCAATGTAATCCGGGCCCACCTTGAAGGGCTGGACGGTATGGCCGAGCTTTCCCAGTGCGCAGATTATGCCGCACGAGATCGACGTCTTTCCCACCCCGCTAGAGGAGCCCGCCAGGACAAGTCTGGGTATTTGCAATTCAAGCTGATACGGCCCGTTTTAATTTAAACCAATGTCCGGGAGGCAGCGCCTGCCTTGCGTCCGGCGCGCATTCTTGCATGCCGGCTTGTACCGGACTGTCCCGCGAAATGTCAGGCGTGTCAGGACATGGTGCGCGCATGGCAGCTAGCCAGACCAGCATGATGGATTATCATCCTAGAATCAATGAGGGGTTTAAATTAAAAATTATATGCGTGGTGCCGATGAATAGAAAAATAATCCTTCCGCTTTTAGTTATTCTGCTTGTGCCATTCGGGCTTGCGTCAGCGGACAGCCAGGAAAAACTTGATTTTGCCGCAGGCCTCGAGGAGACGCTCTGGCACTTTTGGGCGCCGGAGCAGAACCTGGATGAGGGAAACGCCCAGCTGGCACTGGTGCATGCGACGCATCCAATTGCAGGGCTGTACGATGCAATAAAGCCGACGCCGGCCGCATCCGATCCCGCACTTGACTCCAGGGTGCTGCGTGAGATGATAAAATCAGGCGCGCCTGCATCAAAAGTCGACGCACAGATAGACTCTGTCCTAAAAGAGATCGACGGGGTGGCAGTTGTCCCAGAGTTCGGCGTCGTGGCAGTTATTCTTGCAGTGGCAATAGCCGGCATAATAATAGCTGCCCGCTCAAGACCCGGCCTGATTTCAAATCACGTCGAATCCCGCGTTTAACCGGCCAAATTAAGGGCCGCGGCTTTTCTGTGTGCGACGGCTTGTGTAACGATTCGCCGGTTCCGGATTTTAAAAATCTCATAGTGCAAATCAATGTTTTTTAAGTCACGGCGCATACTAGACGGGTGGAAAAAGGGCTGGTCATAGTATACACCGGGGGCGGAAAGGGAAAGACAACTGCCGCGCTGGGAATGGCGCTGAGGGCCATGGGATACGAGCACAGGGTCTGCATGATTCAGTTCATCAAGGGCTCGTGGCACTATGGCGAGGCCGATTCGGCAAAAAAACTGGGGCCGAACTTTGAGCTAATCGCCGCAGGCATGGGGTTTGTGGGCATAATTGACGATCATAGTCCCAAGGAGGATCACCGGAGGGTGGCCCGGGAGGCAGTGGAGACTAGCCGCAAAAAGATTGCGTCTGGAAAATACAATCTGATCATACTAGACGAGATCAATTACGCGGTAAACCTGGATCTGATAAAGACAGACGACGTCGTCGACCTGATTAAAGACAGGCCAGCAGGCCTTAATCTGGTCCTTACTGGAAACCATGCAAGGCAGGAGATAGTCGGGCTTGCGGATCTGGTAACGGAGATGAGGGAGATCAAGCACCCCTACAAATCCGGGATAAAGGCGAGAAAGGGAATAGATTTCTAAGGCAACATTAAATTACCAAGAAAATTTTTTACAGCCAATGTCCACAGAGATGCAAGAGCTGCCCGAGCAGGGCGAGATTGTCATAGTGACGGTTACAAAAATCATGGATCACGGCGCGTATGTCACGCTTGACGAGTTCAACGGAATACAGGGGTTCCTTCACGTCTCGGAGATTGCCCCGGGCTGGATAAGATCGGTCAGCAGGTTCATCAAGGTGGGCGAAAAAAAGGTCCTTCTCGTAAAGAGGGTAAACACCAAAAGATCCGACATCGACCTGTCATTAAAGCAGGTATCCAACGACCAGAAAAAGAAAAAGATTCTGGAGGTAAAGCGGTACGAAAAGGGCAGGACGCTGCTTGACGGCGTAAAGTCAAGGGCGAATCTTTCAGAGGACGACATGGACAAGCTCGAGGAAAGCCTGTACTCAAAGTTCGACTCTGTATACGACGCATTCTCGGGGATTGCCAGAAACGGAATCGCCGTGATCGGGGATTTAAAGCTGGCAGGGGCGACGCTTGCGGCCATAGAGGAGATTTGCTCAAAGATAAAGCTGCCATCAGTCGAAATCCGCGGCATTATGGAGATATCAAGCGGCAGGTCCGACGGCGTCGAGATAATCAGGGCCGTGCTGCTAGACACGCTAAAAAAGCAAAACGTGACTATAAGCTATCTTGGGGCCCCGAAATACAGGATTTCGGTAACGGCAGGCGACTTTAAATCGGCAGAGAGGGAGCTAAAGCCGCTAATCGAGCAGATACAAAAGTCCGTCGAAAAGAAAAAGGGCACGTTCCGCTTTACCAGGGAAGAGTCAAAAAAGACCAGGGAGAACTGATGAGGTTCCAGCTGCGAGTCTGCCTAGAGTGCAACGCATACACCCTGAAAGAAAAGTGCCGCCTGTGCGGCGGCGATACAAAATCCGCCCATCCGGCAAAATTCTCCCCCGATGACCGGTACATGAGATACCGCCTGGCCGAAAGGTACGGCTAGGGCTCCGGCGTATAGTCCGGGTTTACCTTGTAGATCAGCACCGCCGTAATCGGGCCTTGCGTCTCCCTCTCAAAGGAGGCCGACGAGTATGCCAGTGTCAGCGGGCCGGTCCCGTTTACGGGATACTTTACGTCCTGCTGGTACACTGCCGTATAGCCCTGCCGGTACGTCTCGGACTGTTGGTTGGTTTCCGCATTGACGTATACCAGCGGCGAGAAGGCCATCATGTTGCCAAGCAGCGTGTCTTCCCAGAAATGCTTGGTTCCGCTCTGCATGTCAGGATGCAGGTATTTTTCAATCGGCTCCTCCTGTGCAATCCTGATAAACCACTGCTTTTTGCTCTCGTCTCCGCCGCCTGTAAGGATATACAGCGGAAGCGGATCATTTTGCAGCTTTGTGGCAGCAACAAAGATCAGGACATAGTCTGCCTCCATCTCTTGCAGTATCCTCCACGCCTCGTCCGGACTGGCAAGAAGCATCCTTGCAATTCCCTGTATTGCTATCGTGTCTATGGTGGCATTGTCAGCCAGTGTAGTCCTCTCGCCCAGCGTGGTTATCCAGTACCCATAGTCCCACCATGACGCTATGATGGAATCCGGCGGCGTGTTGTTTTTTATCCATTCCAGCGTGTCGGGCCAGTCCTGGACTGCAATCCGATAGTTGGTCCCGCCGTTGAGGATGGTGGGCGGAACGTCCGTTGCGCTGACCCAGTTGCCCTGCGTCGGAATCACCGTCGGGACTACCAGCAGCGCAATGACGACTGCCACAAACGAGATCTTTGTGTACGGGGAGAACGGCTTTATGGACTGTTTTTCCCGTATGCGCGGCTTTAGCACCTCCGAGGCGAGAATCGAGAGGCCGATCGACGCAAGTACAATGACGGAGATGGACGCAAACAGCTCCAGCCGGATAAACGCCGAGCTGATGTACGCCCCGAGTATCCCGATTATCAGCGCAAAGGCAGTCATGTCCGGCGATACCCGCGTGGCGTACCGCTGCAGCGCCTTTTTGTTGTTAAAGATCAGCCACGCGCCGATTGCCGCAAAGATCATCATGACGGACAAAAAGAAGAACGACTGGGAGAGCGTCGTAGTGGCGTGCTCGGACACCGAATCGACTAGCGGATCAACTGTGGTAAGAAAGGGGTTGATTGCGTTGAGATACCTAAACGACGGCGCAGTCAGGAACTGCACCACAGAGTTGAGCATAAAGACGGATATTCCGGCTGCAATCACGCCGCCCAGAAACACCAGCGTGTTGCGGATTCGCTTTTCCTCGCCGGAGATCCTTTGGACTATCATGCAGGCGGCCAGGCACGCCGACGATCCTATCATCAGCATGCCTCCGAATCCCGTGACAAACCCGATGCCGGGCCTCTCGGTGTTGGCCACCGCAAGAAGAAAGCTCGCGGCAAATACCGGTATTGCCCAAAAGAGAAAGTTGAGGTCCTTTCGCAACAGCGGCAGGACCAGTATGAACAGGGCTATGGGCATGACAAAGAACTGGATTCCGCCCCACGCAGACAGTCCCAGCGCAAGGATCACGCCGCCGCCTATCAGCTTTGGCAGCGCGACTCTTTTGTCCCTCGAGTTTATTCCGCTGAGAAACAGATAGACTGCAAGCATCCCGTAGAATAGTCCGAGCGGTTCGGACTTGAACCAGCCTATGGTGCCGCGGATCAGGATCGGAGTCGATACTGCAAACAAGAGCGCCGCAAAAAGGCCCGCCGTCGTGCCGCCCAGCACCCTTACCAGCGCAAAGACTATGATTGCAGTCATGGAGCCAAACACGACAGGAAACAGGATTATAAAGTCATACAGCGACGAGGAGCCGCCAAAGATAAAGTACGTATACGCCGCAGTGGCGTGCAGTACCACCTGGGATCCGCCCGATACGTTCCTGCCTTTCGGATGCCAGCTCATGTCGTCGTGCCACGAAAAGTATTCGGCAAACCCGTTGTCCACTATGAACTGCGTCGCCCTATAGTTGAAGAACGGATCAAACTCGTTTAGCTCGTATCCGTAATCCGCCGGCTGGGAGCGCAGCATGAAGGAGATCGAGACTGCGGCGGCCAGTATTCCGATGATCAGTAGGTGCTGCAGTCGCAGCTCAAAACCCCCAATACGGACAAGCCTAACGTTGGATGCCAATTGTTGTTTCAGGTCTGAAACAGCTTAATTACTCTTTTGTAAACCATTGTCATGCATGATCGCACCAGGACACAAAATACCCGGCCCCTGTCTTGGACTGCGTTGCCCCGGCACGCAGGCGACCATGCCGGGATGGGTGCGAAAAATTTAATTCCGCCCCCGCCGGAGGTGATGCCTTGTCCGGATTGTACCTTAAAAGCACCGCCTTTGCAGACGGCGGGCAGATACCCAGAATGCACGGGTACAACAATGGAAATCACATCCCGCCGCTGTCAGTCGGCGGGGTCCCCCAGGGATCCGAGTCGCTGGCCCTGATAGTAGACGATCCAGACGCCCTAAAGGCGGTGGGAAAAGTCTGGGTGCACTGGATTGCATGGAACATTCCGCCCGGCGCGT
The DNA here is from genome assembly GCA_965212015.1 of Cenarchaeum sp. Classification (GTDB taxonomy): domain Archaea; phylum Thermoproteota; class Nitrososphaeria; order Nitrososphaerales; family Nitrosopumilaceae; genus Cenarchaeum. The sequence continues at coordinate 1,215,328 of OZ243037.1, forward strand.
CCAGAATCGAACAGTCCGCCTGTGTGGAGGGCACGACGGACTTTGGCAAGGCCGGATACGGAGGGCCCGCCCCGCCTGACAAAAGACACACGTACTCCTTTAGGCTGTACGCGCTGGACTGCATGCTGGAGCTTGCCCATAGCGCACACAAGACCGATCTGGAGGAGGCCATGCGGGGACACATTATACAGCAGGCAGTCCTGTATGGAACATATGATCCGTAGCGTCCGGATCTGCTAATCATTAGATGCGCCGCAGGAATTGACGACAAGAGTGCGGCATTGCAGTTTTTCTGCCTGCGCCTTTTCCAGGAGGCGCGGTTTTTCTCAGCCCTCCAGGATTATGCGATCGTTTGCAACTGACAGCACGGAACCTCCGGCGCCTTTCACCCTGCCTTTTAGCTCCGCGTCCATCGTGGCCACGATTCCGCCGTGCTTTTTTATGTAATCCAGTATTGCGGCGTCTGCAAAGTCGCCGGTGATTGCGATTCCCGCAAGGCCTCCGGCATAGTCAAGCGCCGATGCGGCACGGGCGGCCTTTTTGGAATCGCCCGAAAGCCGTTCTAGCTCCCGCAGGACTGCTGCGGGCACGGCATAGTCGAGATTTCCGATCTCCGTTTGGATTCTGGCAGTGTTTTTTATCCGGGTGTTTGCAACGTGCATCAGAAAGCTTGTATCACAGATTACCCTAGCCAACTGTTCCTGCCCCGATCAGCCGCCACCTGTCAGAGATCCGCCGGCTGATTGCTATGCTTGCGCCCTCAAAGAGGCACACGGATCTCCTGAATTCAACCCGTATGTTGCCGTCCTTTGCCCCGAGCACCTTGCACAGGGCAGGCGCGGTGCCGACGCTGAGTCGCAACATCTCGCCGGTCTGGATTGGCGTCACCTTGGCTGCGGCGTCTGTTCCCACCGCCGAATCAAAAAGATCCACTGTCATTTTGGACTCGTCAGAGTTCTCAGGCAGCGTTCCTGGCCTGCCTATCACCGAGCCGATAAACGCATCCCCGCTGGTCATCGAGGGATCAAGCTTTGTGCCTATTGCGATGAGTCCGCCGGGCTTTACTGCGTCCACCATTCCGGCGCCGGTTCCCAGCGAGATGATTTCGGTCCGTATTGACTCGTACGACTTTTTTTTCTCATTTAATAGTCCCGGCTTGATTTCCACCTCGTCGCCGACCTTTAGCGTTCCCTGGGTAAGCGAGCCGCCGATAATCCCCCCCTTCATGTCGCCTATCCTTGTGCCCGGCCTGTTGACGTCAAAGGAGCGCAGCACGTGCATGACGGGCTCTTTTGACTCGCTCCTCTCGGGGGTGCGTATGGTCGTCTCTATTGCGTGCACCAGCGCGCGCATGTTGAGTCCGGACTGTGCAGAGACGGGAATTACCGGGGATTTGGACGCGTCTGTCCCCTTTAGAAATTTTGCAATATCCGAATAGTTTTCCATGGCCTCCTGGTATGTCAGCAGATCGACTTTGTTTTGCACCACGACTATCTGCTTTATGCCCAGGATTTGCAGCGCAAGCATGTGCTCTTCGGTCTGCAGCTGCGGCACCTTTTGGTTTGCACCCACCACTAGCAGCGCCCCGTCCATCAGTGCGGCGCCAGAAAGCATGTTTGCCATGAGGCTTTCGTGTCCGGGGCTGTCGACAAAGCTTACGACCCTCGAGAACTCGGACTCTCCGCCGCAGTTGGGGCACTTTGTGGACGTGGAATATCCCAGAATCGGCTCGCAGCTCGGACACTTGTAAAACGCGGCGTCAGAATAGCCCACGCGGATTGTAATCCCACGCTTTAGCTCCTGGCTGTGGACGCTGGTCCAGACGCCGGTCAGGGACTGGATCAGAGTCGTCTTGCCGTGATCCACGTGGCCCGAGGTCCCTATATTGACGCACGGCTGGTATCCGTATTTTTTTACATACCAGTCGGGAAGGGTTTCTTTCCAGTGCAACGATCAGATACAAAAAAGCCGTATATGTTAAGCTATTCCTTGGTTTTGTCGGCTGTCTGCTCGGCCTTTGGCAACTCGCCGTCAAGCCGGCAGTTGATCTGGTAAATCTCCTCGGAGATTTGGTTTCCCCGCACCAGCTTGCGCACGCGCTCGCCTTTTTCTGCATCCTGCAGCCCCACTCCCTTGGATAGCAGGACGTATTTTCTTGCCGCACCGTGCACGTCCTCGCGCATCGGCACGCCCGACTTGTCGCTTCCGCCGGTAATCGTAATCTTTCCTGGAAAATCAACTGCCGCCGCGTCTGCCTCCGAGCCTATCTCTAGGCCCAGCAGCGGGTTGGCATCGCCGTCTTTGAGCTCTTTGGTAATTGATTTTCCCTTGCTGTCAGATATTGTCAACTTGAAGCTGGCCAAGTATTGCAAAAAAACCGCGAACTACTAATTAAGGTTTGCCTAGTCGCAGGTAAAGCGCGCCACATCCGGCGGATGCACGGCGCGGCGAAAAATTGTTTTAAGGCAGGGAATGGATGACTAGTCTGTGCCGGAGGATATTGCGTGCCCCATATGCGATACCAAGATGCTGGACATACAGGTGTGCCACATGCTGTGCCCAAGGTGTGGTGCGAATCTGGACTGCTCAGACAAGGGCAGCTATTGGTGAATCACATGCCGCCGGGCCTGTCGGGGATATAGTCGGCTGCCATGTTGACTGCCTCCTGCTTCATGATCTCTAGGTACTCGTCATAGCCTGCCTTAAAACCGCAGTGCGGGCAGAGCACCCTTGTGACATTGTCATCCAGTACGGCGATATTGCCGCACTCGGGACACCGCGCATCCATGACTGGGATGGGCCTTCAAGGTATATAACGATAGTTTTCAAATCCAGTGTGTGCGGAGTTAGTCTAGCCCGGTATGACGTCAGCTTCCCAAGCTGAAGGTCGCGTGTTCAAATCCCGCGCTCCGCATCCAATTCACCGAGCGCCTGCCGGACGGACTCGGCGTCAGACGCATTGGGGACGCGCCTGAGATAGTCCTCCAGGTCGGATTTGGCCTGGGCGTTTTTGTCCTGCTGCATTCTGGCAAGTGCGCGGTTTTTGTAGATCGGCCCGTACCTCGTGGGATTGATCTGTATGGCGCGCGTGTAAAATTTCTCGGATTCGGCAAAGTTTTTGGTCTTTAGGTAATAGTTGCCAAGGCCCCTGTACGCAAGAAAGGAGAGGCCGTTGATCTCGATGCTTTTCTTATAGTAACTGACGCACTCGGCAGAGTTTTGCTCGTTGTGGATGGAGCCCAGCATCGAGTAGGCAGTCGCGTTTTTTTTATCAAGGCGCACTGCCTGCATCAGCGAGTCGATCGCCTCCTTTGTGTTTTTTAGCAGGTTCAGCCGCTCAGAGACAAAGCACAGGCGGTTTGACTTTGCGCCGTCCTCGTCTGCTGCGGGGATTTTTGAGATGGCCTCTGCCGTTCCAAGGATTATCATCAGCCTTCCGTCCTCAGACCAGATCCTGTCGAACTGTTTTTCTGGTATTATTCCCACCTGGAACTCGTCGCCGCTTACCGCCTGCGGGATATAGTGCATGATGGTCCTTTCTGCGTCGTCGTACCCGGATATGACAGACGCGTGCTGGATCGTGTTTTGGACCCCCGGCAGTATTACTATCGGCGGAATGCCCGCGTCAATCACCCCCTTTAGCCGGGCGAGGCTTCCGTGGGCTATGATGCCCCGCAGGCCGTGCCTTTCGGCCAGCTCTATGCCCTCAATCAGGATGCTGCCGTTGATGCCTGCGTATTTTTTCGAAATCTCTACTGCCTCGCGCATCGGCAGCTCGACGTTCCAGTATTTGGACACTGCATTGATGGAGAGCGGCAGGCATATGTTGTCCTCCCTGATCATCGGCAGTATCAGCTCGTGCTCGGACGAATCCATACACGTGCAAAGGCGCCCTAGTTATTAATACCAATCAGAGCATGACGAATCTGCGTATGAGCTTCTGTCCGTCCTCGCTCATCTCTGGGTGAAACTGCGTGCCAAATATCCGGGAATTGCCCACGCGCACCAGCTCGTTGTCGCAGCTGCCGGATCGTCCAATGCCGGACATGGAGCCGCCCAGCTTTGATATCTCAAAGCGGTGGCTCTCAAAGACTGACATGCCGCCAGAGCACAGCGGGTTGGATTCGAGAACCTCCACGGTCTCTGTGCCCCGCACGTGGGCGGACCGCCTTATGGTTCCCCCGAGGGTGAGGGCGAGGATTTCTGCGCCGTAGCAGATGCCAAGAAGCGGCATGCCGCCAGATACCGCATGCCGGACTATGCTAGAGTTCAGCGCGTTCATGGCCGCGCTGTTTTTTATGCGCCCCGACAAAATGTACGAGTCAAAGCCTGCCAGCTGCGAGACGTCCAGCACGTCGGAGGCGATTCTCCTAAAGTCGGTTCCAAGCGTGCGCAAAAAGTCAACGAGGTTTTTTGTAAAGACAGAACCGTTGTCAAGTACCAGTAGCAACCACCAGTAGGAAAAGGCCATCTTAAATGAATCTTTCAGGGCGCGTATGTTGCGGGTGAGTCTGCGCGCCTAGCCGCCGACTTCGATCGAGATGTAGTGCAGCTGCGTAATGCCGTCCTTGACTATGATGGTGCCAAAGTTAAACGCGTCGTCCTGCTCCCATATGAAGACCCTTTCGGTGGGTGCGGCAAACTCGTCGATAAAGTCCGATATCAGCTCCTCTGTGTCCCTGCGCTCGGCGTCGGTATAGAAGAATATCTCGCCCTCCTGGAACGACACCGGAACCTGGATCGAAGTCGGCTCGATGATCTCAATGTCCGCCTCTGCAAACAGCCCCTTGATCAGCGAGATTCTGTCGGATCTTTCCAGCTCCGCAGACGAGCCCCCGGTGACGGCGGAGTTGGTGGGAATGCCGGAGAGTTTTTGCAGGTACGCCTCAAAGGCCTCCTCCTGCGTCTGGCCCAGGCCCACGTGGTATTCGCCGGTAAAGGCAGCACCCACTGCCGCAATGGTTCCCAGCTGCGCAACTACGCCGCCGGCGCCTGCGGTGTATACGGGGATGAAATATGTGTCGTGATCCCCCACGTGGTACAAAATGTTGTCGCCCACCCGCGGGTTGCGCAGCAGCGTCTTTAGCTGGGCAAAGTCCGGATCCCGGTCCAGTGCCTCGTTTACCGCAGTCGGGCCTATCAGCTTTGTAGTGGAGTTTAGCGGCACCTCGTAGAACTGCATGTTGCCCAGGTTGGGAAGATCGTTTTGCACGACCATGAATCCGGCCAGGTTACGTCCCTGCGATCCCCGCAGCTCAAGGGAGAGCAGGCCGACGAACTCTGGCTTTTCAAAGCCGGGAGGCTTGGCCTCTATGTAATAGGTGTCAAGCCCGCGCGGTATCTCGTAGAACTCGTTTGCCTGTATGTAGGTCTCCACGTCAGTCACGTGGTAAAAGTTGTACATGCTTGTCTTCCAGTTGAAGAGCTCGACTGGATACCTTACCTGCTCTTGCAGCCACGAGGGGATTGGCTCGAACTCTTCGCCGTACTGGTTTTCAAACATTTCGGTAAAAAAGTCGTCGCCGACTTTGAGCAGGCGGATCTCCCCGTCATAGGTGTCAATCAGGGCATAGCCGATCAGCCGTATGTAATAGTTGTCGTCTGCCCACGGGACGTCGTCGGCCCTGATGCCAAAGATCAGCGGCACGAGCCAGTAAGAGTCGATCCCGTCGGTGACAGGGTAAGAGTCCAGCTCCTTGTCAAAAAAGTTGTATACGAAATACGGATAGAGGGTCTCCATCCTGGAATTGATGTCCTTGTACCTCATGATGTGGATCGGCTCTGTGGGAAACGAGAGCAGAAAGTTCGGCTCAAATATCCAGCTCATCGGGGGAGGCAGCGTCAGGCCCCCCGTGCCGTCGTAAAACTCTTCGTTTAGCTCCGCGCTGACGTCGCCCCGGTTGACCGGGTATCCCGACCAGGTATCGGCCAGCAGGCCGCCCTCGCCGTAATAGATGAGCCTTTGCGAGAAAAACTTTGAGCTGTCGACTATCTGGCCCTCTGTTGCGTCCAGGGTGAGGAATCCGTTGGGCACGTGCGTGTACACCAGGTGCTCGTTGTACCATCTGTCGGCCACATCAACGGACGGCGGCAGTATGGGCGTCATCGACGCAGTCCAGTAGAGCGTATTGTTAAAGCGCAAAATGTCATTGTCCTCAAAGGCGACGTACGGGATTAGGCCTATTTCGGGCTTTAGCTTTGCAAAGGCCGCCTCCCAGTCCCATACGCGGATGACGTCTAGCACGTCGCTGTTCTGCCGGATATAGCTGTCGATATTGTTAGCAGAGATCGGATCTAGATGCACGTCGTGGACTTTTTCGTTGATCTGATCCAGCTCCGCCAGATAGCGGTTCACGCCTATCTGCTGCGCCGTGTACGGGCCGAGGTACTCGATCTTTCTTGCGTCGGCTATGCTGTCGTTGACGAGGATTATTCCGACTGTGATTATGGTGATGGCGATTATCACCAGGATGCGGATGTATACGTCCCTGCTCAGCATGTGGGTGAGAACCTTGGCGCGAATCCTGTCGGTAAGCGAGAATGCTATGAATGTAAACCCGATTATCAGCACGCCTGCGATCACGTATCTTGTGTTATAGTCAATCTGACTGGTGAAAAACAAATTAAAGCCCGTCCACAGGACGCCGATTCCGATTATCGCCTCGATTGTGGACACATAGTTCAGATAGCGCGGCTTGCCCTCTGAGGTGTCGTGTATGTACGACGTTATGACGCCGATCATCGAGTGCAGTCCGACGTAGAGAATCAGCCGCAGCCCGACTGCAGTCAGGATCGGCGGGATCAGCACCAGCAGCGCGGGAATTATCGGGATTATCTGCTCGTCAGAATACGCCGGATCGGTGGGCGGCGTGACAAACGGAAGCGAGAACAGCGTGGGAATGTTCTCCACGCCCAGCGTGTTGCCGTCGATGACTTCCATCGCGGCGAATCCGAACAGCACGTTTGTGAAAAACGCCCCAAAGAGGAATATCTTGGTTATCTGCCATATTACAAACTGGACGGATCCGATCCTATAGTCCCTGTAGCTTGTAATGCCGGCAGAGATCGGCTCGCGCGAGCTCCTGCCCATAAACGTGATGGCCGTGCTGATCACGTACCAAAAGATCGACGATCTGCGCGCCACATTGACGCGTACCAGCGAGACGGCAGACAGTATCAGCGCCGAGATTACAGAGTAGAATAGCGGTTTTATGAACTTGTCATCGAACTCGCTGATGTTCATAAAGAGCGTAATGCCCTGGACTCCCACTATGAACAGTATTGTCAGCCCTATGGCGGCGACTATGGCAAATTTGACGTATTTGCCAGCATTTGGTGGCGGAGCCCTCTCAGTAGATGCGCTATACAAAACCAACTTTGGTCGTTTCTTGGCAAATTAATGTCTTACCGGATGGGCCGTACGGGGATTGGGCGTGAAAAATTCGGCTCAAAGGGGGGCTATGGTGGCCAGTCCCTTGCAGACCATGTATGCGGCTGCGAATCTTGGCACGACGACTGATTCGCCCCCATATGGGCCGAATTTCGTGTTTTTGAGCATGAATTCCGCCGGGACGTCGGCAGTCACCCTGACCTCGTCTGCGTCAATCAGGCACGCCTCGTCATACGGGTCAAACCCGTCAATGTCCGGGCAGGGAATCTTGGCCAGGCCGCTCTTGCCGTTAAGTGAGCCGGCAAGCCTGAATATCCTGTGCACGTCCATCGTGACGTTGGGGTCGATTACTGCGCCAATTACAGGCGAGAGATCCCGGAGCCGGCCTGCAAACGAGTCATAGCCGTCCTCGATCATCTTTGTGACGATTTTGGATCGCTGTGACTTTGGGTTGAGGATTTCCCTGGAGAGCCTGCCCCTCCATCCCTTTTCATCGTGCGTGGGAAATTCGGATCTGCGCTGCTTGTATCTCTTTATTCCGAACCTTTCGGGAATCGCGCCGGTAAACGTGATATAGTCTACGATGCCCCTGCGCTCCCTAGAGTTGAGCTTTTGAAACTGCGTGTCAGGCACGTGCACGTGAAACCCCTCGTTGCCCGAAAAATAGACTGCGATTGACTTGCGGTCCACGCCCAGGTCGCCAGTCAGGATGTCTGAGAGCTTTTTGATCTCTTTTTTTGCCGCGCCGATACAGTCCGCGCACGGAAGCGACTTTGTCTCGTTTTTTGCGGACTTGCAGTGAGGACACGCCGGATCCCCCAGGAATATCCTGCCGCACGATCCGCATTTTTTAAACGTGTGGGCCGGGCGGCACGGCAAGTTGAGATCCTTTGCGTCTATGTCAAATATCAGATCCGCCTCCCTCCAGTCCTTTTCTGCCATCGGCAGGTCGGGAAAGGAATAGTGGCCGTTTGAGCAGTAAATGTCAGACGGGGAGTTTTGCATTATTACAAGGCGGAGCTCCCTGTCGTTTCTGAGGTGCAGGTGGCGCGTCATTCCAGAGTTGAACTTTTGGTATCCGAACTCGCGCAGAAACGGCTTTGGCGGGATGCCGATCAGATCAAAGTGATCAAAATAGTACCTCTTGAAGGACTCTTCTAGCATCCTTGCGTCGTCCTCACGCATTGCGCCTCCTCCTTCCGAACTGGAGCGGGTTGACTATGCCGTCGCATTCCGGAACGGCAAAGCACAGGTTCTGGGTCTGGAGCTTTGCGCACGAGGGGCACGAATATTTTGTCCCGCTTCCAGAGGAGCCGGCAAGGTGGTTGAGCTGGTACAGCGTGATCTTTTCGTCATAGTCCGGCGCGTTTTTGAACAGCGGGGCGATCTGCTGGACGGTCTGGCCCCTGCCAAGCAGGAACGTGGCAAGCATAAAGCGTCCGGAGTGGGGCAGATTCTCGCCGCGCTCTAGCACCTTTATCCCGTGCTTTATGCACGGCGGAAACTCGGTGGACACCACGGTGCCGGTGGCGAACTTTTTTGCAAGCAGCGCCAGCTTGCTTACCGGCCCCTCAAAGCCGGCGTACATCTGCGGGGTGTTTGCGGAGGTGATTTTGGAGTGGATATAGTTGCCCAGCTTTGTCCGGATCAGGCGGACGGTCTCGTGTGGGGAGAGAAACACGCATCCGTCCTCGACGCGCCTGTTTATCAGGTTCCATTCCCGTTCATGGAATGGCGTGGCGTGCACCACATAGTCAGATACTGAAATCACAAAGCTGTCCTCGCGCTTTGAGACTGCGACGCCAAACAGGTCCTTTATCAGCCGGACTGCCAGATCGTCCTTTCTTTGGCCGGAGGCGTCGATCAGATCCCTTTCGAGGAACTTTTCTGCCCTGCGGGACTCGGCCAGGGCGAACCTCCTGATTAGCGTGTGCATGCCGCCAAACTTTAGCAGGACCACTGCCAGCAGGAACGAAAAGATCTCGCGCGGAAGAAGCGAGTCACTAGAGACAAAGCTGTCAGTCAGCTCCGACTTGTAGATTTTGCCGTCTGCGGCCACCCGTATCCGGTCATAGGCGCTGTCCACTATTACCTTCAGGTCGGGATCAGTCCCGAACTGCTCTAGCGAAAAACCCTGGTCCTTGAGATATTTGCCGGAATCTGCAAGAAACGGGTATTTGGCCATTTCATCTGAGCCTAGATTTATCATGCCATATTTTTGTCCCATCCACTTAAAAAATTTGATTCGGGGGCCCATTCTGCGGGGGGCGCCTGCCTGTCAAAATTCCTGCGGGTTTTATCCGAGCTTTTCTAGCTCTGCCAGGTACTCGATCACCTTGATGAATTCCTGGTCTGATATGCGCCCCGCCACCCACCAGTCCGCCGCATCTTTCACCCATTCGGGAACGTCGGATTTTGCATCCTGCGCTATATAGGATATGATGGAATCGATTGCCTTTTTTGCATCATCAGAATTGTTGCCCTTTGTGAAAAACCCCGCATTGTTTTTTACCCATTCGGGCAGTGCATCCTCTGGCGGGATATATCCTCCGGTATCGCCGATGCGGACAGATACCGATCCGCGCTGCGTCAGCGAGTCTCGGTCCTCGCCCGCATACACCAGTACGGTGTGGTTTCCCGGTGTATCCGGTATCCAGGACAGCGCGGCAGACGCAGTCCTGTTTGCCGCTATCGTACCCGCAATGGAGCTTGCAGCAGAGTTTGCCGGCGCTATCTGGTATACGAACGGCAGCTCTGTGCCGTCCCTGCTGCGAATCTCTGCTGCAATGTGTACCATCTGGTTCTGCTCTAATACGGATACGCCCTCGCCGGCAGAGTTTACCGTCCTTATGTCGGATATTACCAGTGAGTCTGCCTGGGGTTTTTCCGTTATGTTTATTTTATCCTGTACCATGATGAATCCATGTGCGTGCCTGTCACGATCTCTGGCTATGTAGAAATGCAGTCCGGGTTCGTTGAATGTGAATGCAAAGGTGCTGCGTTGCGAGTCTCCTATGGCTTTCTTGCAAATACGGTGCTTTATTCCAAGTTTGTTATCGACTACAGGAATGCATTTTTCTGCATTCATGCTCCATTGTATGGTGTCACCCACATCTACCTTGATGCCGTTTGGAACAATACACAGCGAGCCGGTACATCGATCGTCATTTTTGGAATCCGTGATTAATACCTGGTTTGTTTCTGTAAATTCCACACCTAGCGCCTTTGTCGGGCAACTCCCCGACCAAAAACATTTTCTAGGATCATTATTGGCCCACAGTTCACCATTATCACGATTCATAGATGCACCTTGGATTGTTATGTGCTCTGCACCCCTGAGAAACGGGATCTGCAAAGTGATTGCATCAGGGGATATGATCTTGTCTTCAATAGCCCTTATGCCGTCTACTGTGAGACGGAATTTATTATACAAAAATGCATGTGGTTTTATAACCTCTTGTGGCAGCGTGATGGTCAGTGATCCCGATTCCGTGGCAGTCATGTTTATCAGCATGAATGTGCCATATTCCTCACGTGAGTTAATAGAATCATAAAACGTCTCGACTGATTGTATGCTTCCCCCGTCCATGACATATTTTAGCTCATCACCCGTGTTTCTTATCTTTATAGTCTGTCCCGACTCTGTGGGAAGCACGTAGGGCGGGGGAAACAGCTTGTTGCCTGTTATCTCTATCGTGTTTTCGACTCCGGGCTCCAGGTGCGGAGTAAACCTTATGGTGTTGCTGATGGTGTTTTTTGTGCCAGAGACTCCGACATTTTCCCCATTGTGCGTCACTACAAACTCGTCGCCCAAAAGCGTGTACGGGATTGTCACCTCAAAGGGATACCTCTCCCGTCCAAAGCTCTTTGTCACAATCTCCAGCTTTTTATCCTCGGGCACAAACTCCATGCTGCATATGGTTCCAAGCTGCCTTGTAACTACCTCTAGCCCTTTTCCATTAGCATCTATAACAAACCTGTCCTTGTGGAATTCCTCGGGCTTTTCACGCCCGTCGTTTCTTACCGTCTCGCTTTGAAACTCTTCGCCGTGGGAAAGATCAAACCTTGATCCTCCAGCCTCAAAGCTTATCCTGATCTTTTTGTATCCGCAGCTGGTGCTCTCCAGGTGCTCTAGGTCCCCGACGCCCCTTCCATAGTGTTCCCTTTTTATCTCCCCGCCGTACAGGTCAAGCTTGTCTACAAGCTCCCGGGGGTACTGGAGCGTTATGCTGCCCGAATCCTCCGTCATTATGGAAAACCCATGCTTGCCAAAGTGGGAAATCTCACCTGTGGTCATCTCGTAGGGTATGTCGTACAGATAGCTTGCAGTGTACAGCTTTGCCACCCCTTTTGTCCTGTCATCGTTCAGATAATGGAGCCCAAACCCGTCGTATATCAGTCCCGTGGAAATTAACTTTACAAAGTCGTGCCTTGCAATGTTTGGCAGCTCGTCTACTGGCAGGACTATGTGCAGGGTGTTGGACTTTGCCACCTTGTCCAGTGGGGGTATGTATCCTATTCTGTCGCCGGGTATGGCCTTTAGGACGTCAAGCAAAAGCTCCATGTTCTTGGAATTATACGTGATTCCAGTCGTAAAATGCTGCTCCCCTATGTGTATCACCACATCCATCACGTCTATCATGTCGTTTTCTATTGCGTCCATAAAGTATGCAAACTGCCTGTCAAACTTTGGATTGTCCTTTATTCTCTGGGCTATGCTTGCGTCAGGATCATCAACGTGTGCCGGCTCCTTGGCTATTATTACGCCTACAAACCTGTGCTGTAAAATGTCCGGCAATACGGACGCCGGAATCGCAGCTTCTGCCACGTATCCAAAGACCGGATGCGACACTACTGTGGCGTTTACGTTATAGTGGTTTATCAAGAGTGACGCTATGGTCTCTGCGGTGAGCTTTATGGTGCCAGAATCATCGCCTAGCCTGTGCGGCACTATCATAAAGTTGTGCTCATACATTGCATTTTCATCTATCAGATGGAGTAGCTTGTCTGAGAATCCAAAGTACCTGTCGTCTGATCTTATCTGCTCTGACAGAGAGACCTCTTGTGCATGGGCGTAAAGCGGGACTACAAGCATGCATGCTGCCAAAACGAGCAACATGTGTGGATTTTGCATCGGATCCACCTGCGAGCCGGTTGCTAATTATATATTACTCAGAATTCTACAGTTCGTAATGTGTGATACGCGCAATCTCGGATCGGGTTTGTTTCTGATGCCCATTTGTCAAAAATCAGGCAAAAAACACCAATGGCGGCAATCTGTGGGATCCGCAAGTATCACAACATATCTGATCGATGAGGTGATTTGCAGTGACTAATAATCACCTCGATCGATACAATCCACATATGAGGAAATTCACATGTTTTTCGTTTATCGTACTGCTTTTGTCTTCTGTGATCACGTTTCCCATGTCCTCGGATGATTGCATATGGACAGGATCTGGGGGAAATCAGGGAATACCTGACATCATCCCGCACAGGTGATGTATTTTACATCGACATACCAGAGGAATATGTTCTTTTTGGAAAGGACATCAATGTTTTTGCCGAGCTTGAAAGCAGTTCCAGTATTATCGAGCCTCGGCTACTAGAGTTTGCAGATACTGACGGCAACGGCATAGTCGATCAGGTGCGATGGAGCAATCCCTCGTCCCAGGCATCCGGTGACTCGTCTGGTCAAGATTATGTGTTTTATATTGATGCGGGGGAATCTAATTTCACGGATGCGGAAAAACAACTAGAAAAAATGCAAGACAGATTTGATGTAGGATTTTACAAGAAAACACTCGGCATGCTCAACGCCAAGGCATCCGGAAGCCTTCAGACACATCTTGATTCCGTGAGGGGCGAATCCGGAGGGTTTTTCATTCCCATCTAGTTATGCGGGGCCGGCCGCAGAGCCGGGGCACCGCAATTGCCCGCACCGGCCTGGTGTGCCGCCACACGAATATACGGATTTAAATTATGCCAGCCTGACTTTACGCTGATGCGGATAGGATGCCACGTGTCGATTTCAGGCGGAATCGACAGATCGGTGGATAATGCAGTGGAAAGAGAGTGCACGGCGTTTCAGATTTTTACGCGCAATCCCCGCGGATGGCGTGCCAAGGAGATTACCGATTCTGAGGCGGACGTGTTTGGGACAAAGCTGAAAAAAAGCGGCATAGACAAATCGGCAGTATGCGTGCACATGCCGTATCTGCCAAACCTCTCGTCTACAAACGACGAGTCATACGCAAAGTCAGTCCAGACGCTAGTCGACGAGATAAAGAGATGCGGCAAGCTGGGAATCCCGTACCTTGTGACCCATCTGGGCAGCCACCTGGGAGCAGGAGAGGAAAAGGGGATTGCCAGACTGGTAGGGGCGTACAAAAAGGCAGCCAAGGTAGAAAACGGCGTGACTGTCCTGCTTGAAAACACGGCGGGGCAGAAAAACTCTGTGGGCTCTGACTTTGGGCAGCTGGGATCCATCTTTTCACAGCTGGGATCCGGTTTTGGAATATGCATCGACACGTGTCACGCGTTCGTCCACGGATATGACCTGCGTACACAAAAGGCGGTAAAAAATACGTTTGACGAGTTTGACAGCATTATAGGATTCGAGAATCTAAAGATTTTGCACCTCAATGACGCAAAGGGTGAGATCGGCTCAAAGCTTGACAGGCACCAGCACATCGGCCTTGGAAACATAGGCAAAGCGGGCATGCAGGCCGCAGTCAGAATGGCCAAAAAGAGGGACATTCCCGTCGTGCTAGAGACGCCGATAGACGACGAGCGGGACGATTTTGCAAACATCAGGATCGCGCGGGAGCTTGCATGACTGGAGATGATTTACGGTGGGTTATGACGAGGTAATGAAAATAGCGCTGGAGCGCGGGTTTTATTTTCCAAGCTGCGAGGTGTACAGCGACGCGCAGGCAGGTTTCTGGGAGTACGGACCGACCGGCGTATTGTTCAAGAATCGGTTTCTGGAGCTGTGGAGGCGCGAGCTGATCAGGCGCGATCAGATGATCGAGATTGACGGCTCGCAGATAATGTCCGGATCCGTCTTTGCGGCATCTGGGCACCTGGAGGGCTTTGCAGATCCGATAATAAAATGCGCAAAGTGCGGCCTCACGCACAGGGCCGACAGGATGATCGCAGAGGCGGCGGGAATAGAGATTGCAGAAAATGCCAGCACAAAAGAGTTTGATGCGGCCGTCTCAGAGAACGGCATTGTATGCAAGAAATGCGGCGGCGGCTTTGAAAAGACGCAGAGGTTCAACATGATGTTCAGGGTGGGAATCGGTCCCGGAGGCGAGCCGGCATACCTCAGGCCGGAGACCTGCCAGTCGATTTTCGTGGACTTTCCAAGGCTGTTTAAGACCATGCGCGGAAGGCTTCCACTGGGAATAGCGCAGGTGGGAAAGAGCTTTAGAAACGAGATATCCCCCAGGCAGAGTCTTTTGCGACTGAGGGAGTTTTACCAGGCAGAGATCGAGGTATTTTACAATCCGAAAAAACCAGACGCAGTGGCCTTTGACGAGGTAAGGGACACGGTTCTTCGAATACAGACAGGCGGCGCACTCAAAGAGATGACGTGCGGGGAGGCAGCAGAGTCCGGTGTGATACCGGACAGGTTTACTGCGTACTATCTCGGGCTGCTTGCGGGGTTTTATGAAAAGACGGGCATTGATGTAAAGAGGAGCAGGTTCAGAGTGCTGGATGAAAAGGAGAGGGCGTTTTATGCAAAGGTCGCCTTTGACTTTGAGGTGGAGACTGCCACCGGATGGCTGGAGCTCGTCGCGTGCAACTATAGATCCGACCACGATCTGTCGGGTCACGCCGGCAAGAGCGGGGAAAAGTTCGAGGTGATGGACGGCGAGGAAAAGGTGCTGCCGCACGTCTTTGAGATATCCATGGGAGTTGATCGAAGTTTGTACGCCATACTGGAGCACAGCCTGAGGGACGATGAGAAAAACGAGAGGACGCTGCTGGCGCTAAGGCCGTACCTGGCGCCGGTCCAGGTGGGCGTCTTGTCGCTGGTAAAAAAAGACGGCCTGCGGGAAAAGACCGACGAGGTGTTTCGCATTCTGAGGGGGGATTTTGACGCATTTTTGGATCATTCCGGCGCAATAGGAAGGCGGTACAGGAGGCTAGACGAGATCGGCGTGCCGTACGCAGTAACGATAGACCATCAGACGCTCAAGGACGACACCGTGACCGTGCGGCTCAGGGATTCCATGGAGCAGAGCCGCGTGGGGATTCCGGAGCTAAAAAAGATGATGCGCGACGGGCTAGCGGTTTTCTGAGTAATACTTGCATAGTTTTTTTATACCGCAGACTTTGCACATTGGGGATACGGGCTTGCAGATGTTCTGCCCGTACATGACAAACGTATTGTTGACGCGCAGCCAGTATTTTTTTGGAATTTTTTTGACTAGCTGCTCCTCTGTCTGCTCGGGGGTCTTTGTTTTTACCAGGCCGATGCGGTTTGAGATGCGGTGCACGTGAATGTCCACGGGTATCGCCGGCTTTTCATAGGCGTATACCAGAACACAGTTGGCAGTCTTTCTGCCCACGCCCGGAAGCCGAATCAGCTCATCCACGTTATCTGGAACCGTACCGCCGTGCTCGTCGCGTATGATTCGTGCAACGTCTATGATTCTTTTTGCCTTTACGTGATAAAAGCCGATGGACTTTATGATCCGCTCGACGTCTTTGATTTTTGCCGATGCCAGCTCGTCTGGGGTGGCGTATGCCTGAAATAGTCTCTTGACCACTCTTGCGGTGTTCTCGTCCCTGGTGCGCGCAGACAGGATTGTGCCGATCAATATGCTAAACGGGTTTCCCATCTCTGCGTCATGCAGCTCCTGCAGTGCGGTAATTCTGGGCGGCTTTGCCTCGTTCATTGTCTTCATCATCCCGTCAAGTATGCGCTTCATGGGGTCTTGTATTGTAGTGGGTTCTGTAAAGCTATCGGAGTCTGGGATCCTTTGATCGTACTATGGAGACGGAAACTGGTGCATATATGTTGAAAAATCATGGGCATGCGATATATCCTATGATCCAAATAATGTTCCTCGAATAATAAAACAACACTATCCTGCACTATCCAATGATTGAGAGCTTTCCTGTCATTTCGTTAATCGCCTATCAAGCAAATTAGGCGGAATCGATAAATTAAGAGAAATTTCATTTGTGCTCAGACTTTACAAAACCCTGCTGCAATCCACTTATCTATCATGGTTTTCCATCATACTCTATGGCAGCATTCAAAATCCTTGGAATTCTGGCAATGCTGGCAGCAGGCATGATTACCACACCCGATGTATTTGCCACACAGTGCAGCGAGGACAAAAATCCCATAATGTCGCCAAGTGGAAAACTGGCTTGTGTGTTTGATGATACGTTTGCCAAACTCTTGGAGAGGGGATGGAGTATGCCAACTTTGGACGAGCAGAATATACAAACTGATGGTTCTGTTGTACCGACTATAGACACATGGAACACGAAAGATTTTGTAATATCACATGATCCAGATACAACGCCTCCTTTGATAACTATTGACCGGTTGTTTCCACTGCTAGAGATCGAAATACCAAAGTCGACGCCGATAAACGATGTCATGAACATAACCATACACTATGACTATTCACCAAGATATAACATATTCGATAACGAGGAATGGACGGAATTTAATCCTGCAAACTTAAGAAACACAATATCGATACGTCCAAACGTATACGGTGAATTTATGGGACCAGAGATGTATTTCAGACACACAAAACATTTGGAAATGATCAGTGACTTTCCTTTGTTGGAGCGTTATCCTCCTAGCACCGACTATTATGGCGAAGGACTGTATTCGTATTGGATAACCCTGCCATACATTGGAAACATACCGCATACGGAACAGATATCATTTAAGGTAAAAAAACCAATGCTGTACGACCAGGAAGAATTTCACATGTCAATGTGGCATGGCATATACCCACCAATACAGACCAATTGGTATTCCTCGACTAATGACGGCAGACTGACCATGTCTCCGGTTCCAATATATTTCGAAGGCATATTTGATGAATTTCCACGAAGAGGTCAGGGAGAATTCAACTTGTCCGGCCAGTATACAATAGACAAGCCGGGTACGGAATCCATCGATTTGGATCAGATAGACAGTCTTGTTCCAGATATTCAAAGGGAGATACACAAATGGCTGGCAAAGATGAACGTCGGAGTGAACCAATTACTGGCAGACGGAATATCATTCAGACAAGACATCTTTTAGATCCCAGTTCCACCATGGAATAAGAAACGATCACGGGCCGACATTTCAGGCCCCCCAGTACGTACTCCTGCATGCCTCCGGATGCGGCACAATGCAAGTGTTATATCCGCCACAATACAAAGACAGGCATGGAGCTGACAAGGGAAGAAGAGCTCGCACTGGGGGGCGAAAAGGGCGAGGTCATGCAGCTTGCATACAGAATTCTGGTCGCAACCGGCGAGGCCACCGACGCTGAGCGTCTCATACCGATAAAATGGGCGCACCTTTCTGGCGTCAACTATAACACAATCGGCGATGCGGGAATGGAGTTTCTTGCCGGCCTGAGCCGCAACGCGCGAGTCGCAGTAAGGACGACTCTGAATCCCATGGGGTACGACATTGACAGCGTCTCAAGATATCACATAGGCGAGGATTTTATAAAAAAACAGGAGAGCATAAGGGAGTCGTACGTGAGGATGGGCGTCACCCCGTCGTTCTCGTGCATTCCCTACGAGATATTCGACCTGCCAGAAAAAGAGACGCAGGTATCCTTTGCGGAAAGCAATGCGGCAATATTCGCAAACTCTATGACTCCGATGAAGACCAACAAGGAGAGCGCGTTTAGCGCCCTTGCAAGCGCGCTGACCGGAAAGAGCCCGTATTCCGACCTGAGAAAGGACGGCGATCCCGGCATGACTATCAGGATGAAGATCAAAAATCCCAGCGAGATGGCGTACGGCATGCTAGGATACTTTGCCGGCAAGATTGCCGGCAGTTCTGCGAGAATCTCCGGCGTAAGCGGGCTTGACAGGCGCAGCTGCAAGTCAATGTGCGGCGGCATGGGAACATCCGGCACGTGCGGCAGGTTTGTCCTGGGAGACGGCGGCGCAGAGGGCGTGGACTTTGGCAAAAAAGAGATGCAGGACATACATGACGAGCTAAACACGGCAGAAAAAGGGGACCTTGTCACGCTTGGAAGCCCGCAGCTGGGGCTGGGCGAGATGTCGGATCTCTCATCAATGCTAAAGGGAAGGTCGTTCAAAAAGCGGTGCATGGTGTTCTGCCCTAGAATAGTGCAGGAGCAGGCAAGGAGTCTGGGCCACACAAACGAGATAGAGAGGGCCGGATGCGAGATTCTGTCGGACTGTTGCACGTGCCTGACTCCTCTGATCGACTGCAGCGAGGTGGATTCTGTGACTACCAACAGCATAAAGGGCGCCTATTACATGAAAAACTCCAACAAGGTCGGCATAAACCTGAAACCGCTCTCGGACATAATAAGGGACGAGACGGCATGACCATAAAGGTGATAGTCTCCGGAAGGGTCAGCGGTATAGTGGTAAAGTCGTCTGACCCGATAAACTTTCTGGGCGGCGTGGACAAAAAGACCGGAATGATAAAGGATGCAAAATACGACATTGCCGGCAGATCAATTGGCAGTGCCATACTCGTGTTTCCGCACGGGGTTGGAAGCAGCGTGGGGGCGTACACCATCTATTCCCTAAAGGCCAATGACTGCGCCCCGCGCGCCATGATCTGCACAAAGGCGGATCTGACAGTCGCCTCCGGATGCGCCCTTGCGGACATTCCGTTCGTTATAGTGGACGCAGAACAGTTCGATTCCATTGCAGATAACACACAGATAACGCTGGATACCGGGACGCGCTCAATCACCTAGCGCATGCCGTGTTATGTTTCCATTCGGCGCCTCCTCCCCAAATATAATGCCCTCAAACCTTGAAACTATGGTGCCTTTTTTCTTCCAGGCGTCCCTCTCAAGGCCTGCCTTTTCGCACGCGTGCCCCAGAAACTCTGTCGCACTCCAGCCGTACTCTACTGGAACCTGCGGTAATAGCAGCCCGGAGCTTGACTTGGATTTTATGATCAGCCCGTCCCTGCCGATCCGGATTTTTGACGGATACTCTGACGGATCGCCTGCTGCAATCTCTTTTGGCGCAGTCAGCACCGTGACTTCAAACGTGATACAGTCAAGCTCGTCGGGCGTTACCGGCTCAAACCTTGGATCGGTCACGGCAGATGCTGCCGCATCGGCAAGTGCCTCTGACAGGTTTCTGTCCGGAAGCACATATCCTATGCATCCCCGCAGGCCGTCCTTGTTGTCTATTGTAACAAACACCCCGCAGGAAAACGCAAACCTCGACTCGAATCCGGGATCCGGTTCCGGTGCGCCGCCCGTGACAAAGCGTGTCGCGATTTTTCTGGCCGCGCGCACCAGCAGCTCCCCGTCGGCGTGCGATATGTGGCGGCCAGTCACAGTCCGCCCACGCCGGTCTTGATTATGCTGCTCTTGCCGGCGGGCAGCACGCGGACTAGCTCGTCGATTGTGACGTGTTTTGCGGCATCGCCGGCGATTTTCAGAAACTCTGTCCTGAGCTTTTTTGCAGCGTCGGTCATCTCCATCCCCGACGGCTCTATTACCGCGTAATAGGCGCTGTTCTTTTTTATGATGTCTGGCGGGCCGCACGAGATTACACGGGCCCCGTCCTGCTCCATTATCCCCACCCCCAGCCTCAAAGTCGGAATTTTTACATAGTTTCGCTGCCCGTCAATCGTAAAGGATCCCCTGGGAAGGTACTGGCCGCTCGGGGCGGCCTTTTTTACCTGCTCGGGGCCCACCCAGTACGCGCTCAGCCCGAACATCGACTCCCTCCACGCGCGGCTAAAGCACACCGTTGCGTGGGCCGTCTCGTTGAGGCCGGCAGGCTTGGCGTCTGCGCCGTCCTTGAGGATGAAAAACGGCGAGCCGTGTATGTCGGCATGAAAGATGACGTCGTTTTTTTCCATGTGCTTGCGTATTATGGACGAGTTTGATGACGAGTCCCTCCCCCCTATGGCGAGGTTTCCGTCCGTGGTAAAAAACCACCTGTACCTCTCGTACCAGCTTTTCTTTCTTACCTCCGAGAACGTGACGGTCTCTTTTTGCTTCTGCGACTTGGTCTTTAGCTCGTCGAGCTGTCTTTGCGTCTTTTTTCTCTGCCTTTCTATCTCGGGGACTGCGTGCGACTGTTTTTTTGCCTCGTCAAACAGGCCGGATGCGATTGCGTGCAGGGACGACTCTGGGTTGATCCTCACCTTTTCGCCCTGCACGCGTATCAGCGGCACGCCCTTTTCGACCGTATGATCAGAGTTGTTCTCTGCAAGCGCGCCGGCCACCCGGGAGTCCCCGAATGATGCCGCACCGCACGAGACCAGCCCGAGAAGCGACTTGGCAAGGGCAGATATCCCGCGGGATTTTTGCTGCACAATGTGCACCGCCTTGTCCTGCTCGCCAATCGTAGTCTCCAGCTCTGCTATCTTTTGCTCCGTTCCCTGCGACTGCACGGCCTTGCCGGATTCCACAATCTGCCGCGTAAACAGGTCGTCCAGTCCATCTGCAAAGCTGGAAACTGCCGTCTCTTTGCCGTCGTGCAGCAGGCCTACCGGGTACACCTCCGGGCCTCCTCCGCCGTCCACTATTACCGGGCTGTGTCTTCCGTCAGTTACGCGCGACACAAGCTCGCCTGTCGATGCGACTATTGACTTTAGGTCGTCTTCTGAGAGATCCGAGCACATTGTCCTGGTATCTATCTGCGCGTTGTGCAGGATGGTGCCGACGTACCGCGCCGGAAGCCCCAGCGTCCTGCCAAGCCACCTGTCAGACGTTATGTCCGGGACGCGGTGCGAGTCAAGCTCTGCGTGCGTTATTCCAAAGACGTCCAGATTGTTCTCAGGCGGCGGCTTGTAGGTCAGGCCGACACGGAGCTCCCTGTGCCTTACGTCCAGCGAGTGCAGCAGCGCGAGTATCTTCATGTCCTCGTTGCACAGTACCATGTTTCCGTCCCCAAAGAACTCGCCGACTAGCACGAATGCCCTGTCAAACCCCCGGAACCTCAGGTATGCGATGCGCTCTGTTCCCGGGTGCTCTATGCCCTCCAGCTTTAGCCTGAGAAGATCCTTGCGGAATCTCCTGAGAAGCTTGTTCTCCTCTATCTGCCTGATTTTGACTGAGCTGGCCCAGAGCCCAAAGGTGGAGAACATGAGCATTATGTCCGGGTTTTCGGGGTGGTGCAGCTTGAAGAGGAGGCTGTCCTTTGATATGCCGTAAATGTTGCTCACATAGTATCCCTTGGTGCCCTCAGACAGGCCGTTTACAAGATAACGAAGCTCGATTCCTGCTATCTTCATGCAGGGGGTGGGAGCCGTAACAATATACTCTTTTTTGTGAGCCGGGATTTGTGACCAAAGATTTTAAACAAG
Organism: Cenarchaeum sp.; assembly: GCA_965212015.1. GTDB lineage: Archaea > Thermoproteota > Nitrososphaeria > Nitrososphaerales > Nitrosopumilaceae > Cenarchaeum. Next base: position 1,237,242 of record OZ243037.1, read on the forward strand.
GCAGTTGGGAGTCAACCTAGAAATTTAATTGGCCAAGCATAAAAAAAGAAAATCCCTGCCCACTCCCGATCCCGAAGAGCCCAAAAGCTCAATCTTTGAGGCAGTGGAGGGGGACCTGCCAGAGACAGAGGGCGCGGCAGGGCCGCCCAAAAAGCCCGAAAAGATCCTGTCGGATTCAGAGACTGCCAGCTATAAGAAAAAGCTGGACAAGCTGTTCTGGCTGAGAATCGGCCTGGCCCTGATAGCCGGAACCGCCGCAACGTTTGTCTTTGAGCCCTTTGAGGGCGAGGAGCGGCGCTGGGCGTCCATCGGGTTCATGATAGTACTGTTCATGGGCACCATCATAGTGGGCAAGGCCATGAGGATGCAGCTGCCGTCTTCTGACAGAAAAAAGCTGGTCACGCAGGGCATTGGCAGCTATGTCTTTCTCTATTTGTTCATGTGGATAGTCTCGTACACGCTGCTAAACGTCCCCGACACGGGTGGGATTGCCCCCGTAATACCATAGAGGCATGTGGGACTATAAGACTCCGGGAATTCCGGACTCTGAGTTTGAAAGATACGACGACGTGCCGATAACAAAAGAGGAGGTGCGCGCCATACAGATAAGCAAGGCGCGGCTGAGGCCTGGCTATACCGTGTATGACATCGGATGCGGAAGCGGATCCGTCACGGTGGAGGCGGCACTGCAGGTGGAAGAGTCAGGGGCGGTGCACGCAGTGGACTTTGATCCCAGGGCCGCAGAGCTCACCAAGAAAAACCTGGAAAAATTCGGGATAAAAAACGCGACGGTAATCTCTGGCAACGCAAAGGACGTGGTCGCGGGGCTTCCCGAGGCAGACGCGATATTCATCGGCGGCACGGGGGTGGATACGGCGGAGATCATAAAGCTGTGCGAGGACAGGCTGAAAAAAGGCGGACGCGTGGTAATCGGCATAATCCTAATTGAGACGCTGTTTGCGGTAATCAAGACGCTGGAGGGGGCGAGCTTTTCGTCAGTAGACATAACGCAGGTTACCGTATCCAAAAGCAGAAAGACGTCCACGGGAACAATGATGCTGGCCAGAAATCCCGTCACGGTAATTTCGGCGGCAAGGGATTGAGGTCTAGCTTTTAATTAGGAACGGGACTGGATTTTTCATGGCCGGATTGGTTGGAATCGGTGTGGGTCCGGGCGATCCGGAGCTGCTGACGGTAAAGGCAGTAAAGGCCATCGGCAATGCGGACGTCATAATGTGCCCCGCCTCAGGCGAGGACCGGCCCAGCATCGCGCTGTCGGTGGTATCAAAGCTGATAGACAAGTCAAAGAACCAAGAGATTACAAAGCTGATTTTTCCCATGACAAAGGATCGGGACGTGCTCGAATCCACCTGGAAGAAAAACGCGCGCATCATGGCCAAAAAGGTGCTGTCGGGAAAAAACGTGGTATACCTTACGGTGGGCGACCCGTACCTGTACAGCACCTGGATATACATGCACAGAAACATCAGCGCCAGCAACCCCGAGCTGAAGATCAGCGTCATACCGGGGATTGTGTCCATGTTTACGTTCGCCTCAAAGGTGGGCGTGAGCATTGCCGAGGGCTCAGAAAAAGTCGCCATAATCCCGTCGTGCTATGACCTTACCACCGTAAGGGAGATTGCAAAAAACGCCGAATCGCTGGTATTTCTCAAGGACGGGAGGTATTTCGACCAGGTAATCGACCTGCTGAAGGAATCTGGCTTTCCGGACGACTCTGTGTTTGCGATAGGGCAGGATCTGGGGACCGACGGGGAGATAATACGAAAGATGACGCTTGGCGAGGCGAGCACCGACGCGCTGACCTCAAAGTATTTTTCGATTCTGGTGGTAAAGCGTGCCTAGGGTGCACTTTGTCGGATGCGGCCCTGGCGACCCGGAGCTGATAACCGTAAAGGCCAAAAAGCTGATCCAGGGGGCAGACGTGATAGTCTATTCCGGCTCGCTGATTCCAGATGCGATCCTAAGCATGTGCAAAAAGGCAAAAAGGCACGACGCGGCGGGACTCGTGCGCGAGGAGATATTCGAGCTGCTGAAAAAAAACGCCACAAAAAACAAAAAGGTGGTGCGCCTGCACGACGGGGATCCCGCAATATACGGCGCGATACGAGAACAGATGGACCTGCTCGAAAAGGAGGGCGTTGAATGTGTGGTCGTGCCCGGCGTCACGTCGTTTCTTGCGGCGTCTGCGGCGCTGGGCGCGCAGCTGACGCTGCCGGGCGTCACGCAGACCATCATAATAACCAGGGCCGAGTCCAGGACAAGCGTTCCCAGCCGGGAAAAAATCTCCGAGCTTGCAAGGCACGGGTCGACCATGGTGTTTTATCTCAGCGTACACCTGCTGCCCGGGATAGCAAGGCAGGCGATAAAGGGCGGATACAAAAAAACAACGCCGGCCGCAGTAGTCTATCGCGCAAGCTGGCCGGACCAAAAAATTGTCACGGGAAGCCTGGGGGACATTGCCAAAAAGACAAGGGAGCAAAAGATAACCCGCACTGCCATCATTATAATCGGCGACATTGTAAGGCCAGAGTCCTACGAGTTTTCGCGCCTCTATGACAAGACGTTCAGCCACGGCTACAGAAGGGCGAAAGTCAGGGCAAAAAGCTGACCCTGTTGCGGATTCCGACGCCCAGCAGGAGCCTGTGGAATCTTTCGGGATCCGACGACGTGTATATGCGCAGCCTGTTTCGCCTGGATTTTGCAGTCCTTTGCACTATGGTTCTGGCAATACATTCCGCCGGATCCAGAAACCGTACGGTGGGAAACTCGTCGCGCAGGTGACGGGACAGAAACGGCAGGTGCGTGCTAGACAGGGTGGCAGTGTCGATGCCATTGTCGGCAATCGTCCTTTTCAAGAGCCTGCGAATAACTGCGGCGCATCCTGCGGGGTCGGAAAGAAACAATCCCGACTCTACCAGCTTTACGAGCGGGGATGCATTGATGCGAAATACCGGTCCGGGGACATTCTGGCTTTTTATGAACTCTGAAAGCTCGGGGCTTTGGGCCACGGATTTTGTGGCAAGTATCGCAATGCGCCCCGTCTTTGAGGCCCCTGCCGCCAGGCGGAGCGGCGGCGTCACGCCTGCCACGTCCCCCCCGATCAGGTTTTTCAAAAGCAGCGTGGGCGTGTTTGATCCCACTATTATGAGATCCGGCCGGAATCTCTCCCTCAGCATGGCAATGCGGCCCCTGATGATTCCGTCCAGCTGGATCCGGGTCTTGTGCCCGTATGGAAAGTTCTTCTGGTCTGCAAAATAGACAATCTCGGATTTTGTGAGCCTCCAGATGGGCCGGATTATGGACAGAGATCCCAGCCCCGAGTCAAATACGGCTATCTTGCCCATGCCTGAGGATGTAGCAGCCCGTATTTTTGTTAGCTAAATTTAGTTTCAAGTCGATCTAAATACACACCTCTCATTAAGAGCAAAAACCACGACTAGCGGCCATGCCAAGCTTTGATAAGACCTGGGCTCGTCAGGAGACCCAGGGCGTAACGGACAAGATCCGCGGGGCAGTCAAGCCCCAGGGCGCACTAAAGCCGCGAATTCAAAACGCAGTCAACAAGCTACAGATCCAGATCTCAAAGATGGACTCTATGCTTGGAAAGCTCAGTGAGAGGGATGCGCGGCTGTTTAAGCGAATCGTGGCTGCAATGCAGCAGCACGATACGAGTGCAAGCAGGGTTTTGTCAAACGAACTAGCCGAGATTCGCAAGGTTACGACAATGCTGAGCAACGCAAGGATGTCACTAGAACAGGTACAACTAAGGCTAACAACTATTCATGACCTCGGTGATGCAATGGTATCGATTGGTCCGGCAGTCTCCACAATGAAGGGATTAAAGACCTCGCTGGGAAGATTCATGCCAGAGGCCGACTCGGAGTTGAACTCTATGACCCAGACACTAGGCGGACTCATGACCGAATCGCTCGCAGGGGATTCGTTTAACATGGAGCAGGAATCCACCAACGAGGAGACAGAAAAGATCCTTCAAGAGGCCGCAGGCGTTGCAGAGCAGCAGATTGGCGACAAGTTCCCATCTGTACCAACTCCCACCGGACTTTCGTCAGAGACTACATCCACCTACGAATAGACTGACGACTGTTCCCTTTTTTTGTTTTACCAGTTACTGCCAGTGGCGCGCCCTTATGGCCACAGTTTTTCCCTGAACGTCCACCGCTTGTTCAGGACAAAGTTCCCAAACGCCGCAGCCAGAACCGCCACTACAAGTGCGGCGGGATACGCCACAGAATAGCTCTCCACAAGCAGGTACACCATGCCCAGCTGGACTAGCGCGCCAGCAGAGCTAAACATGATGAACTTTCCGTACTGTACCGCAGTCTCCCTCGTCCGGAACGACCTGTCGCCAAACGTCCAGTATTTGTTAAGGACAAAGTTCGTGCTCATCGACGTCAGGATTCCGATCAGGTTTGCGTGCAGATACCAGAACTCGATAATGCCGCCTGCAAACAGCGTGGAGAATGCATAGTTTATGGCAAGGCCCGTGGCGCCGACCGTATAGAACCGCGCGGCCTTTGAGAGAAACTTTACGGAGGATCTGCGCTCGTTTTCTGGGGACTTTTTGCCAAAACGGTAGAGCTTCCAGACGGAATGCACGTAATCAAGTATGGTGCCCAGTCCGAGCTTGCTGCATCCCAGCTGCCTGTTCCGAAAGGTGTAGGGAATCTCCCTGACGCTGGCGCCCTTTGTCTTTACCAGGAACTCTAGCAGTATCTTGTATCCGATTCCGTCAAACTTTAGGCCGTTGATGAGCGTCTTTTTGAATGCAAAGAATCCCGACATCGGATCGTGCTGGTCCACGCCCAGGCCCCTTTTTGCAATATTGGTTGCAATCCTGCTCAGGAACTTTCTTTTCAGCGACCAGCCCTGTATCTTGCCGCCGGTGATGTACCGCGACGCGACTACTATATCGCACTGCGACTTGCGCAGCGACTCGATCATGTTGGGTATGGTGCTAGGGGGGTGTGAAAAGTCGCCGTCCATTACCACGATCGTGTCGCCGTTTGCGTGCTGTATGCCGTGCAAAATGGCCGAGCTCAGACCCTGCTTTGCCTTGCGGTGGATTATGTCAATGGTGTGGTTTGCCATCTCTTTGACGTTTTTGATATAGTCATCAACCAGCCTTCCGGTTCCGTCAGGCGAGTTGTCATCTATTACAATTGTCTCAGTGGCGGTGTCCTTTGGCAGGTTCTCGCCTATTGATTTTAAAAAGCCGACTATGTTTTTGGACTCGTTATAGGTGGGCACGAGGATTGATACCTGCGCCTCCCTGCATCCGTGTGGATTTCCCGCCATACGGCTATCTCAAAAATCAAAGGTTATTAATTTTTTAACCGAAATGTCCGGCTCAGCCGGCAGGCACGGGCGGCCCTCCGGTGCGGGGGCATTTTGCAGTAATATGCGGCAGCTGCGTGCCCCAGGCGGCAGACGCCGGCTTTTTTGCCATCGTGGCTGCAAAAACCCCGCATGCCCGAACCGGGTCGCGCCGGCAGGCCCGGGCACCTAGGATCTTTTCTTTACCAGAAACAGCGCCGCCACCAGCACGCCCACTGCGGCAGTGACATAGAACGGAAAGAACGCAAACACGTTTTTGCCCGGATCGCCAGATAGCAGCTCCACTGTCATGCTGCCAGAGTTGATCGCAGGCGGATCAGTTGAGCTCTCCATTCCAAACACGGAATACGAGCCCACTGCAAAATCCCCAATGTCCAGATTGGACACCACTATCCGCTCTCCGTTGTTGATAGTCATGCCGGCCCTGTCCGTATAGGACACTATGGTCTTGGCCTCCGGGTGCCATCCGCGCTCCGTCTTGCTGTGGACTATCACGTACCCCTCGTCGCCGGGAATCTGCACGGCTATCCAGAATTTTTTCTCAGGTATGCTGCCCATGCCGATCTCTATGAATTTGTCCTCCTCTGTGTCGTGAATCCGGATTACTGCGTTGCCCAGCGGGTTTTCATAGACTAGATTGTTGTCTATGGTCGCCTGCCAGCTTACAGTATGCGTGTGGTTGAGGGACACCGTCGAGGAGTCGCGCCCGACTATGTTAAACTCGCCGGCGGGTATCTCTATTAGGTCGACAGTTATCGACGGGTTTTTGATCTCTTGTGCGTATGCGGGCACCAGTACAAGGAGCGCCAGAAACACGGGTAAAAACCACATGGCTAGTCCACAAACGGTTTTGGGTGGTTGAGGATTATCTTGGATACCTCGGGCCTCATGATGAACTCGTTGGGCGGGATCTTTTGCTGTATCTGTTCGCGAAGCTTGGTGCCGCTGATCTGCTCCCGGTCTTCTGCGGCGTGCGGGCACGCCTTGGGATTCGTATAGGTCAGGCATTTTTTGCAATAGAAAAACGCCGGGAAAAAGACCGGCTTTATCTCGAGATCCTCGTAATCCTCAAAGATCCTGTGCGCCGCAAACGGATCATAGTATTTTCCCACCCCGGCGTGATCACGGCCTATTATTATGTGCGTGCAGCCATAGTTCTGCCTCATGATGGCGTGGTGAATCGCCTCCCTGGGGCCGGCATACCTCATCTCCGTGTGCAGCGTGGCCAGCGTGCACCTGTTCTGCGGGTAATAGTGGCGTATCATGGCCTCATAGCACTGTACGATTACCTCGTCGACGAAATCGCCGGGTTTTTTCTTGCCCACAAGCGGGTTTACAAACACCCCGTCCCTGGTGGTGATGCTGGTCTTTTGAAGCATCTCGTGTGCGACGTGGGGCGGATTCCTGGTCTGAAACGCCACTATGGTCTTCCAGTTCGCCTGCGAGAACGATTCGCGCGTCTGGGTGGGAGTCATGCGGTATTTGCGCGTGGGGGTCTCTTGCGGCCTCTGGATATAGTCTATCTTTCCGCCCACCAGATAGTCCCCCATGGACTGCGTCCTGGCGACGCCCGGATGGCCCGAATCAGTCGTCCCATAGACCCCTTTTGCCATTTTTTCCTTCTCAAACTTGTATACGTCGTCTGCGTGGATTATTGCAATGCCGGTGCCCTGCGGATTCTGCAGCAGGACGTCAGAGTCCTTCATCCTGCCGGCGGTCTTTTCGTCCACGTCGAGCACCACCGGAATGGTCCACGCAGTCTGGTCTGCAAGCCTTCCGTGGTCCAGTACGCCCTCAAAGTCCGCCCGGCCCAAAAACCCCTCCAGCGGGCTGAATATTCCGTCTGCAATATTCTCCACGTCGTTTGCAAGGCCCTCGGAGATCCTTACCGATTCCATCCCGGACGGATCGGTGCGGGTAAAGCGGTTGATCAGCGATCCCCCGTGCGGCCTAATTCCGGTCATGCCAACTCCTTGTAATCCACGTGCATGCCGCATTCCTTGTGTCCGTCTTGCTCCCACCACCACCGTCCGGCCCTCTTGTCCTCGCCGGGTTTGACGGCCCTGGTGCAGGGGGCGCATCCGATGCTCGGGTATCCCCTGTCTAGAAGCTTGTTGTAAGGTATGTCGTTTTGTTTAATGTAATTCCACACGTCGTCCCACGTCCAGTCAACGATCGGGTTGATCTTGAGAATCCCGCCGTGCTGTGAATCAAGCTCAAAGATCCGCGCGCCGGTCCTGTTTTCTGTCTGATCCTGGCGCAGTCCCGTAATCCACCCGTCAAGGGTTCCGAGTATTTTGTCCGTGGGATTGATCTTTCGTATCTGGCAGCAGAGCTTTCTGTTCTCGGGGCTGTCATAGAACAGATTGACTCCGCGTGTCCGTACCATCTCCTCGACTTCGTCTGCGTCAGGAAACAGGATTTCAAGTTTGATGCCGTATTTTTTTGCCGTTTCGTCCATTATGTCATAGGTCTCCTGCGGCAGCCTTCCCGTGTCAAGCGTAAAAAACCTGAATTCCGGGTTTATCTTTACCATCATGTGGGTTATGGCGGCGTCCTCTGCGCCAAAACTGGACGCCTTGGCCACGCCGGGATGCAGATTCTCAGAGGCCCATTTAATGGCCTCCTGCGCGGTGCCGAACTGTGAGTTTAGCTCGTCGACTTGGGACTGGGAGAACTTTGTCAACGAGCCTGCTGGCCCGATTTGTTTTATATTTGATTGCAAGCGTGGTTCCACGCAAAGCATTCTTGCCGACATCCGTTCCTGCCGTCCTGCCTCCCTTATGTTTGTGGCTGGGCGCACAAGATCTGTATTGGCCGCACACGCTGCCGCAGGCCGGACTGTTTCAGGCGGAAATATCCGCGCTGCGGGATTTTTTCTCCAGTCCGCGCATATGGAAAGGCACGTGCATGCCATTTAGATAAAAAATGGCGTGATCCCTAGTTTGCAGGAACTTTGGGAGACTACCTCCCGGTTCAGGCCCACTCGTGGCGCCTGATTTCACATTTTGTCCTGCGGGATCACGCAGCTCTAGTCGATAGTAATTGGATCTATCGGCATCACACAGTATAGTAATTATTACTATTTAACATTTAGTATGAAAATTCATATAAAATCAACCGTCATATTGGAATTTTTTGAGGCTAAATGATGCAAATGTCCGGATCCGGACCGGTGCAGATGGCATGGCAGGAGCAGCCGGCGGCGGAATCCCGCACGCTGCGGGTCTGCACCTGCAAAAAAACGGCGCGGAGGTGGAAATAGAATTAATAGTACAGGTGCAAGACTCGAGAGCCATGGAGCAGCTCAAAAAGAGAAAGATTCGCCTGATTATCCTGCTTGCAGTCATTTGGTTTGTCATTACACTTCCGCTTCCGTGGATTGTCGGAAATCCCGACGTAAAAGAGTCCTCGTTTTACACAATTCTGGGAATCATTGGAATCATGTCGATTCCGTTTGTCATGCTGGGAATTGTCTGGACCCTAAAGCCAGAGCTTACAACATGAAAGTTCCCATACAGGACAAGATGCCCGAGCTTGACTTGGCCATAGAGGCCGCACTCACGGCGGGCCGGGAGATAATGAGAATCTACCGGACTGATTTTTCGTCGGGAACCAAGGCCGACGATTCTCCCATTACCGAGGCGGACCTGGCAAGCAACCGGATAATAAGGGACATACTTGCAAGGTCGGGCCACTATATTCTGTCAGAGGAGGATGCGGACAGCGCAGACAGGCTAAAGGAGACCGTTCTGTGGATTGTAGATCCGCTGGACGGGACGTCGGACTTTATCGACAGGACGGGAGAGTTTACCGTAATGGTTGCGCTGGTACGCGACGGCAGGCCGGTAATAGGGGTGATTAACTGGCCGGACGGGGGCGAGCTGTTCGTGGCACAGAGGGGCGGCGGCGCATTCAGGCTCTCCGAGGGAGAATGGAGGGGGATTGCAGTCAGCCCCGTCACGGAGCTGGGATCGTGCAGGATTGTCGGAAGCAGGCACCACCTGTCCCGTCTGGAGCGCGATCTAATCGGCAAGATGGGCATAGGCGAGTTTGTCAGCGTGGGCAGCTCCCTGAAGGCCTGCAACGTGGGCTCTGGAAAGGCAGACGCGTACTTTACCCTGACTAACAAGATGAACGAGTGGGACTCTGCGGCATCAAGCTGCATAGTGACTGAGGCAGGCGGAAGGATTACCGACATGTGCGGTAATGAGATCACGTACAACGGCGGCGACGTCAGGCACCAAAACGGGATATTAATCAGCAACGGCGGCCTGCACGAAAAGATTCTGAGGGCCGTACTAGATTAGATTTCTGGATTTCAGGTGATCCTTTACCTTGCCTGCGGACTCTGTTAATGACTCGTGTTCTGCGTCAATTAGGAGATCCGGACTCTCCGGGGCCTCGTATGGATCGTCGATTCCCGTAAATCCCTTTATTTCGCCGGCCCTTGCCTTTGCATACATTCCCTTTACGTCGCGCTTTTCGCACTCTTGCAGCGAGCATTTCACATAGACCTCGGAGAATTGATCGTCGGATGCTATGATCTTTTTTGCAGTGGAGCGGTTTTCAGCATACGGGCTGACAAGGGAGACGCAGCTGGAAACCCCGTGCCGGAGCAGGAGCTTTGCCAGATGGGCGACTTTTCTGTTGTGCTCGTCGCGTCCGGCCTTTGAAAAGTCCTTTGGCGAGAACCATTCGCGCAGCTCGTCGCCGTCAAGCATTGCCAAATTGGGAACGTCCTTTTGCAGCTCTTGGACGATCGTGGTCTTTCCAGAGCAGGGAAGTCCAGTCATCCACAAGACAAACGGCTTCATAATGCAGAAATCTCCGGCCTTGCCTTAAAATCCTTTTGCCGTTTTGCAGAAATATTCATAGCTCCGGCTAGCGGCACCAGTCCTGCGATTCTAGCACCCCAATCTCCCTTACCATCTCGTCTATCCTCTTTGAGGTGGCAGTCACGGCCTGGAAATACTCGAACATTTCCCTCTCTTCTAGCTCGTCGATGGCTTTTTGCGCCTCATCAAAGAACCTGTCCTCCTTTTCCAGATGGTCCCGCAGGTAAATGCAGTAGGTCCTCATGAACCTGGCAACCGGCTCCCGTGCGTCCTCGCCGTTCTTCCATCTTTTTAGGTGCCGGGATATCTGAAACGCCACGTTGCGCCCAAACTGGTGCTCTATGAGAAACTTTCTTAGCTCCTCGGCAAAGCCGCCAGAGGCGCCAACGCACGGAAAATACGAGTCCTCCTCCCTGGAATAGTGGATAGAGTCCAGAAACTCGGATATTATCAGCGTAATCTTTTCCATGTCCTCAAACGGGATGTCGGCCCCGCCGTACAGCGCCTCGTAGCATTTCGTAATCACCTTTTCAAGCCGCCTTACGTGCTTGTGATCCCCCCTCAGTGCGTCGGTGGCACTCATGCAGGCAATCCACCTGGCTCTTAATTTTAATCTGCGGCATTGCCCGCCGGGGAGATTTTTTGCGGCAGAATGCGGCGGGTGAATCGGCGCATTGTTTTCAAGCAAAACATTGTTGACAGGGCTTTTAAATAAACCCGGCAAGGAACTCGAGTTGGATGATTCCGGTCTTTTTTGGCGTATTGGATATGATCAGGGATTTTTTTAGCCCCGGCGGGTTCCCACCGGACCTGCCTGGCACCATGCCGGGCATCGAGGAGCTAGTCGCAATCCTCTCAATTACTGACAGCTCGATTGCATCCGCACCGGTGCTGCTACTGGCGGCCGGGATTGTAATCTTTCTCGGGGTGGCAGGCGAGTCATTTTTCAAAAAGACGGGGATTCCAGACGTGGCGTTTTTGATGGTCCTCGGGGTGATTCTGGGACCGGTTCTGGGAATAATTCAGCCGGAGGTAATAACGGAGATCGTCCCCTACTTTGCCGCAATAGCGCTGATCATAATCATGTTCGACGGGGGCCTGAATTTGGATCTAAAACACATGGCAAAGACGGCACATTTTGCAATCTTTCTGTCGATACTAGGCTTTATCGCGTCTGTGGCCATAGTCACGCTGATTGCCCACTATGGGCTCGGCTGGGAATGGCTGGACAGCATCCTTTTGGGCTCCATCGTGGGTGGAAGCAGCTCAGTCATTGTGTTTGGCCTTGTCAGAAACATCAGCGTCTCTGAGGAGACAAAATCAATGCTGAGCTTCGAGTCGGCAATCACGGACATACTTGCAACCATCATCGCCTTTATCCTGTTCCAGTCGATTCTTACGGGGGAGTTCAGCCTGACAATGCTAAGCGAGACGATAGGTACTGCGATAATCGTGGGACTCGGACTCGGACTGGGGGTCGGCATCCCGTGGATGTACATTACAACAAAGCTGGGAAATGCGCAGCACGGATACATGCTGACGCTGGGAATACTCTTTGTGCTGTTCTTTATGGCAAACATGCTTGGCGAATCAGGCGCGCTGACTGCCCTGGTGTTCGGCCTGATGCTGGGCAACAAGCAGAGGCTGTCGAGGATATTCAGGTTCAAGGTAAGGATGATAGAGCCCGATGATCCCACCCACAGCCAGCTGACGTTTTTGGTCAGGGCGTTTTTCTTTGTGTTTGTGGGGCTGCTGGCCAGCTTTGGGCAGATAGAGTACGTCGTGCTCGGAATAGTGGCAACCGTTGCAATCTATGTGGCGCGAATCGTGATTTCGCGCGCCATACTGACAAAAAAATTCTCAACCATAGACAAAAAGGTGACACAGGTAATGATTCCGCGCGGACTGGCCGCCGCCGTCCTTGCCACGCTGCCGCTGACGATTGGCCTTCCCAACGCAGAGGCGTACCCGCAGATTGTCTTTTTCATAATACTGACGTCGGTAGTCATAACGACGATAGGCCTGGGTTCTGCAAAAAAGATACCGCCGCCGGAGCACGTCGAGGGGGGATACGTAAAAAAACCAGACGGCGCAGACGAAGGTGCGCAAGAGGCGGATGTAAAATAAATCCGCAGGCGCCTACAGTTCCAGCATGTCCTTGAGGCCCTTGTAGCGGTTCCGGATGGTCACCTCGGTGACGCTGGCCGCCTCGGCAATGTCCCTCTGCGTCTTGTCCTCGCCGTTTTTTACGCACGACAGGTACAGTGCCGCCGCTGCCAGTCCCATCGGATCCTTGCCTGCCGATACCTGGTCTTTTTGCGCCCTTTTTAGCACCTTGATTGCATAGCGCTTTGTTTTTTCGGTGATTCCAATCATGCTTGATATCCTTGCCACGCACTGAATCGAGTCGGTAACCGGCATCCTTAGATCAAGCTCCTTTACTAGCAGCCTGTAGCACCGCGCGATGTCCTTTCTCTTGATGTTGGCTGCCTGCTCGACGTCCTTTAGGTTTCGCGGTGTCGAGGTGTCGCGGCACGCAGCATACAGCGCAGATGCCATCAGTGCAGAAATTGATCGCCCTCGGACCAGCCCCTTTTCTAGTGCCTTGCGGTAGATGTATGCGGCCTTTTCTATTACGGCGTCTGATATGGCCATCTTGTCCTTGAGCCTGTTAAGCTCGCCGAACGCCTGCCGAAAGTTCCTGTCGACAGGCTCGTGGACCTGGCTCCTGCTGTCCCATGTCCGCAGCCGCTCTATCGTGCTTTTCATCGAGGCCGTAAGCGGCCTTCCGGAGGCATCCTTGTTTACGGGGTTGATGACGGTGGCAAGCCCCATGTCATGCATTGTAAGCGACGTCGGGGCCCCCGCCCTTGCCCTGTCGCCGTGCTCGCCTTGCGTAAACGAGCGCCATTCCGGTCCGGATTCCTGGAGTTTCTCAGAGAGGACAAAGCCGCACTTTGAGCAAAACATCTCTCCGGACTCGTTGTCAGTCACCAGCTGGCCCTTTGCACACCTGGGGCACGTGTCTTTGGGATTGGAATGTTTTGCCATGATATCACGATTGTAGGATTTGTCAGGCCCGAGGGATATATGAAGCAACAACTTGGACGCAGTCCCGTCCCGTCCCGAAAGGGGGGTTTTTCTGGTTTTCAGAATGTAGAAAAGACGGAGACATTGTAGTGCTGGTATGAACCATAAAGTCGTCGCGCTGCTAGCGGCCCTTGCAGTGGCCGGATTGTCTTCTGCGTCTGCAGAGACTGTCAGGGAATCCGCCGAGGGCGGAATGGACATTGAGATCACGTATCCGGACACCGCCATCATCGGGCGCGATTTTCCGGTTTCATTTCTGATTCACAACAACGGGTGGGAGGACAAGGAACGGGTGGTCATCCGGTTCGATCCGGACGATGCAATAGTGCCGGTCACAAAAAACAGCACGGGGATAGAAAAGATTGCAGCCGGCGGCTCTTACGGCGATACCGTGGACTTTGCGGTGCTGCCAGGCGCCTCGGCGGGAATTCATTTTCTCAACCTGGACTATTCGCAGGTGCTGCTTGAGAACAACGAGACGCCGAGGCCAGAGACGCGCACCAACATTGCAATAGCCCTGGACATAAGGGAGCAGGCCAGAGTCTCCATCCACGCCGCGGCACCGGAATCAATCTTTGCCCGGGCCGAGTTCCCGTTTACCGTAGAGGTGCTGTCAGAAGACGTGGATCTGAGAGACGTGCACATAGAGATCATTGCGCCCAAGGACATTGAGTTTAGGGGCGAGACGCTGCACGTCTTTTCGTCCGTCAAGAGGGGCGAGACGCTGGGCATCACGTCTAGAATCATCACGCCGGCAGAAGAGGTGCAGGCCGAATACAGCGTTCCGTTTCAGATTCTGGTAAGCTATGACGACGCAGGAAAAAGGCAGGAGGACTCGCAGACAGTTTCGCTGACCCTGAGGCCGCGGTCCTTTATGGAGCTGACCACGGACGGCGGAATCTGGATAGGCGGGATTTTCATTGCGCCGTACATAAGCCTGGGCACCATAATCGGGATTCCCGCAGGCGCGGTTTTTTCATTGCTGATCAAAAAAAGAAGGCAAAAACCCCGGGAGGCAGGCAGGACATGATGCCGGCGCCGGCTGCGTTTTTTGCAGCACTTTTGTGCGCGGTGCTGATTCCGGGTGCGGCAGGGCACGGGATCGGCTACGAGGTGCTCCCGCCGATGCCGCTAGGCGACAGGATGGTGGAGCTGGAGATAGTCTCCTCGCAGTACGAGAATCTCGGCAATCCCGACAGGGAGATTCAGTTTTCGCTGCGTGACGCAGGTGATGAGTCCCCCGTCGAAGACGTGACATACCGCGTAGTGGCCACCAAGGCCGGCGGTTTTCTCTTTGATCAGACGCTTGCGGCGGCAGACGGGGTGTTTGTCTTTGTTTTGGAGGGCGGCGAGTCCGACGAGGTTTCGCTTGAAAAAAGGGGGCAGGGAGGATGGTTCGAGTCAATAGCAGGCCTGAAAAAGGAGGTCATTTACGCCAGCGGCGCGGCATTTCAGACGGGCGGGCTGTACAAGTTCAAGGTGGACATATCATCCGCAGCCGGGCCCCCCATAGCGTACGACGTGGGACTGTCCGTTCCCGACACGGTGTCATTTGACATACGGGATCCAAACTTTGGAGTGCAGAGGATAAACCTCACCTCGTACTATGACGAGGTCTCGGATTTTGCATACGATCCGGATTCCAGGGGCGTCTCGTTTTCAATGCCCTTTGAGTGGGACATTGGCAACATAAACGAGACATCCGTGGTTCACGAGGAGGTGGCGTTCCCAAAGACCTTCGGCGACGTGCTGGTGGCCCGGTATGACACGCACGTAAACGGGATCAAGATGCCCGAGAGGGTTACCGTAATAGACGATTTTTCAGAGGGGCGCAGGACCGTGCACATGGTGCTCAACCAAAACGATCTTCGGGGCATCCTGGACGGACAGGAGCGGGACGTCATGGATTTTTTGCTGGTGCCAAAGGACGGCTCCCCGTTTATCCTGGTCACCGAGAACGGGCAGTTTAGAATCACAGTCAGCCGGGATCCGGGAGGCTCCGAATCCGGCACCGAGACTTTTCTTTTTGACATTACCGACGTATTCCTAAAGAACACCCCGGTTGCAGTCAGCTATGAGGTGTTCCTGGAGCACGACGGGAGGGTGGTTGCCGGCACGGGGGGAACCAGTGATGATTCGGGCAGGCACAACGAGTTTGGCGCGCCTGTCGGCGCAGACTCTGGCGTGATGGTCCTCCGGTTTGAGAATCTGGACGGCAATGCACTGGCCCGGGCCGAATTGCCGATAGTCGTCGGGTCGGATCACGTCACAATCCCGGACTGGTTTCGGGACAATGCCGGATGGTGGTCAGGCGGCAGGATTAGCGACTCGGATTTCATTGCATCGATGGAATACGTGACGGGAATGCGCATAACCGGGACTGCAATACCTGACTGGTTTCGGGACAGTGCGGCGGGGTGGTCGGACATGGAAATCTCCGGCGGGGACTTTGCAGCCGGAGTACGCCGCCTCATGGCAGAGGGGACATTATGACTTGGAGTGTCTGACTGTGGCTAGTATCGCAATTGCAATTCCGGCGGCACCCATCGCCATTCCGGCATAGCTAATGCCTGCAAGCTGGCCTGCCTGCGCCTTGATGTCTTTTTTAATCGAGCCTATCTCGCCTACGAGTGCGGCATGCCCGTCGATGATCTGCTTTATGGTCTGATCCTCGGGTTCCGGAAACTCAATGTCCGATCTCTCGCTTACCTTGGGCGGGTGCATCGAGATGCTAACCGGTGTGCCGCGGATCTCGCCGAGCAAGTTGACCTGATAGAATCCGGATGCCGTGGGGTTTACAAACGCGTGGTACTTGCCGGCTATATTGTGATCCTCGACTAGGGGCAGCGTCGTCTTTTCGTCCTCAAACACCAGCTGCATCTTTAGGTCCCCGGCGAGTCCGGCTATGCCGTTTTTGAATTCCTGCGACATGGCACACCCCGCGTGGTCTCCGGTACACGGATCAAGCTGCCCGATTCTAAGCTCGATTCCGTTGGTCTCGCGGCTGATGACAGGCTCGTTCATCCAGCCTATCTCCAGCCTATAGTCTTCGACAGAGTCCACCGTATGGGCGTAAACCCCCGGAACCATTGCAGGGGCCACAAAAAGAACCACGACGTACCAAAGATCCAACACGCGTGGTCTTTTTTCTAGCGTTAAAAACGTTAAACCGGCTCTAGTTTCAGGCATCCGCATACATCGAGACCTCCCAGGCAGTAGGGGTCTGGGCAAACGCGACGTATTCCTTGTATTTCAGCTCGGAGTACTTTTCCAAAAAGTCCGCAGTAAAGACGTCAATTAGAAACGCATTGTCGCCTTTCAGGGCGTCTAGCGCGCCCTTGAGGGACAGGGGCAGCGAGCCGATCTTGTATTCGCGTTTTTTTTCTGCGGAAAGCTTGTAGACGTTCTCCTCGACCGGATCGCCGGGATCCAGCTTTCTTTTGATGCCGTCAAGGCCCGCAAGCAGCAATGCTGCCTCGAGCAGATAGATGTTTGCGGTGGGATCCGGAACCCGGTACTCTATTCGCTTGCTTTTTTCCTGGTTCCTGTTGTACATGGGAATCCTGACTGCCGCCGACCTGTTTCCTATGCCCCAGCACATGTTTACTGGCGCCTCGAATCCCGGCACCAGCCTCTTGTAGGAGTTTGTGGTGGGATTCGTGATTGCGCACAGCGCCTGGGCGTGCTCAAGTATTCCGCCCACATAGTACCTGCCAGTCTGGCTGAGCTGGGCCACGTCGTCGTCGGCGTCGTACATTACGTTGGTCTTGTCCCTCCATATGCTCTGGTGCGTGTGCATTGCAGAGGCGTTGTCGCCATAGATGGGCTTTGGCATAAAGGTCGCAACCTTGTTGTTGCGCTTGGCCTTTACCCTCACCATGTTTTTGACGGCAATGACATTGTCGGCCATTTTTGTCATCTCGTCGTACACCAGGTTGATCTCGCACTGCCCCGAGGTGGCCACCTCGTGGTGCTCTGCCTCGATTTTTATCTTGAAATACTGATAGAGATCATCGCAGACGTCCTTTCTGAACGTCTCAAGCGTGTCTTTGGGCTGCGACGGATAATAGCCCTCCTTGATGTCTATGGCCGTGCTGATGTTTCCCTTTGCCCACGGGGATTCCTTTGACTCTATCGAGTATCCAGAGCCGCCGTACGAGTGCGTTGCGGCATAAGGCGACGGATACACGTTGATCGTGTCAAAGACAAAAAACTCTATCTCCGGGCCCCAGCTGGTGTGTGTCAGGCCGGTCTCGGTCAGTTTCCCGCCGGCCTTTTTTGCAATCCCCCTCGAATCCCGGTTGTACCGCGATTGGACCGACGTGTTGCCCTCGTACAAATCACAGATCAGCCTGGCGTTTTTGCGGCGTCCGTTGTCATAATCCGGGGGCATAATCCTAAACGTGTCCGGATCCGGCTTTAGTAACATGTCGGACTTGTTTACCGACTTGAAGCCCACAATGGAGCTTGCGTCCAGCTTTTCGAGGCCGTGCCTAAAGCTGTTCTCGTCTATGGCATAGCTTGGCATCCCCATCCGCCTCAGCTCCCCGAAAATGTCCACAAACCAGAAATCAAGGAACGTGATATTGTCATCCCGGATCGTCTTTAGGACAGCCTGTACATCCAACGTACATATCTCTGCGTCCGGTTTACTAATGCTGTCAAGTAAGATAGTTTTAGCTTTCTTGTAAATAGTGCAAATTAGTCGCGCTTTAGGCTGCGCGCCCCGGCGTATTTGGTGCCAAGCTCGCCGGCAAACATGAATTCGTCCTCAAATGCCGGCTTTAGGTCGTCCAGCCAGATTGCATCCTCGTCGTATTTGGCATAAAACGGCTTGTTGACCCATTCCGGATTCCTTCCCTGCAAGAACCGCAGGGACATGACTTTTTGCCCGTTTATCACGGGGGTGCCGTCCACTAGCACCTTGCCGGGAGTCGCAGACATGCTAGGCCCCCGGACCGTCCTGCCCAGGCCGCTTACCTGCTTGTAGGCGTCCCTGAATATCTCATAGGCCCTCACCAGCGGGACGCCAAAGTAATGCTGCGCCCCCGTGTCGCGAACCACGAACATATAGTACGGAACGCACCCGAGCTGGACCTGATCCCTCCACATCTTGCTCCATACTGCTGCGTCGTCGTTGATGTGCGCCAGCAGCGGGGACTGGGTCCTGATCTGGGCGCCGGTGGCGTGAATCTTTTTGATTGCCAGCTTTGCCGCATCCGTCTTTAGCTCCACGTGGTGGTTAAAGTGTGACATTATGGCCAGATGAATCCCGCTTTTGGTGATTTCCCGGAATGTTTCCAGCGTCTGCTCTGCGTCGCCGTCAGAGCTGACCTTGTACGGCCAGTACGCCAGCATTTTGGTGCCGATTCTTATGGTTTTGAGGTTTGGCAGGTCCGCCCCTAGCAGCGTGTCCACGTATCCCCTGAACATCTTGGCGTTCATGATCATCGGATCGCCTCCTGTAAAGAGCACGTCGGAGATCTCTGGGTGCTCCCGGACATACTGCACCAGCTGTTCGCCCTCGCGCATTGCAAACTTCATGTCATCCAT
Source organism: Cenarchaeum sp. (assembly GCA_965212015.1). Lineage (GTDB taxonomy): Archaea > Thermoproteota > Nitrososphaeria > Nitrososphaerales > Nitrosopumilaceae > Cenarchaeum. Next base: position 1,256,099 of record OZ243037.1, read on the forward strand.
CCCGACAAACTGCGGCCATCTGAAGCAAAAGCTGCAGTATGCGTGGCACGTCTGGCTCTGGCTGGGGAAAAACAGGCACGTCTCTTTGTATTTGTGCTGCATTCCGTACAGCTTTGTGCCGTCCCGGAGCACGGGCACGTTGAGCTCAAGCTGCCCCGCCGGGTGCGGGTTTAATTGCAGCCTTATCTCGTTGGCCGCCTGCGCAATCTCTTTTTTGTCGGCATTGTTTTTCAGCTTTTCTGCCATGGCCTCAAAGTGCTGCGTCTTGAGCATGTTTTTTTGCGGAAACGTCAGCACGTACATGGGATCGTTGGGAATGTTATCCCAGTCGATTAGCTGCTCTACCACATAGTTGTTGGCCTTGAAGGGCAGCACGTTTCCGACGACTTCCATTTCAAACTTGGTCTGCTCGGGGAGCTGCTGGATCTGCGGCAGCTGCCTAAAGTTGGCCAGCGTGTATGATTTTAGCGAGGGGGACTCTGTCTCGCTCCAGACAGATTCTTGCAGCGCCATTAGTTGGATTGCCGCCCACTATTGTTAAAGGTTGGTATAAAACCAGAGTCAGGCGCGAAAACTAGGCGCGGCAGGCGTGTAAAAAACCCCGCTACAGGCGGCTTTCCCAAAATTTTTTAATCGATGAATTGGTGCACAAGTGACTGATAATGGCCGAAGATGAGATAATAAACACCGTCTCAGGCCAGGTGGGCCAGTTTGAGACGGTCTTTGAGCTTTTGGCCTCGTCGCAGTCCCTGCAGATCGCCTTTGCCATACTGATCGCAGGCATAGTTGCAATCGTGCTGGCCTACAGGATGCTCTCGAGGTGGACCGCATCGCGCAAGCTGAGCTATATCAGGCCCCATGTTTCAAGGTTCGTAAGGGTCGCCATACTTCCGTTTTTTGCAATAGCGCTAATCACCTCCACTAACGCATACATACAGACATTCGAGCTGTTCGATGACGCGTCAGGCGGCTCGGCAAACGAGACCTTTGCCAAGATGCTAAACACGATGAACGTGCTGGTAATAGGGTATACGGTGGCGCAGCTTGTCCCCATAATCATGACAAAGCGCGAAAAGACCAGCCTGGAGAGAGATGACTATGAGATCTGGAAGTCGATGAGGGGGTTTCCGGACGACGAGGGAGATTTCTTTCACAAGCTGTTCAGGTGGATCCCGCCGCAGCATGTTCCGGAGGACATGACAGACGACGAGTTCCAGAAATACATGGGCACCGACGAGGGCAGGGACTATCTCGAGGAGTTTCGCACCACAAAGGGGATTCCGATCGGAAGCTACGAGAATCTAGTCGACGAGCCGTTTGAGAAATGGAAGAAAGAAGAGCGCAGGAAATACACGGCGTACTTTGAGAGCTGCGTCTCTGGCGACAACGAGTCGGGAAGAAAGCTAAAGACGGGACAAAAGACAGAAGAGGTATACCCCATAGATACGTGGAGGGAGGAAAAACGCGTCAGCGGCTACGGTGCAATCGTTGCCGGCGCAAGACCGTCCGGATACGCCACAAAAAAGCGAAAGGACGTTCCAAAATCGGTAATGCAGATTATTCCAATCGGCGTCTTTGCGGCAGTGGTTCTCGGGGTGATAAGCTGGTGGGGCATAGACCTGATAGTCCTTGCAACTGCAACCGGCGGATTTGCAATCGGCATCGGCCTTGCGCTGCAAGAGACGATGCAGAACTGGTTTGCATACATTATGATAAGAAAGGACAAGATAGTAGCCGAGGGCGACAGGATCGCCCTAGAGAGCGGCTACAACGGATATGTACACAAGATCACGGCACGGGTGACGTACATCCGCCACGGCATGAACGAGTCGTACGCGATAATACCCACGAGGAACCTCATCAACGCCCAGATTATCAACTTTTCAAAGGACTCAAAGCTGGTGCCGGCAGTAGTCGATGTGGGCGTGTCCTACCTGAACGATCCCAAGCAGGTGGCCTCCATCCTAGTCAAGATCGGAAAGCGGGCAATGTCCGAGATTACAGACGAGAAGGGAAGGCACCTGATCAGGCAAAAGAGATGCCCGTATCTGGCAGAGAACAAGGCAAGCTGCGGGTGCGATTCCGGGCTGCACATAGACATCAGCCAGCCGGTGGTGCGGTTCAACAAGTTCAACGACTCGGCGCTTGACTTTTCGGTGTGGGTCTATGTCAGGGACTATGGCGCACAGTTCAAGGCAAAGACGGACATGAGGATGATCATGTACGAGGAGTTCAAAAGGTATGATGTCAGGATTCCATGGCCCATCAGAACCGTCTATCAGGGCGACGAAAAGAGGGAATCCGAGGAGATTGGAAGGCTTGACGGGGATCGCAACAAGGCAATAGACGAGTTCGGAGTCGGGGACATCTCCAAGGGCGGATCGGAGGAATAGCCGGTCTCTTCATTCTCAAAATTTAAGAGCCCCCAGTTTATCAGGGATCCATTGGCACGCACCATAATCACGGGCAATGCGCCGCACCTGGCAAGGGGGGTGGCGAGGAGGCTCGGGGCAGACCATATAAGATCCAAGCTGCACGTGTTTGCCGACGGCGAGGGCAAGATTACGCTGGAATCAAGGCCGAAGAGGGGCGCCATAATAGTAATCCAGTCCACCCACCCGCCCGTGGATTCAAACTTGATTCAGGCGCTGCTGCTGATCGGCAAGGCGCGAAAGTTTTCTGCCAACGTCACTGCGGTGATTCCCTACATGGGGTACGCCCGGCAGGACAAGGAGTTCATACCCGGCGAGATTATAACGCTGGACATAATATCGGGCCTGTTTCGCGCCGCCGGCGCAAAAAAAATCATTACAATAGACATACACAGTGTGGCAAGCCTCAAAAAGTTCGGAATTACATCAAGGAACATCACTGCCATACCGGAGCTGGCGCGCCGTTTCAAAAGACTGAACCTGAGAGACCCGCTTGTCGTGTCCCCGGATCTTGGGGGCGCCGGCAGGGCAAAAGAGTTTGCAGAGGTGTACGGGTCAGACCACATTGCCCTGAAAAAACACAGGGACAAGAGCACGGGGAGGGTCAGGATTATGAATTCCAGCCTGCATGATGTAAAAGGAAGGGACACCATACTGGTAGACGACATGATCAGCACCGGCGGGAGCATCATCAAGGCCACCAGGTTTCTAAAGGGGCAAAAATGCAGGCGGGTCTTTGTCGCGTGCACCCACGCCCTGCTAGTCGGCGGCGCGCAGGCGGAGATCAAAAAGGCAGGAGTCGCGCGGATTGTAAGCGCAAACACCATACCGGGAAGCACAAACGGGGTGGACGTGTCGGGCCTGATTGCAAAGGCGGTATAATGTATGTGGGTTTGGTCCGCCGGGAAAAGAATTGGCAGTCAGCACGCAGAAAAACGCGCAATCTATAGGCATAAAAGCTTGACGGGACTGTTCTAGTCAAATGAAACTGGTGTTTCTGGGTACATCGGCGGCGCAGCCCACCGGAAAAAGGGGGCTGTCGTGCGTCTGCCTCAGTGTGGAGGGGGAGGTTCTCATGTTTGATGCAGGCGAGGGGGCGCAGATCTCGTATATGAAATCCGGGCTCGGATGGAACAAAAAGACCAGGATTTTTGTCACGCACATGCACGGTGATCACTGCATAGGGATTCTGGGCCTGCTGCAGACAATGACGCTGCAAAAAAGAACAAAGGCAGTAGAAATCTATGGCCCCGAGGGAATCGAGGACTTTGTCGCCGCAAACGCGGGAATACTAAACTTTGGCCTGTCGTTTCCCATAATGGTCACCACCGTGGGCGAGGGGACGGTGCTTGATACTGGAAAATACACGGTCACGGCGTGCAGTGCGGAGCACTCGATTCGCGCATTCTCCTACTGTTTTATTGAAAAGGACCGGCAGGGCAGGTTCTTTCCCGAAAAGGCAAAAAAGCTCGGGGTTGCCGAGGGGGGGCTGTGGAACAGGCTCCAGCACGGAGAGGAGGTGCAGGTGGGCGACAGGACCGTCACGCCCTCGCAGGTGCTAGGCGAAAAACGCAGGGGCAAAAAGATCGGCATATCTGGCGATACGCGGCCCACGCAGAGACTAGAGGAGTTCTTTGGGCGGTGCGACTGCCTTGTATTTGATTCAACGTTTTCCGGCGAGTTGGAGGAAAAGGCCAAAAGTACCGGCCATTCGACGTCGTCAGAGGCGGCAACGCTGGCAAAAAACGCGGGCGTAAAAAAGCTGATACTGACGCATTTTTCGGCAAGGTATGACGACGAGTCCGTCCTGCAGGAGGAGGCACAAAGGATTCACGGCTCGGTGATTGCGGCAAGGGATCTCTTGGAGGTGGAGGTTTAGATGCTCAAGGATGCCATCAGGGCGCTGTTGAATTCAAAAAAAATCGTGTTTGTCACCGGCGCGGGGATTTCCCAGGAGAGCGGAATTCCGACATTCAGGGGAAAGGACGGGCTTTGGAGAAGGCATGATCCCATGAAGCTGGCCACGATTGACGCCTTTAACGAGGATCCGGCGCTTGTCTGGGAGTGGTACGAGGACCGGCGGAGGGCCGTCTGCTCTGCAGTACCCAATCCCGGACACGCGGCAATCGCTGAGCTCGAGGAGTTTTATTCCGTGTCCGTGCTGACGCAAAACATAGACGAGCTGCACCAGAGGGCGGGAAGCTCCAGCGTCCTGGAGCTGCACGGCAGCATAGTCCGGACAAAGTGCACCGCCTGTGATTTTCACGGCAGGGCCGAAAGCTTTGCAGAGCTGCCTCCTGCGTGCGAGTGCGGCGGCATCTTGCGCCCCGACGTGGTATGGTTCGGAGAACCGCTCTGCCAGGAGGTCTGGAACGGGGCGGCGCGCGAGGCAGAGATGTGCGACATGATGATCATCGCCGGAACGTCGCTCAAGGTGTCGCCGGCAAACAGGCTGCCGGAGCTTGCCAGGCAGAACGGCGCGTTTCTGGCAGAGATAAATCCAGAAAAGACGGAAATGACCGGCGACATGGACGTCTCTATCAGGGATACGTCATCACGCGTGCTTCCAAGACTGGTAGAGGCCGCAAAGTCAAATGGCTAGATTTCGGTTACATACAGCGGTATCATCGCAGGAGGTTGCCTGATGACTCTTTGATGCCGTCTAGCTGGCTGTTTGCCAGATCAATTGAGCTGTCAAGGCCTTTTTCCACCTGTACTAGCGCGTCGCTTGCAATGTCGCCGGCCTGGTCTTTTATCGAGTCAAAGATTGGCGGTATGTCCAGGGAAACATCCAGAGTCTGGGGCAGGAACATGAATGCGCCCACTGCAAAGATGCCGCAGATGATTGCTAATTTTATCATCGTGTTTGAATGATAAAGTCGTTTTTTCACGACAGGGATGAAAAGTTTAACGCAATCGACTCAATTTTTGTTGATCGCACTGCCGGTCAGCCATTCTATGACCCGTTCGATCCGGTCGGATTCGAGCACAATCCTGATTGGGCCCAGCGGGGATTCGTCGGCGTGGTCGCACAGGGCCACATTGTTTGCAAAGGCGGCCTGCTTGTTGAGAAAAAACCACGTAGAGCCGCCGTCCGTGTTGTTTTTCAAATGCCGGAGATACGCCCGCTGGCTTTGCCTGGAATGCATCGTCTCGTATATCCTCCAAAGCGAGTCCAGATCGGCCGTTGCCAGGGCGGTGCTTTTTCCAACCCTTATCTCCGAGTCGGGAAATACATTCGAGATGGCCTGGCGAATCTTTTCTGGATCCTCGGAGGGATGAACGTCGCAGTGTGCGCTGACCTTACAGCCGATGTTCGGGATTTTCATCAGCTCTCCCAGCGTTGAATGATGGAGGCGGTCCTGTCAACTAGCTCCTGTACCGTCATATTGTTGTTTGATATTGATTCGTCGGCAAGTGCGATAGAGGCGCTTATCCCGACTCCCAGCTCCCTCGAGTCCCTCTTGTCAAAGTTTTCCTTGTCGCGCGGATCGTCCGGCCTTGCCCTTTTGGCTAAAAAGTCGTATCTGGTATCCGTCGAGGCGTGGATGGAGATTATCTTGACGTCGCATATTTTTTTGAGGGACTGGATTTCCTCGTTTGAGCGTATGCCGTCCACTATTATCACGTCCGAGTCCGAGTCGTCTATCTGCGGCCTGGCAAGCTGCACTACCGCATCCGGGCCGTTTTGGCGGCGCAGCTCAAGCATTAGCCTGCCCAGGTTGCCGCCGGTGGGCTCTAGGTTTCTTCTTTTGGCCTCCCGCCTCACTGCGTCGCCCAGGTTAACTATCTTGTAGCCTTTTGATTTCAGGCCGTTGGCAATTGTGGATTTTCCCGCCCCGGGCATCCCCGTAAGACAGACGATCAATCCGGCCATACGGTTGGCTTGAACCGGTCTTTGCTATGAAGATATCGGAAATAATTATAAGGAAAACAGGACAAAAATCCCAATGCGGGCTTTTGTGGCAGTCGAGATTACAGACGTGGGGCTGGTAAAAAAAATCTCAGAGCTTCAGGCCGGGCTGAAAATCAAGGCAAGGCCGGTCAGTCCGGCAAACATGCACTTTACGCTCCAGTTTCTGGGAGACGTTGCAGAGACGGCCATTACAGGCATACAGGCGGCCCTCAGATGCGTCAGCTTTGAGCCGTTCGCGCTGCGCCTTTCTGGAATAGGCGCCTTTCCTGGCACAAAGTCGCCCCGGGTCGTATGGGTCGGAGTCGATAGCGCCGGCAGAGACAGGCTTTCAGGGCTGGCAGGAACGGTCAGAGACGCGCTGTCGCAGTCGGGATTTGGCCGCGACGGGCAGTTTAGGCCCCATGTCACAATCTTTAGGATTAAAAACAAGGCGGACATAACCAGGGACTTGGAGGAATTTCAAAATGTCGAGCTTGGCTGCCAGAGGGTGTCCCGAATCAAGCTAAAAAAGAGCGTCCTGACACCGGACGGCCCGGTCTATTCGGATCTGCTGGAGGTGGCCGCCAAACAATGAAGGCCGTACTGGCAGAGGCGCGAAAAATCGTGACGCCGACTTCGCGCGCAGAGCGCGAAAAAAACGCGATCGCCGGCGAGGCGTTCAGGCTGATTGACGGGGAGGCCTCAAGGTATCCCGAGATAAGGGGAGTAGAGTTTGGCGGGTCGTATCCCAAGGGAACGTGGCTGCCCGAAAAGGCGGACGTGGACGTATTCATAAAGTTCGACGCATCCACGTCGAGAAAAAAGTTCACCGAGATAACAAAAAAGATCGGCTTTACATCGCTGAAAAAATACGGGCCGTACGTGAGATTTTCAGAGCACCCGTACGTGGAGGCCGACATGAGGGGGACAAAGGTCAACGTCGTTCCGTGCTATCTGGTGCAGATGGGAAGCTGGAAGAGCTCCACTGACAGGACGCAGTTTCACACAAAGTTCATGCTGGAGAACCTGTCAGGCCCCATGAAGGGCAGCGTGAGGCTGCTAAAGCGGTTTTGATAAACAACGGGATTTACGGCGCAGAGATATCGCAGCAGGGCTTTAGCGGGTACATAACTGAGGTTCTGGTGTGGAACTTTGGAAGCTTTGAGGGCGTGATGCGGGCCATCGCGCAGACAGAGACGCAGCAGGTAATCGGCAAGTCGACAAAAGAGTTTGACACGGCAATCACCGTCATGGATCCGGTAGACTCGCAGAGGAACCTGGCCGCCGCAGTCTCAAGCGAGAACGTGGGAAGGTTCGTGCTCTTGTGCAGGAGCTTTCTCAAAAATCCCTCCGTCTCGTACTTTACCCGGCAAAAAAAGAGGGCCAGCCGCGTCCTGCTCAAAAACTGCATCGCCGTAGAGTTCGAATACGGCCACAGGAGTCCGGACATAATCTGGGGCCAGCTAAAGCGCGCCACAAGCACGATCTCGACGCAGCTGGGAATGGCAGGCTTTAAGGTCATAAGATCCAGGGCGTATACTGACGAGAGGAAAAAGGCGGGCCTCTATTTTCTGCTGGAATCCACAGAGGTATCTGGATACCACATCAATACGGGACCCGAGTTTTTCAGCAGGCACGACTCGAGCCGGTTCGTCTCGCAGAACGCAAAAAAGTCGCTTTCGATGTGGGTCGCCGGCGACGGGAGGATACTTTCGCTTGAAAAACGCGAGGGCAGCGCAAAAAAGTTCCTCGCTGATCTATTAAGGAATAGGCTGGCAAGATCGGGGATTCCCAGCGGCATAAAATCCGACATTAGACAGGGATGCAGGATATCGATGCCGGGCAATACGGCCGGCAAATCAGTTAAAGCACCGCTTTTGGAGCTAGTCTCTACTGATGCGACGATATTTCCAGCCAATTAGCGTTTTTGGTGCAGAGCCGTACTCTAGAATACTGGCATATCCCCGGCCTTCAAAAGGACGGATATCATCAAGGCTCAAGGAGCTAGAAAAGCTCGGAATCACCAGGGTCTCTTTTTGGGGCGGCACCAGGATAGAGAACCTCAACATACTGGGAAAGGGATACGCCGGGGTGGTGGTGCTAGCCAAGAAAAACGCCAGGGTCGTGGCCCTAAAGATTCGCCGAATCGACTCGCAACGGGAATGCATGAAGGACGAGGCCCGGCTGCTGCACCTGGCAAACAAGGCAGGCGTGGGGCCAAAGCTGATCGCATCAAGCCGGAATTTTCTGGTAATGGAGTATCTCAGCGGCGAGAAGATAGGGGAGTGGATTGCAGGCGCAAAGGGCGGCGCAGGCGAGATAAAATGTATAGTAAGGGCCGTGCTTGAGGACTGCTTTAGGCTGGATGAGAGCGGCCTTGATCACGGCGAGCTGAACAGCATGGCAAAACACGCCATCGTGGGGACAAGGACTACCATCGTTGATTTTGAGAGCGCAAGCACCAAAAGACGCGTCTCAAACGTGACTTCGGCCACGCAGGGAATTTTCATCGGCTCGGGCATCTCAAAAAAGATCAACAGGACCCACAGGCTGCCAAAAAAAGACAGGCTGATCTCGGCGCTGAGGGCATACAAAAAGGAACAAAACAGGGAGAGCTTTGAGGGCATTCTCAAGGTGCTGAGGATCTAAGATGACCATACAGGACGCAATCACGCACCTCAGCCGGGACCGCAGGCTTGCGGCGGTAATCAGGAGGGTGGGGGACTGCAGGATACGGGTGACCAGAAACAAGTACGAGTCGCTAGTCGGGGCGATAATCACGCAGCAGCTGTCGGGGTCTGCCGCAAGATCAATCAAGACAAAGTTTGCTGCCCTTTACGCGTCAAGGTTCCCAAAGCCCGCCGACGTGGTAAGAACATCGGATGCAAAACTGAGAAAGACCGGGCTCTCAAAGATGAAGGTGGCGTACATCAAGGACATTTCAGGGAGGATCGAGTCCGGCGAGCTCAAACTGCAAAGGCTGCAAAAGCTCTCCGATGAGGAGGTCATAGAGGAGCTGACAAGGATTCGCGGGATAGGAAGGTGGACTGCAGAGATGTTTTTGATTTTCACCCTGCGGAGGATGGATGTCCTGCCGGTGGGCGATCTGGGGTTAAAAAAAGGCGTCAAAAAACTGCGCCGGATGGAAGAAATGCCGTCTGAGGATCATATAAGAAAGGTCGCAGAGAGGTGGAGGCCGTACAGGACCGTGGCTACGTGGTACCTGTGGAGGAGTCTGGAGCCTGATTCGGCATAGATGCGAAGCGGCCGTACAAAATCACTGCAGCCCGAGCATTGCCCTCATGGCGTCGTGTTCTGCCTTGTCGCGGCGGTAAAACTCGTATATCTGCGAGAGTACGTCATAGCAGTGAAGCCTCAGTCTGAGCTGGTTTACCCTGTTTAGCTTGCGGCCGTGCCTTATGTCGTTTCTCAGGGAGAGCAGCATGTGCATTTTGTACCGGAATATGGTCTCGTCCCGAAAGACGCACTCGAAATAATTCTTCCAATTGTCCCTTTTCAGTATTATCTTTTCATAGCTGTCAAAGTTGAGATACTCGGTTATTTCATAATCCTGCTTGTTTAGCACGTCGTCGATCTTTTTTGCCCTCTGGTATCTGGCGTCGGTGTCGGCCCTTATCTCCTGCGGGATGCACGCCTCCCACCAGTTATCGGCAGCAGAAAGGCTTTGCACCATGTAATCCCGTACGGTCTTTTCAAAAAAATCCAGCGTCTGCGAATCGCCTAGTATTTCCACCATGGCGTATTTGCCCGTGATTTTTTAAAAATATATCGGCGCGTGCCTGACTTGGGCGTCCTGTGTGCCACGGATTCAGGCAGTGCCTGCGCCGCCTTTGAGTTTTTTGACCAGCTGTTCTTCCGTAAAAAGATACTCGAATCTGCCCGCGCGTTCAATGTTTTTGTAATTCTCCTCGGTGCCGCGAAAGATTACAGATATGAGGCACCTGCATTGGTGCCCCTCGTCTTTGAGTGCGTTCATTGCCTTTATCGCAGAGTTTCCGCTGGTAATCACGTCGTCCACTATTACGGCGGGGGATTCCGGATTTCCCTCGATCCGTTTTGCCGAACCGTGCTTTTTTGCCTCCTTTCTCACATAAAACGAGCCCAGCAACGGGTTTTCGGGATCTTTTTTGTGCTCCAAAAAGCTCAGCTGCGAGACTGCAGATGCAATGGGGATGGAGCCGGATTCCAGGCCGCCTACTGCCTTTATGCCCCCGATTTGCTTGATCATGTGATAGAAAATTTCTGCCACTGCGTTTATGCCCTCGGGGTGTCCGTTGAGTTTTCTTAGATCAAAATAATACGGGCTGGACACTCCGGATGCAAGCCTGAAGGGCTTTTCTGGGGAATGGCAAAACGCCTGCGTCTCTGCGATTAGCTCCTCTAGTCTCTTGTATTCAGATGACTGCCCTGCCACTAAACTTTCCACCCCGTCACGAGAGGCCGCGTGTGCGGCGGCCAGAATCCTCCAACCTGCATCAATACGCGTGCGGCACGCCCCTATATGATCGTAAACTGCCGTGGCGGCGCAATTCCATATCTGGGTCTTGTAGAGGCGGTGTCCCTGAGCCTTTTTACGCTGATAAGGCAATCCGGTTTGTCGCATCTGTATGTCGCGGCGATTGGGGGCACTTTATGGTGGGACCGGCAGGATTTGAACCTGCGACCTCTAGCACCCCAGGCTAGCATCATAGCCAATCTAGACGACGGCCCCTCATTTTGAGGGAAAAGAGTGAAATTATTAAACCGTGGGATCTGTTGGATATAAAATGAGAATCTGCTCAATATGCCACAAGATTTCGGGTATCGACGACGATCACACAGATTGCAAGGAAAAAAGACGAATAGAGCTCGAAGACGCAGAGATGAAAGAAAAGCTGCCAGAAAAGCTGGATCTGCAAAGCGGTTCTGGCGATCTTGCCAAAGAGATAAAGGCCGTTTTGGACCACATGTTAGGCGGCAAGTGACGCGCCTGGTTTTCAGCGTTCCTGTGTAGTGGGCCGGATCAGAACCTCGTTGACATTGACGTGCCCCGGCGCCTTTACTGCAAACAGGACCGCCTCTGCAATGTCTTTTGCGTGCAGGGACTCCATTTTTTTCGCATTCTCCAGGAATCCCGCAAGCGACTCGTCGGTAATGGTCCTGTTAAGCTCGGTATCAACCACGCCGGGCTCGATCGAGGTGACCCGTATGTTGGAGCGCGTGCTGAATTCCTGCCTGAGCCCCTCGCTGAACGCCACGATGGCGTGCTTGGTTGCACAGTATACGCTGCCCGCCGGAAAGACGACCCTGCCTGCGACTGACGCAATGTTTACAATGTGGCCGGATTTTTTCTCCCTCATGTGGCCAATTACTGCGGCCGTACAGTACAAAACCCCCCTGATATTGACGTCGATCATCTTGTCCCATTCGTCAACCTTTAGGTTTTTAAAAAAGCTAAGCGGCATAATTCCCGCATTGTTTACCAGAATGTCCACAGAGCCCCACCTGTCTAGTACGGCGCCCACAAAAGAGTCGCACTGCTCCTTTTTGGTGACATCAAGGCTTTGCGAGAGCACCTCCCCGCCGGATTTTTTGAGTTTTTCGGCCAGCGCGTCTAGCTTGTCGGTTCTTCTGGCGCCTATGGCCACCTTGGCTCCCGCCCCGGACAGCGCCATCGCAGTAGAGTACCCGATGCCGCTGCTTGCGCCAGTAATGATCGCAACCCTGTCATCAAGCATAGTAATTCCACTGGTGTCCCGCCGCCACATTGTAAAAATGTTTTTAGGGCTATGAAAACAAGACACCACGGCTATGAAGCTAGAAAAATGCGCGTATTGCGGGGATATGACTGACCTGCCCTTTGAGTGCAGCTATTGCGGGGATCCGTTTTGCGCAGAGCACCGGCTTCCAGAGGAGCACCGCTGCGTAAAGCTTACGCAGATAAGGGCGAAAAGATTCGGCGAGCGAGGGGTCATCCGGGACGGGGGACGCAACCGCCCAGGCCTGCTAAAGAGAATACTCGGCAGATTCAGACGCTAATAGACGGATTTTGCGGGATCAAGCTTTGCCCTGCGTGCCTGATAAAACAGCGCCAGGGCCAGGGCAAGCAGTACTGTAGCAGTCAGCCAGTGCGCGGTAATCAGCGTGACGTACGCTATTGCAAATCCGGCCGACACGGAGGCCTGTATGAACAGCTTTATCCACGACGAAAATCCGCAGACGCGGTATATCGCCTCGACTAGAAACAGCGCCGCCACGGGATATATCGTAAGCAGGAGAAAGTCTATTACATCGACGTCGAGGTGTGACATGTTGAATCATCAGTCCGCCCGGATTTCTAGTCGTCCCATCTTATCTTGCTGACTATGTTTTTTGCCATCAGGGCCTGGGCGTTCTCGTATGGTATGGTGGCGATGTCTTCTGCCTTGAACGGCCCGTATTTTTCCATGTCGGCCCCCACGATCTGATCCATTTCCTGCAGGAACCGGACTGCGATGGATTTTGTCTTGTGGTTCTGAGCGATAAATTCAAGCAGTTTCGACTTGCCGTTGAGAATTCCAGTAAGGATCATTTCGCGCCTATCGCCTACCTCGGTGTTCGCATCAAGAATAAACTTTTCCTCGTCGAGCAGGTTTTCGCAGCCCGCCGCCCGGGCCGCCTTTTCAAGCCTGATTTTCAGCAGTACGGACGTCATGCCGGTGGTTATCTCGATTATGGTGTTCCGGATTTTCCGCTCCACGCCGTCATATTCCTCGCGCTTTAGCTTTCCAAGAAACCCCGAGATCGACTGGTATAGATCCGGATCGAGCTCCTGTACTGCGTCGTTGCCGGTTTCCCTCATGATGATTCCGTGCAACGAGTTCACGCCGATTTCCAAGCTGGGCATCCTGCCTAATCCTTAAATTGTAGGTGTATTTGTGTTAGCTTTAAGGTATAAAATTGCCGTATAAAGTCAGCCATGGAAAAGCCCTCGAATTAAAATATTCAGCAGACGAGGTGTTTTCAAAGATTCAGCACGAGGGAATAAAGTTCATAGATTTGCAGTTTACCGGCCTGACGGGAAGGTTTCACCATACGACGATTTCCGCCATTACGTTTACCCCAGAGCAGATGCGTGACGGCCTTCCAAAGCTAGACGGCTCCTCCATAGTGGGCTTTACCAGCATTGACGACTCTGATCTGGTCCTAAAGCCGGATCCCAACACCTTTGCGATAATCCCGTGGTACACGGAGAACAAGACTGCAAGGCTGCTTTGCGACGTGTACTGGGGCGAGGATAGGGGCAGGCTGCAAAGGGATCCGCGCGGAATCGCGCAGGGGGCAGAGGAATCCGTCACCGCCGCCGGCTTTGATCACAGCGTGTGGGGGCCAGAAGTCGAGTTTTTCGTATTTGACAAGATCCACTGGGACGTCTTGACGCCATACAAGGGGCAGTCGTATTCCATCGAGTCAGAGGAGGCGCCGTGGAGCCAGGAGGGTTCGGGCTATCCCATGGGACTACAGGAGGGATACTATCCAAGCACGCCGTCAGACACGCTCACCCCGTTTAGAAACGAGTGCGTCAATATTCTCAACGAGAGCTTTGGGATCCTGTGCGACAACCACCACCACGAGGTGGCCACTGCGGGGCAGTGTGAAATAGACATACGGTACGACTATCTGACAAACGCCGCAGACTCTACCCAGTCGTACAAGTTTGTAATCCGGAACGTTGCAAAAAAATTCGGAAAGATTGCAACAATGATGCCAAAGCCCATCTCTATGGATTCGGGCTCGGGAATGCACACCAACGTAAGCCTGTGGAAGAACAAAAAGAACATCTTTTTTGACGCCACAGAAGAGATGGAGCTAAGCCAGGTCGGAAGATATTTCTGCGGCGGAATTTTAAACCACGCAAAGGCGCTGTGCGCAATCTCAAACCCCACCACGAACTCTTATCACAGGCTGGTTCCCGGATACGAGGCGCCAGTTTATGTCGCGTGGAGCGGCAGCAACCGTTCTGCAATCGTGAGGGTTCCCAGGCATTTCAAGGGCGAGGGCTATTCGTTTCTGAAACGGCTAGAGTTCCGCGCCCCCGACCCGTCATCCAACCCGTACCTGGTCTTCTCGTCGGTGCTCGCCGCCGGGCTAGACGGCGTCAAAAAGAAGATGGATCCCGGCGAGCAGGTACAGGAGGATATTTTCAAGATGACAAAGGCCGAGAGGATCAAGAGGGGAATCGACATCCTGCCTGCCAACCTAGGCGAGGCGCTCGACGAGCTTGAAAGCGACAGAAAGTTCCTACAGCCCATATTTCCCAACGACGTAATCAACCGGGTAATAGAGCTGGAAAGAAGGGATCAGAGGGAGATTTCCATCAGGCCGCACCCGCACGAGTTTTATCTGTACTTTGACGTATAGGTGCCTAGATCAGCTGCAGGATCATCACCAGGGATACTGCGATCAGGGACAGTCCGGAGGCCATAAAGACTGTCTGCCGCTTGTAGGACTCGGTGGCCTTGAAGACCAGTATTGCCCCGCCCAGTCCCACGAACAGGACTAAAATTCCGACGATGACGGGGGAGAAATCCAGGCCCCTGACAAGCGGGTGAAAAAATCCCGCAAACAGCGCAAAGAGACACGTAAGATAGACGTATTTTGCGCCGCTGATTATCGGGCTGAGCTTGTTCAATGCCTGTCTGCGATTGCGTCATCAAATAAACTTTTAAAAAGTTGCGGGACCGAAAACGGCCTACATTCCCATGCCGCCCATATCGGGCATGCCGCCCATTCCTGGAGGCATCCCACCCATTCCGGGTGGCATTCCGCCCATGCCGCCCTCTGCTCCGGGAGGCGGGCCTGCTGACTTTGCCGTGGCGACGACGTCGTCAATTCTGAGTATCATGCAGGATGCTTCTGCCGCAGCCGAGATGATTTGGTGCTTTACGGACAGCGGTTCGATTATGTCGCTTGTCTTCATGTTTGCGATTTTTGACTTCATTACGTCGATTCCGGTCCATTTTTGATCCTTTTGCTGCCTTGATCTTAACGAGGTGATAGTATCGATTGGATCCATTCCGGCGTTTTCTGCCAGTGCAAGCGGGATTGATTCCAAAGAGTCGGCAAACTTTTCCACTGCCAGCTGCTCTCTGCCCTCCAGGGATTTTGCCCAGGTACGGAGCTTTGTGGCAGCGTATGTTTCAGGCGCGCCCCCGCCTGCAACGACGGATGGAAACTCCATGACGTCCTTGACTACCATGATTGCATCGTGCATTGATCTGTCGACTTCGTCTACCACCCTCTGGGATCCCCCGCGTAGCAACAGGGTGATGGATTTCGGATGCCTGCATCCCTCCACGAAAACCCAGCGATCTTCCTCGATTTTTCTCTCCTCGACTGTCTCGGCCAGGCCCAGATCCTTTTCAAACAGATCATCCAGATTGGTCACTATTCTTGCGCCGGTCGCCTTTGCCAGTTTCGTAAGATCGCTTTCCTTGATGCGCCGTACTGCCTGTATGTTGGCCTTTGCCAGATAGTGCTGTGCCATATCGTCGATGCCCTTTTGGCACAAGACCACGTTTGCGCCAGAGCCGATCACCTTGTCGACCATGTTTTTTAGCATCCTGTTCTCCTCGTCTAGAAACGCCTTTAGCTGTTGCGGGTTTGAAATATTTATTTTCGCGTCAGTCTCTGTCTTGCTTATCTCCAGAGCCGTGTTAATCAGGGCGATTTTTGCATCCGTGATTTTCTTGGGCATGTTGCCGTGAACAATCTCCTTGTCCAGGACAATTCCCTGTATCAGGCTGGAATCCCCGACGGATCCGCCGGCCTTTTTTTCCACCTTTATGTCGTCTATATCTATATCAAATTTTTCGCCGTCCTTGCCTGCAACGACGGTAACTGCCTTTACAATAAGATCCGCCAGCATGTCAGAGTCCTTTCTGACGAGCTTTGTCTGCATTGAGGTTTTTGCAACTTTAACCAGTATGCTCTTGTCGTTGGCCGTGACGGTCTCAGTTATGTCCTGAAGGAACTGTTTTGTCTTTTTTGCCGCCTTTCTGTAGCCGTCTACAATGATTGTCGGGTGGACGTTCTGGTTGATCAGGTGCTCTGCGTTTTCTAGCAGCGCGCCTGCAAGGATTACTGCCGACGTTGTCCCGTCGCCCACTTCGTTGTCAGTCGTCTTGGAAATCTCCACTAGCATCTTTGCCGCAGGATGCTGCACGTCGATCTCTTTGAGAATCGTGGCCCCGTCGTTTGTAATGGTAACGTCGCCAAGAGAGTCGACTAGCATCTTGTCCATCCCCCTAGGGCCCAGGCTAGAATGCACTATCTCGGCTATGATTTTCGAGGCTGCAATGTTGTTTTTTTGGGCATCGCGCCCCTTGGTCTCAGATCCGCCCTCCTTTAGGAGCACAATGGGCATGCTGCCCTTGGCGGATGCCTGCATGTTACTCATGGGTTAAAACCTCCAGATTCCCCTTTTATACCTTTTTTCACGTCCCACAAGCCGTCAGGGACGAAATCGCACTCTGATCGATGTTTTTAAATTGGGAAAAAAAACCAGCGTTTTATGATAGAGAAATCCGCCGGCAAAAAGTCCTACAATGACGTTTTTTCCATGCTAAAGAAACACAACAAGTGGTTTGAGAATTCAATTCCCCTTATCGCAAGCGAGAACATTCCAAGTCCGGCCGTAAGGGAGGCGATGATCTCCGACTTTGGCAACCGCTATGCCGAGGGCTGGCCGGGGGAGAGAGTCTATGCGGGCTGCACGTACATAGACAAGGTGGAGATGGAGTGCATAAAGCTCGCAAAAAAGCTGTTCAGGGCAGAGTTTGCCGACGTCAGGCCGGTTTCCGGCGTGGTGGCAAACCTGGCAATCTATTCTGCGTTCTCAAATCCCGGCGACGTCATGATTGCGCCGTCGATTCCCGCCGGCGGGCACATCTCGCACGGCAAAAAGGAGCATTCGGGTACCGCCGGCCTGGTCCACGGGCTGGACGTCGAGTTTTATCCGTTTGACGCAAAAGAGATGAGCATCGACGTGGACAAGACAAGAAAAAAGATAGGCGAGCTAAAAAAGGCGGGGCGCCTGCCAAAGATTGCAATGTTTGGCGGTTCGCTGTTTTTGTTTCCGCATCCGGTAAGGGAGCTTGCCGACTTTATGAAGGGCCACGGCATGCACGTCAATTACGACGGGGCGCATGTCGCAGGCCTGATTGCAGGCGGGCAGTTTCAGGATCCCATAAGGGAGGGCGCAGACACTGTAACTATGAGCACGCACAAGACGCTGTTTGGCCCGCAGGGCGGGATGGTCTTGGGCAAAAGGCGCCATTCTGAGGCGATAAAAAAGGCCATGTTTCCCGGACTTACAAGCAGCCACCACATACACCACATGGCAGGCAAGGCCATAGCGTTTGCAGAGGCGCTAAAGTTCGGAAAGAGTTACGCAGTGCAGGTCATTAAAAACGCAAAGACGCTGGCCGAGTCGCTGAGCGGTTTCGGCTTTAAGGTACTCGGGGAAAGCCGGGGGTTTACAGAGTCGCACCAGATAGCAGTCGACGTGTGGGACTTTGCAGACGGGGGCAAGGTGGAGGCGGAGCTTGAAAAGGCCAACATTATAGTCAACCGGCAGCTGATTCCAGGCGACATCAAGGCCGGCAGGAACTATTTCCATCCCGGCGGAATCCGGCTTGGCGTCTCTGAAGTTACCAGGCTGGGCATGAAGCAGTCAGAGATGAAAGAGATTGCCGCGTTTCTCAGGCAGGCAATAATGGACAAAAAACACCCCGGTGGCCTGCTATCGAAGGTAAAGTCGTTCAGAAGGGATTTCCAAAAGGTCCACTTTTGCTTTGACGCAAAGCTTCCGGCCTACGAGTATGTCAGGCTGAGATAGGCTAGCCTGCAAAATCCGAAAGCAGCGCCTGATCCCCCCGGCTCTTTCCAAAGACCAGATCAATCTCGTCGGAGAGGGCGTG
The DNA here is from genome assembly GCA_965212015.1 of Cenarchaeum sp. GTDB lineage: Archaea > Thermoproteota > Nitrososphaeria > Nitrososphaerales > Nitrosopumilaceae > Cenarchaeum. The sequence goes on from OZ243037.1 coordinate 1,274,386, forward strand.
AATCCTTCCGCGCTGATACCTGCTGACGTTGTATTTTTCAACCAGGCGTTTTGCAAGCTTGAGGTATTTTTCTACGGACGGTCTTGTGATGGTCTGGATGAGGTCGTGCTTGCAGGCGCAGCGCTGGGTCAGCGGGGCCCTCCTGTAGCTCCGGCCGCACAGGGTGCACCGCAGGTTCTGCCTTGCATACGACCTGAGGTTTCCCATTATGTCCGGCACCAGGTGCGTGGAGATGACGTTTGAGACCGTCTCTGCGGTGTCTACCACGTCGATCATGTCTGCGTTTCTTATCTGCAGATCAAACTTGTCAAGCATCGAGTCAAGCGTAGAGTACGCGCTGCGCGACTTTGAGGTGGTCAGCGTGGATGTCTGGTGCGTAAAATGATAGTTGCTGAACTGCTCCCTTGTGTCCAGGCGGGATTTTATTATCTCGACGCAGTCAATGGCGGAGGCCTTGTGCCGCAAAAGCGTGGACTCGTAGAACTCTAGGGGGAATGACTTTGTGACCTCGAGGTTGTGCGCCTGCGGCTGCGATTCGTGCGGCAGTACCAGCGGCTGAATCAAGAGTGGCGCGTCCATCAGTCCCCCGATCTTGTCGGAGAGAAACTGCCGCGAAAAGTTGAGCAGTGCGTCCATCAGCAGTATGATCGAGTCTGCGTCCCCGTCTGCGTCCCTGCGCTTGGCAGAATGCCAGTTGGGCGTGGCAAAGCACACGTGGGTGTTGGTATAACCCACAACCCTTGCGACTATTCCGACGGACGTGTGGGGGGCGAGCCCCACTACCAGGTGGCCCAGCAGCTCGTCAGTGTCCGAAACGTTGTAAAATTTTGGCCTGCCGTAAAATTTGTCGAGTTCGGCATCGACGTATTTGCAAATGTTCACCAGATACCTTGCCGACTCGAACGGGATTATAATGTCCTGCATTTTGAGCTCGACTGTCTGATCCGGGTCGGTCAGCTCCCTTCCTTGCGCGTCTACAAGATAGCCTAGCTCCCTGAGCCGCTTGGGACTAGTCCCGATCCATGACGGCTTGAAATGCGTCAGGGGGGAGTTTGTTGCGTCAAATCTCACCGTGCCGTCCTTAAAGACGGTAAGGCCCCTGCTCTGCCTGATCAGCCCCTTTTCTAGCGGTTCGGCTATCTTGTCCTGGTTGATGAGATCCCTTACGCCCTTGAGCGGCTCTTGCGCCCTGATGCCGGTCTTTTCCTGGGCGTACAGCAGCTTCTTTTTTAGCGGAAAATTTTTGTAGGAATGCGAGATGCACTGCCTCTTGCATCTGTCGCAGTACTGTTCGCCTAGTACGGATCTGCACGCAGGGCACGTATACGCAAGCACGGTCTTTGAGCCGCAGTTCTGGCACCTGATCCCGATGGAAAGCTCGCCGCACTGCTTGCATGTCCGGTCCGATATGTTGGTGTAAAAGTCCGGCTGTGACGACGCCCTGAGCAGGTCGCGGGTCATTCCGCCCTTGTTGGCAACTGGAAACAGGCAGTGAGTCGGGGGCTTCATCTGCCTTGGCGCCGCCTTTTCTGGCCTGCCAATTCTCACGCCAATTGAGGTGGAGAACTTGTTGCGTATTGTAATTCCCGAGTATTTTGAGATCAGCTGGGGGACCGGGACGGATCTGTCAATCTCTGGCTTTTTCTTGAACAGGAGGCGGGAAAATATCCGGGCCTCGTCCCCGTCGAGCAAAATTCCAGAGTCATCAACCCTGTGCGGCACTGCCAGCCTCTCCAGTATTCTCTTGCAGGAGGGCCGATACCTTATCGAGTTCTCGCCTGTCTCCGAGGGCGCCAGAATCTCTGCAAGCTCGTCGTGGGAGATTTTATCCCAGTAAAACAGATACTTTGGATGCAGCGGGATTCCGTGATCCTGCGCCAGTCTCACGGACTCGTCTAGCGACGGAATCCTCCCAAGAAACTCCGAGGCGCCGCCGGCATCCCCGGGGAGTTTTTTCCTTAGATCCTCAATCCAAAACTCCTCGACGTATCCGGAGGGCACCAAATGCGCATTGTTCTCAAGAAAGTCGCCAAACGAGATTAGAATGTCGCCAAGGTGAAGGATTTTTTCCACCTGGCCCCTGACTTTGATGCCGTGCTCGGCGTCGCGGATTTTGACTACGTCCCCGTTTTTGAGCCGCACCGTGGGAGTCTCGATAGAGTCAACGAATGCCACGGTGGCGCCCTTGCCGGGAATGTCTATTTTTATCTGTGTTCCCACGGCGATGGTGTGATCCAAAATCTCTGCGACGGCCGGATGAAACCCTACTGAGGCAAAGCCGGTGTTGCACGACCTGCCGTACCGCAGCCTAAAGCCCCCAAGCTTGTTTGGGGCAGACAAAACTGAGCGGCCGGCGATCACCTCGCGCATCCTTTTTGCCGCCGCATCCTCCTGGCTTTCGCCGGTCTGGACTGCGCCTTTGAGCTGGCCCAGCCAGTCCCAGCCGTCAAGCTTGTACAGCTCGATTCTCTTTACAAGTTTTTTTGATCTGCCAATCAGCCCGTCGTTGAGGACCCGGAGGGCGCCGCCCCTTACCCGGTCGGTCTTTATCCTGGCCATGCCCTTGTGGTTTACCACCTCGAAGGGATCGGTATCCACGCCGTCAATCTCCACGGGAAGGTTCGAGATCACCCGGATTATGTCCTCGTCTAAGACATGGAACTGAAAGTTTCCGGCCTCGCGTTCGTATATTCGCAGCTCCTCTACAAACCTGCCCGTCTCGTCGTCAAACGAGTTTGCCTGGTAGCTTGACAGTCCGACTGCCTTTCTTACGTGATCCGCAATCAGTATTGTAACTGCGGATTCCGTTCCGCCCGCCGAGCGCATGGGTCCGGCAATCGAGACTGAAAGATAGTCGCTGCCGTCCTTGTTTTTCCTTATTCTTATCTCCGAGATTCCCTGCAGCGGGGCAATCGTGACGCCCTCTGTGACTATTGCCAGCCCCACCCTTACTGCGAGATCAAGCCTCTGCTCCAGCGTAGAGTTGTCTGCCATGTACTTGCCCAGTGCGATCTCGCCGGACAGGGTCAGCGCAGAGATCTCCTTGCCGTTGGTCTTTAGCAGCTTGCGCAGCGGTGCGGCGATGTCGATGTCGTGCATCTTGGAGACGCGGTCGGCCAGGTCAAATGCTATTTTGGGCTCTATCATGCCAGACGAGTCGACAAGCGTGGATTTTGCATCTGCGGCCTTTTCAAATATAGAGTGAGATTCCAGTGACAGGCCGGAGTAATAGTCGCGGTACGAGTCCGGCATGTCAATGCCTTCAATGCGGGTTATGGCGTTGTCTGACATTGCGGATCACTTTCTGGTGCCGTGGATCGCTTTTACTATTTCGGCGAGCTTTGCAAGTTTCTGATCCCCCTCCAAGAGAGTCCCAATCACGATGGCGTCCGCCCCGGCATCAGATATCTGTCTGGCAGTCTCAGCATCCCTGATTCCGCCGCCGACAATCAGGAATCCGTCAAAGACGCCTCGGATCGTCTTGATCATCTCGGGCCTGACGCTGGATTTGGCGCCAGAGCCGGCCTCCAGATAAACAAACCGCATACCCAAAAACTGCGCCGCCAGCGCATATGCTGCGGCAATCTTTGGCTTGTCAAAGGGAATTCCCCGGGCGGAGCCCACAAACCATGCCGATGTTCCCTCGCCGATGACCAGGTATGCCGTGGGCAGGGGCTCTAGGCCGAATTTCAGTACGCTTGGCGCGCCCAGCGCCTGCGCCTGCGTGATAAAATACGGGTTTTCAGAGTTCATCAGGGAGCTAAAAAGGATCGCGTCGGCCTCAGGAACGACGCCAGTCACGTTTCCGGGGAAAAGAATTACCGGAATCTTTACGGATTTTTTGATGTTTCCAACTACTGCGGACATTTCCATCTGGTCGGTGGCCGACGATCCCCCGACTAGTATTGCAGAGGCGCCCATCTCCTCTACCCGCCTTGCGAGGCCCTCCGAGCTTGCCATATCGGACACCTCAGAGTCGATAAGGACAAAGAGCAGGGTCTTTTTTCTTTTTAATTCGGACTTTAGATGGTTCTCGGTGTCGTTTTTAGGCATAGCACACATTCGGCGGAGGCTCTTTAAAGTTTAAGTGGAGTACCGTTATACTGTTTTGTATAGCTATGGCGGAGCATAAAGGATCTAATTTCAATAATATTATACAAAAAATTATAGAAAAATCGTTGTTTACAGAGAGACAAATTGAAATTATTTTAGATCGTAGAAACATTTCAGAGGCGGATTTTAGGATAAGCAGGGGGGCATATTACAGGCAAGTAGGCCAATCTAGGAACAAACTGGCCAGATTCTACTATACCGTGGCCCTTTTGCGGGGTTTGGGCGTACTTTTGCCCGATGATATTGATGTGATATCAAATCTGGCAGAAAAGATTTCCGTGATAAAAGACAGTGATGTTTTGGCCGGCCAGGAAGACGAGATTGTAGACGTCATTGACAGGGTGGTTCGGCAGGCATGCAATATGTGATTTGTGATGATCTTGTTGCGTGCAGGCAGTCTCCAAGGCGTGATTATTGGTGATTCAAATGTTAGTCTAAATGTGAAATTATATTGTTCTATCACAATAAATCACGGTGATTTCATGTATGTGTGATGTTGGTAGAGATTCCCGATATGGATGTAATTTTAAGCTGGGTTGTGGCGTTTCTGGTGGGAGTAATCGGCCTGTCCCTATACTACAAGCTAAAACCACGCCTGAGCATCGGACGAAAAGGTGATGAGGGGGCGAGTCTGGAACGCCTAGAGTACTATGAAAAACAGCTGATTGATATGAAAATACGCCTAGATGCACTCGATATGGTGTCCGAGCCGGAACCGGCAGGCAGTACCGGGAATACCGCACAGGCACCAGCCAAAAACACTGCAAGGCCGGAGTTTGAGGCGGAGGCTGCCAGACCAGAGCGCAGACGGCGCGAAAGCACGCCTAGTTATGATCACGCAAACATCACAGACTATGTGTTACGCCTAATCACAGACAAGCCCATGACATCACGTGACATACAAGTCACAGTAGGCAGAACGAGGGAGCACATCTCCAGACTAATGAAAAAGCTTTTTGAAGACGGCCTTGTAGAAAGAAACACCGCCGCAAAACCATACACATACTCCATCACAGAAAAGGGCAGGACGGGCCTGGGTATAATCAAGCCGGTGCCGGTTGCCGTATGATTGGGATCGGGCAGGGGGCTTTCTTTCAAAGTGTAGATTTTTTATGATAATTTATAATTCTTTTATTTTGATAAATTACATATATTAATATATTACAATATTATAATGCCGGCATGGAAGAGGCGCCTCAGGAAATATTAGTCAAGATATCATCCACGGGCACAATCTCGCTTCCAAAACTATACCGAAAATACATGGATCTGCAAAAGGGCGACTATGTCAGGGTGGTTTTGAACAGTGACGGCCTGTCAGTCAAAAAGGCGACGATCACTTAGCGTATTGTGGGCTGTTTTTGGGCCAGTTTAATGATCTGATAGGTCCATTCCCGGCCTGTTTTTGAGCGCTGCACCCTGCCTTTTTGGGCAAATCTGGCCAGATATGTGGATATGATGCTCAGTTTGATCGGCTCGTTGTATTCGTCCTCGTATTTCTCCAGGACGCCGGTGGATGTGAACCGGCCTACCGGAAACTGTTTGCCGACGACATGCCAGATTTTGGAGCCCACGGAATCCAGATTTACGGCCTTTTGGCCCTCCTCGATATTCATCAGATCCATCATTTCAAAGATTTTGAGGACTTTTTCCCTTGTGACATTGCCCTCCAGTTTGATGTCATATTTGGCCCCCTCAGAGTCCTCCATGTCTATCCGGATGCGCTTCTTGGTCATTTGGATCAGTCTAAGAATTGCCTTAACAATTGAACAGATCCACGAAACTTTGTTAACCAAATAATTTGTTAATATTGACTGCCTGAGCCACGCCTGACGGGGTTTTCCCCGTTAACATATGCCCTAAAATCATGGCGGTTTTGGGCCGTTTTTCACGCCTAGAGTGGAAAAAGGGGGGTCGGATGCCATTCTTAACACTGTTAATCACAGATTTCACGCCTAGAGTGGAAAAAGGGGGGTCAAAAAGGGGTTTTTCCACCACACCTTAACTCTGGGTTAACTCCCTGTTAACTGCAACGACCCACACACCAGTATTTCCACTCTTTGTTTTTTTGATTTTTTTTACAGAGATTCTCTCACATATCACTATCAAACCATCATCATACAACCATACATTCCAATCCTATAGGAAATGAAGGTGTGTGGGTACAGAACTGATCGGTGTCAATGATCTTGATCCTTGGTGTGAAAAATGTCTATGGGATCCATTGAAGTGTCAAGCCAAGATCAGAGATGATCCCGATATGAGTACCACACTGCAAGACCCGGTTGAAAAGATACTTGATGCGGCCATAGCCGGCGACTCGCTGATCAAAAACCGGGACATTCTACACTTTACCTTTATACCGGCCGTCATACACCACAGGGACTCTGAGCAGGAAAGGGTGACACAGTCGCTGCTACCCATCCTAAAACAGTCCCGCCCCTCCAACCTGCTGGTGTACGGCAAGCCCGGGACCGGCAAGACCCTGGTGGTGAAAAAAATTCTCTCCAAAATACAGCAGAGGGTGGAAAAGTCAAACTTTCCAATCAGGCTAATCTATGCCAACTCCAAGGAGGAGACTACCATGTACGGCCTGCTGGTGAGTTTCGGCAGGCAGCTGGGACTCTCCGAAAAGGAGCTGCCGTCAACCGGCCTTGCAATATCTGCAGTCTTTAAGAAAATCCTTGCCGTAATCAATGGCGGAAAAATCAATGCGATATTTGTCATCGACGAGATTGATCACCTTGCGCACCTGAGCTCCAAATCACACAACGACATTCTCTATACGCTGACTCGCGCCAACGAGAGAATCGAGAGCGGGGGATCCTTTACCATAGTGGGCATATCCAACGATCTCACATTCAAGGAGCGGCTTGATCCGAGGGTCATCAGTACCCTGGGGGAGGAGGAGATTGTCTTTACAAACTATACCGTCGAGCAGATCAAAAAAATCCTTCAAAACAGGATTGGCGAGGCGTTTGCCCCGGACTCTGTCACCGAACCGGCCCTGAACCTGTGTGCTGCCATGGCCGGCGGGGAGCACGGTGACGCCAGAAGGGCCATAGATCTCCTCCGGGTGGCAGGCGAGATTGCAGAAAGGGAGCAGGCAGGCCAAATCACCGAGGCCCACATCAGAGACGCGTCACAAAAAATAGAGGAGAACAAAGAGATTACGGCCCTGAGATCCTATCCGCTTCACGAAAAACTAGTCATCCTGTCCATAATAAAGGCGGCCGACTCCTCGACCGGGCAGATTTACGCGGCATACAAGGACCTGACAAAGACGCTCCGCCAAAAGGAGCTCACCCAGAGGAGGATTACCCAGATGCTAAGCGAGATAGAAATGTCCGGAATCATCACGGGCCGCATAATACACCAGGGAATCCACGGAAGGACCAAAAAATTCAAGCTTACAGTCTCTGCCGAAACGGTAAAGGCCACGTTCAAAAACGATTTGGTTCTAGAGGATATCCTCTAGTCAGTCCTTAAAGTCTTTTAAAAAGACCTTGAGGCTGTTCAGGTTTACTATTACGGCGAATCCCGGGGTGGGAACCTGCCCCACGCTCACCTGAAACGGCGTCTGTCTCTGCCAGGCGCCAGAGTTGACTAGCAGTATGTTGCGGTACATGTCCAGCTCTGTAATGTGCACGTGGCCCACGTGGAAAATGTCGGGGATTTCGTCTATTACCATCACGTCCTCCAGTTCCGGGGCTATCGGGGTCTGGCTTCCAAAGATGGGGCTCAGGTGCCTTGCCTTTAGCAGGTGCCGCATCACGTCCACCGGCTTGGCGTAGCTCAGGCCGGGCGTGGTCTTTACAATGTCGTCTATGCTTTGCCCGTGAAACACGGTCACCTTTACGCCGTTCAGGGAGATCCGCGCGGGATTGCCGATCATGACAAAGTTTTCGCGCTCCCACAGGCCGGGGCAGTGTTTCTTGGGAATCGCCGGCTGCGGCAGGGCCCTTCTTCCCGGATCGTGGTTTCCCGGAATGACAAAGACCCGGATGTGGTCGGGTATTCCCAGCAGGATGTCGTGCGCCTTTTGGAGCTGCTCCTCTATGGTCTGGCAGACCAGCTCCCTGTCCTGATCCTTGTAAATTCCCACCCCGTCGACTAGGTCGCCGCCTATTATGATGAATGCAATCTTTCTTGCTATCGGATCTGGGCTGGACAGCCAGGAGACAAACGCCGCAAACTCTTCTTCCATAAAGTATTTGCTGCCTATGTGCAGATCCGACAAAAACACGGCGTGGGCCTCAGACTCGGATCTGTTGGGCCGGTGATCCGGAATGTCCGGAACGATCAGCTCCTTTGTTACAAAGCCGCCGTTTTTCCCCACCGCAATCTTTGCCATGACGAACTGGTCGTTGAGCAGCGAGTCGGCGACCTTGCGCAGATCCCTGTCAAAGACGGCCACCTCGACTGAGCCTGACGCATCGTCCAGGGTCAGCCTCACAACGTCCTTGCCCGAGTTTTTTTCATAAATCAGCCCCCAAATGTAGATGTCCTTGTTGAACTTTGTGCCCTTGATGGACGCTATGGATTTTATCATTTTTGATTCCGGGCGGTCGGCCATGATGCCCTTTAATTTTGAGAACCTGCTTGCAAACAGCGCGTTATACCCGTCTACCCCCTCGGCACTGGTAATCCCGCCGGTGGGATCCGAGAGCACCTCGTAATCCGCCCGGAGCTCAGCCTTGCTGATCCCGAGAAACTCCTCCAAATCCGTCTGGCCGATCAGATAGACCTTTTGCCTTGCCTTCTCCCTGACTATCTCTTTGATTATTCTTCCCAGCTGCGACGCATCGACGCCCTCTAGAATCTTTAGCGCGTCTGGATGAATCTGAAACCCCCTGCTCAGTGCATAGTTCAAGGCCAGCGATATTTCCCTGTTCAATGTCAGCAAAGGCCGAGAGTTTTAATTAAATCTGATCACGACGCACAACCTATTATATCGTGCCGCCCGCGCTTTGCCATGATGCGCATTTTTGTCTTTCTTGCCTTTATGGGCATGTTTTCCCTGGCCTACCAGCTGGGATCCATGAGTGCAGTAGACGAGGACGAGGCGCAAAAATTCCTCGACGAGTTCAAGGATCTGGTCGAGGACATTGATGCGATCGGAATCTTTTCGCACAATATGACCATCGCGCTGCCCATGTTCATTCCCGGTTTTGGCATCGTCTGGGGGATGTTTGCTGCGTGGTCCACCGGGTATGCGTTTGCATCAATAGCCGCATTGACGCCCCAGCTTGCAGACGTGCCGGCACTGGCGATCCTTTACCTGTCACCCTTTGGGCTGATGGAGCTTGCGGCGTATTCCCTGGGAACCTCGCGCAGCTACCTTTTGGCCCGCCTGATCTTTCAAAAAAAACCGGTCCGCCCGCACCTGCGAGCCACCGCAATTGAGATCGGGATAATGGCCGGACTGCTGCTGGCAGGCGGGTTTGTAGAGTTTCACATGATTGAAGGCATAGAGAGGGGCGACATGGGCATTTTTGAGCCAAGTTGAGACTAATTCCCTGTTTAATCTAAAATAATTTAGTAGTAAATTATAAACCAATTGGGCCCAAGCCATAGCGATGAGACTAGTCCTGCCGGCACTGGCCCTGCTTTTGGCCCTTGGCGCCGGACTTGTGGATCCGGTCACTGCCGAGCTAGAGTCACACCACGCATACGTGCTCAAGGGTTCCGGCTTTGCTGCGACCGAACTGATAATCAAAACATCACAGATTGATCTTACGTTTATTGTGGACAGAATCTCCAACGGCCGGGGCGCAGTCAGTGTGGAGGACGGGCTGGTCACACTTGACAACAAGACATACAAGATCGGGGAGATGAGCGGGACCGTACTGCGCGACGGAAAATTCCTGAGAATCTCCGGGACAATCCAGGGCAGCTCCGACACCGCATTGGATCTCAGGATTATCGGCAGGCTAGTCGAGGACGGCAGAGGCGGCTCCGTTTACAGCTTTAGCGGCAGAGTCATGGACAATACGGAATACAAAACGATCTATGCTGCAAAAATCTCCGAGTTTGTGGGCGGTACCACAAAACAGGCCACTAAAATCGCCGACGATACGGTGCACATTCTCAACGGCGCGTCCCTGCAGGGACTAAACTCGACTTATTCTGCGAGAAGCACCGTCGGGGGAGGCTATTTCCAGCCCGACCGCATCATGGTAAATCCCGGCGGCGCCATAACCCTGGTCAACGACGATTCCGTATCCCACCGCCTGGTGAGCGGTGCGGCGGGAAGCGACACCCGGGTGACGGCCAAGGACTTTGTCATGTGTGCAGAAAGCGACATTGGCGAGCTCCCGAAGGGCTTTAGCTTTGCAAAAACAAACTGCTCGTTTACGCTGGACGGAAAAATCGACACCAAAACGATCGAACCCGGCGGATCCGTAAAGGTGACCTTTAAGGAAAGCGGATTTTACAGGCTAATTGACTCTGACTATCCGTGGATGACCATCACGGCGTATTCGTTTAAGAACCTGGACAACTCGATCCTGGATCCGAGATAGCGCGCGCTAATAGTTCACGTACGAATCCGGCCTGTTCTGATCAAAGACCATGACGCACATGTCTGAAAACTCCTTGCCCTCCAGGTCCCTTGCCGTCCCCTCAAATGCAGTCTCGTCCCCCGTTGTCAGCTTTTCAAAAACATGCACCTCCAGCTTTGCCGTATCGAACCCGCGCTCCCGCAGATAAACTGCAATCTCTGAGGGCATAAAGTGCTTTTGTGGATCCCTTGGCCACGGCCTCGGGACCAGAATGACACTCAGGCCGTCCCGCAGGGCTTTTTGCAGCTCTAGCTTTTTTCCCTCGATTGACGCAGTCACGTGCATTGTTATGACCCTTGACTTGTCTAGCGGCACTCTGGTTCTTGCCGCCGCCACCTGCACTGAGCTGATTCCGGGAACCACCGTAACGTCGCCAAAGATCTCAATCAGCCTGTCGACTACTTCGGACTCTGAAAAACTGACGTCGCCGGTAAACGGAACGACCAGCTTTTTTCCCCCCAGCGACGAGGCGATTTTCTGGTAGGCGTCCTCCTGGCTTGCCATGGTAATCTCGTGGATCTCCTTTCCCGCAGTAAGGTGCCTGATCGTCTCTAGGGTATACCCGTAGCCTGCGACCACGTCGCATCCCTTGATGATTCTTGCCGCCGTCCCTGTGACACAGTCGGGATTGCCGGGGCCCACTCCTACTGCAAAAACGCTGGCCAATCTCACTCTGTGATTTTTTTGCCTTCGTTAATAAACGCAACAAGCGGCTCCCAGTCCACCCTCATGAACTTGGTCGGCTCCTTTGCCGGATATTTTACCCAGTCCTGCGCCACCGAATACTGGAATTTTTCCCTCTTTTTGTCCTTGACATACTCCATCTCTAGCACGTCGCCCCACACCTTTGCCTCAAAGCTGATCTTTAGGATATCATCAAATGCCAGCTCTACGTTTTTTGGATTCTTCAGGTCCGTGATCAGGTCGTTTTCCGTGTATCCGTCGTGCAGGATCATTGTGTTTTTTGATTTCATGAACTTGAGAACCTGCCTTTGCATGATCGAGGTCCACCACTTTCTCTTGGCTTCTGTCTTGTGGACAAAGCACAGGTGTCTGTCGGTGAGCACCAGCATTCCCTCCCTGCCCCCGATGGTCAGAAACTTTTTGGCCTCCCTCCACACGGACACTATGTGGGCCTGAATCCTCTCGTCTGAATCCACGCACAAAGTCCGGAAAACACTTGTTAAAAACCAATGTTTAGATTGGCTTTTATTTAGCCAAACATCAGGGCCCGTATTGAGAAAACTAGTGATTTTTGCGGCGGTTTTTTTGCTGCTTGGCGTGCTGCCGGTGGCCCTTGCACAAGGCGATGACAGGCTCGCAGTCCTGCAGACGCCGTCGGGCAATATAGTAATCGAGTTCTTTCCGGATGATGCGCCAAACCACGTGGATAATTTCATCAGACTTGCTGGGAACGGGTTTTATGACGGAACCGTCTTTCACAGGGTCATAAAGGACTTTATGATTCAGGGAGGCGATCCCCTGACAAAACCCGGCGCATACGAGACAGTCAGCCAGTGGGGAACCGGCGATCCGGGATACAGCGTTGATGCAGAATTCAACGACATCAAGCACAACCGGGGAATCGTGTCAATGGCAAGATCTGCCAATCCCGACAGTGCGGGCTCGCAGTTTTTCATCGTACACGGAGACTCTAACTTTCTAGACGAACAGTACACCGTATTTGGAAGAATCGTCACGCAGGAGAGCTTTGAGACACTAGACAAGATTGCCAGTCTGGAAATTGCGCAGGGGGCCAACATCCCGCTGGACTGGGGCCAGGGCGAGATAACGTCGGCCAGTATAGTCGACAGGGACTCTATTGAGGATCTTTTGGAGCTGGAGGATCCGGAAAGAATCGTCAGGCCCGCCATAGTCGAAGGCGGACCGTACACGCACGAGACGCTTGGACTTAGTCTTGACGTGCCGGCCGGGTGGACGCTGCAGGCACCCGAGACAGAAGACCAGTCGATTCCGGATATCATCCTGCTGGGCCCAAGCACCGGGACCAACACCCCGGTAATCTCTATTACCGCCGAACAAAAAGACGGCGTCACACTAGACGATAAAATCTCACAATCCAACGAAGTTCTTCAAACGGCGATAGATGCAGGCAGACTGGAATTAATCTCCGAGGAAAAAATCACCGTCAATGGAATCGGGATGTTTGAGAGGACCATCAAAGGCACGTTTGGCATAGGGACAACTGCCAATCTGATGCTCAAGGAAACCATCGTTGACTTTGCCGACAAATTTTACATCGTCACATACGTCAACGAGGAGGGCGGCTTTGAGGACAGCCTGGACCTGTTTGACGACACGGTGCGTTCGTTTTCCACAGAGTCCCAGAGCCTTGCCCCCAAGGAGGGCTGCCTTATTGCAACTGCGGCGTATGGTTCGGAGCTTGCACCGCAGGTACAGTTACTGCGGGAAATCCGGGACAACACACTGCTGTCTACAGAGTCTGGCACATCATTCATGGCAGGATTCAGCCAGGTCTATTACTCGTTTTCACCCGCCATAGCGGATCTTGAGAGGCAGAATCCCGCATTCCGCGAGGCAGTAAAGCTGTTCATCACCCCGATGCTTGCCACCCTGTCCGTAATGACGCTGGCCGAAGAGGGCTCTGAATCACAGGTACTGGCACTTGGAATATCAGTCATTGCGCTGAACCTTGGAATGTATGTGGCGGCGCCGGCGGTAATCATCAACAGGCTGCGAAAATAAAACTACCAGACATCGTCCACCTCGTCGAGCACCTTGTATTCCAGCTCAGTCGGCTTTCTAAAGAACTTCATCCTAGATATGTCCCTGTCAAAAAACAAATCTATCGTCCAGTCCAGCAGCACCCTGATCCTGTTGTTCCATCTTGGAATCTTTGAGATGTAGACGTTTCTCCAGAGCACCCACGCCCAAAAACCGGAGATGTTTGAGCCCAGAAACGACGCAATGCCGGTACGCTTTCCGATGATTGCCATCTGGCCCCTTGACTTGAAAACAAACGCGGCCTTGGCCTTGTTCCTAATCAGCGCATGCAGGTTGGCAGCCGTCGTCTCTGCCTGGGCCTCGGCAAGCTGGGCCGTGGGCGGGAACGGGCGCCCTGTCTCGGGATTGACAAACAGCGAACAGTCGCCTATTGCAAAAACCCCGGGAAAATCCGGAACCTCGAGAAAGTCATTGACGACTATCTTTCCCTTATCCGTCTTGAACATTGATCTCTTGATCGTGTTTACCGGGGTTATCCCCGCGGTCCACACCATGGTGCTTGTCCTGATCGTCTCTGCCTCCGGCTCTGTTTTTGAGTCCAGCTTCTTTACGGTTACCGTAATTCCGTCAAAACTCGTAACAGCGGTCTTTGGTCTTATGTCGATGCCGCGCTCGCTCATCTTTTCAAAGGCAAACCTTGCAAGCTTTTCACTAAAACCCGGAAGTATCCCGGCTAGGGCCTCCAGGACTATAACATTGATGTCATCCTTGTGGATGTTCGGATAGTGCTTTCTTGCATCTAGCAGCAGATCCATCAGCTCGCCGGCAGTCTCAATTCCGGCAAAACCCCCGCCCACAATGACAAACGTCAGCAGGTTCCTTCTGAGTATGGGGTTTGTCTCGTTTTCTGCCTGCTCGAGCATGTCCACTACCCTGTCCCTTAGCACGACTGCGTCATTGAGCGTCTTCATCGTATATGCGTGCTTTTCGACATCGTTGAGGCCAAAAAAATTCGTCTGGCTTCCAAGCGCGACTATAAGGAAATCATAATGTATGGATATCCCCCTCTTTTCCCTGGTTCCCCACAGGTTTACAATGCGCCCGTACGGATCTATGTTTTTTATGCGCCCCTCGTAAAAAACAGTCCGCTCACATATTGCCCGAATCGGCATGATGATGTGCCTCGTCTCTATCATGCCTGACGCCACCTGCGGCAGCATTGGCGTAAAGAGCAAAAAGTTGTCCTCGCTGACCAGAACCAGCTCTATGTCCGAGTCTCCCTTGAAATGCGATTCGAGCTTTCTGGCGCACTTTACCCCGGCAAACCCGCCGCCCAAAACGACTATCTTTTTTTTATTTTTTGTCATCAGTACCACCACGTGCGCGCGTCGGCAAACATGCTCATCTCGCACAAGACGCAAACTGCGGGGTAATTAAATCTCGTTCCGTGAGGCCGCGCACATTGGAATTCACGCTCGACTGCACCCTGCTACCTTCTTGATATCTCTGAGCGCAGGACATCATACGCCTTTGAGGCGTCATTCTGGTTAAACGTGATGATCATATTGTCCTGTCCAAAGTACGCGTCAACGAACTCTATGCCGTTTTTGTGAAGAAGCTCCACGACATAGGATCCCACATCGTCCCTGTCCTCCCCCAGAATCGTAATCTTGATCCGCACCAGGCCCGTATGCCACATGTCCCGGCTGTGGGGGATTGACTGCATTATCCTCCTCACGCCCTCGAGATCCTCCGTCAGCAGCCTGAATGAATTCGGGAGCTTGAAAAAGTCAAAATCGTTTGTCACCTGCGAGAATTTCTCCAGCAAATCCATCGGGTACTTTTCACCAAACTCGTCCGTCGAGATCCTTATATCCATCACCCCGTCAGTCAGTGAAAGACGGGCGTTTTTGAGAAGCAGCTCGTCGTGTATCGCCTCTTTTTGCTCAAACGAGTCTGCGTATCTCTTGATGGCGACAACTATGGTGTTCAGATTGACCGGGCCGCCCAGATACTTTTCGACCCCGGGTTGAATTTTTACGGCAAGTGCCGTGTAATTTATCAGATCCATCCTCATACAGTCGTAAATTGAGCGGTTTCCAGTCACGATCTCGTGAACGGCGTCAGGAACAGACGCATTTGCGGCCCTCATAGCGATATTATATAATGTCATGTATAAGTGTATTTTGTCATTAATTACCTGATAATTCAAAATACTTATATTATGTCATATATATGACATAAGATAGGTGAATATGACAAATGTTCTTCGATGACGAAATCGACAGGTTTTTCAGAAAATCGCCCAGCTCATTTTTTAATCTGGGCGGTCTTTTCGAGGAGGCCAGACATGCAGACGACGACTCGCTGTGCTACGGGTATACCATAACCGTCGGTTCTGACGGCAAGCCGGCAGTACGCGAGTACGGCAACATAAAACCGCAACAGCTAGCATCCCAGAACAGGCAGCCCCTAGTCGACACGATTGTCGACAAGCAGGCCAAGTCCGTAAAACTGGTAGCAGAGATGCCCGGAGTAGAGAAAAATGACGTCAAAATCATTGTAGACGGGCAGACTGTGAGCATTGCAGCAGAACGCGGCGAAAAAAAATACCAGGCCAGAGTTCCGCTAAAGCAGCCAATCCGCGAGGATTCCGCAAGGGCAAGCTACAAAAACGGAATTTTGGAGCTGGTATTTGATCTGGCCGAGCCTGAAAAACCAAAAGGAAAAACAGTGGAGGTCAAATAACCTCCCTTTTTTTATGGTGATAAAAAATGATAGAGCTAAAAATACAAGAAATTCCACAGCAGCACGTCGGCACGGGAAGGGCAATAGTTGATCCCGAGATTATCGACTCTGCAAAGTGGGGGACCGGGCAGATTCTAGAGCTTACATATAACAAAAAAACCCACGCCAAGCTCTGGCCGGGATCCCCGGAGGAACACGGTTCCGGAATAATCAGGATTGACGGCCTGACGCGGCAGAACATGGGCGCGGGAATCGGCGACAAGATACAGGTAAAGGCGGTGGAATCCGCCCCGGCCCAGCAGATCGTCTTGTCCCCCACCGAAAAGATCCATGCAGACGGACTGCAGGAATACATGGCGAGCAATTTTCTAAACCACGTCTTTACCACCGGCGATGCCGTCACGCTTGGAACACAGATGGGCGGCAAGGTGCAGTTTATCATAACGGGAACAAAGCCGGCAAAGCCCGTCATTGTGACAGAACAGACCGCCTTTAAGCTCGGCTCGATGACGAAAACGGTGGATGTGTCGCGCCCCAGAGTCACATACGATGATCTAGGCGGGCTTGGAGACGAGGTGCAAAAAATCCGTGAAATGGTAGAGCTTCCCATGAGACACCCGGAGCTATTCGAAAAGATCGGCGTGGACGCGCCCAGAGGCGTGCTTTTGTACGGTCCCCCCGGCACGGGAAAGACCCTGCTTGCAAAGGCGGTGGCCGGGGAGACCAACGCCAGTTTTACCTATCTTAGCGGCCCCGAGATAATGGGAAAATACTATGGCGAAAGCGAGCAAAGGATACGCGAAATCTTTAGGCAGGCCGAGGAGAACGCGCCTAGCATCGTCTTTATAGACGAGATTGACTCCATAGCGCCAAAACGCGACGAGGTCTCCGGCGAGGTAGAAAAAAGAATCGTCTCGCAGCTGCTCACACTGATGGACGGAATGAAAAACCGCGGCAAGGTAATAGTCATCGCCGCAACCAACAGGCCGGATTCCATCGATCCGGCGCTGCGAAGACCAGGCAGGTTTGACAGGGAGATAGAGATCGGAATTCCAAACCAGGGCGGCAGGGAGCAGATACTTGGCATCCATACCAGGGGGATGCCGCTAGAGGGCAGGGTGGATCTCGGACAGATCTCAAGGATCACCCACGGGTTTGTGGGGGCGGATCTTGAAATCCTTGCAAAGGAGGCCGCCATGAGATCCCTTCGGAGAATCCTGCCGCAAATTGATCTTGACCAGGACAAGATCTCATCGGACATACTGCAAAAAATCAAGATCACAGAAAGGGACTTTCAAGACGCCCTAAAAGAGATCGGCCCGTCTGCACTGCGCGAGGTCCTAGTCCAGACCCCCAACGTCAGCTGGGATGACGTCGGCGGGCTAGACTCGCTCAAAGAGGAGCTCCGCGAGGCAATAGAGTGGCCGCTCAAATACGGGGAGGCAATCAATCATGTTGACGCCGTGGCCCCGAAGGGAATACTGCTTTACGGGCCACCGGGCACGGGAAAGACCCTCATCGCAAAGGCCGTCGCAAAGATGACCGAATCCAACTTTATCAGCATCAAGGGGCCCGAGCTGTTATCAAAATGGGTCGGTGAATCCGAAAAGGGCGTCAGGGAAATCTTTAGAAAGGCCAGGCAGGCCGCCCCGTGCATAATCTTCTTTGACGAGATAGACTCGCTCGTGCCGCAAAGAAGCGGCGCCTCAAGCTCGCACGCATCAGAGAACATGGTGTCCCAAATACTGACAGAGATTGACGGTCTGGAGGAGCTGCACAACGTGCTTGTCATTGGCGCCACAAACAGGCCCGACATAATTGATCCCGCACTGCTGCGGCCGGGCAGGTTCGACAGAATAATCGAGGTTCCAAAACCCGATGAAAAAGGCAGGCAGAACATCCTTGGGATACACACCAGAAAAAAGCCCCTGGCAACAGACGTGGACTTTGGAAAGCTAGTTGATCTCACCGCCGGAATGACGGGTGCCGAGATTGCATCGTCAGTCAACCGCGCCGCCGTTGCGGCCCTCAGGCGGTACGTGGGAAATCCTTCGCAAAGTATTAAAGATATCCGGATAAACCAAAGCGATTTGACTAATTCCATCGACAAAACGGTACGCATACCGCACAAAGTCGAGGAACCGCCAAAGCTGGAATGACATTCCGTGCAGCTGTTTCTTGACTTTAAGCCGTGCAACGATTGCAAGGAGATGATGTCCAATCTTGCCAGCCCCGGGACTGTTTTCGGGGACGAAAAGGCGAGAATTGACGAATCCGCAAAATTCCTCAGGCACCTGACATACAACCACACCGAGGTGATTCAGGCCGTGATGCAGGAGCTTCCAAAAACGAAGCAAAAAGAGGAGTTTGATTTTTTCAAATAATGAGCCAGATCTGTAAGGGCGTATGCGGCCGGACAAAGGCCGCACCAATGCACTGGGACTGCAGGTACCGGCTGGGACAAAAAAGATGCTCCCTGTGCAACGTCTTTTTTGCCACTACGGGGGTTCGGTGCCCGTGCTGTAGCACAAAGCTCCGCTCAAAGCCCAGAAGCCGAAAGCACGAATTCTGAACCTGCCCGCCGGCGGCAACTGCCCCGGCTGCAGTCACCTATATCGCTGCCAGTGACAGTCACAGTTGCATGCCTTTTGGCACCTCATCCTCTTGCAATCCGAGCAGGTCTTTCCCCTCCAAAACGGCGCGGTATTCATGATACTATATGGGCACCGAATCTAATACAGGTTGCGATACGCAGTGCCATCAAACTAATGCCGGATGACGCCAGATGCGGCCTAGCACCCGAGTCCTTTTTTAAGAAAGGCTATCCTGGTTCTCACCGTCACATCGCTGACACCGGCCTCTTTTGCAAGCTTTTTCTGGCTGACACTCTCGGAGTTTGCGATCGATGCGATGTACAGTGACGCGGCGGCCTGCGAGATCGGGTTCTTGCCCGCCGTAATGCCGCTCCTTGCGGCCTCTTGAAGAATTTTGACTGCGTCGCGCTTTGTCTTTTCCTTCAGGCCCAAATTATTTGCAATCTTTGTGATAAACGGCTCTATGTCATACTGGTCCAGGCTCAAGTCCAGCCGCCTGATGAGGGTGCGAAGATCACGGGTAAGCACCCTTCTTTCGATGTTTGCCGCCCCTGCGACATCGCTGAGCGTCCTTGGTGTGTTTGATTCCCTGCAGGACGCATAAAGCGACGCGGCGATCAACGAGGCAGTAGTCCTTCCGCGCGTAAGCCTTGCAGACACGGCCTTTCGATAGATGTACGCCGCATTTTCCGCAACGGAATCGGGCACCGACAGCTTGGTCTTTACGGCGTTTAGCAGTATCAATGCCTTGCCTAGGCCCGAAACTGTCCGGGATTTGCTTCTTTGATCCCACATGCGCAGCCTGTTAAAGGCATGCCTGGTCTTGCTTGGAATTGCGCGGCCCGTCGCATCCGCATCCCTTCCAATCACGGTGGATAACCCCATGTCGTGCATCATCAGAGAGCTGCCCGGGCCCGTCCTGCCCTGGCTTGCCGGCCTGTCCTGCACGTATGCGTGATCGTGCGAGACATCCTCCATCTTTTGCAGCAGGACAAGACCGCACCCGCCGCACAGGATCTCGCCCCTCTCCGAATCTGTAATTGTGGGATATGTCCTGCAAGCCTCCAAATCACACCTTGCATCATATTCGCCGGCATAGCCGTCTGCCATCGCCTCCCTTACGGCTCTTGCAAATAAAAGGATAGGGTAGGCGGCAAATTTGGATAAAAAACACAGCAGCCCCGCAAAAACAGGATCTAACTGCTGACTATAGATTCCCTCGAGTGCCCCTTGTTTATGATCATCTGGATTACAAACTCTGAGGAATATTCAATCCCGTGCTCTGACTCAAAATGCTCCCTGAGCTTTTCTAGAGTTGTAAGGTTCTTTTGCCCCTCCAGAATGAAATCACACTCAAAACCGTAATCCCGGCATTCTAGCTTTAATGTCATGTTACATGAACCAAAAACCTAGATTATAAAAACCAAACATTGGGTGCTGATATTCGCTAATCCGGCGCCAGACGGCCGCCTGCGGGAGGAGGCCCCTCCGGGGGGGCGATCCGGCCCCGGACGCCCCGCATTTTGGGAAACTAAAAGTACAGGCTAGGCACACCTGATTTCTGTGGCTATTTCTTGATGGAGAACAATTATGATATCCTGGGCATACGCGAGGGCTCTACAAAAAAGGAGATCCAAGACGCGTTTAGAAAGCTGGTACTCTTGCACCATTCGGACAGGGGGGGAAACATTGAGCAGTTCAAAAAAATCAAGCAGGCATACGAGGATCTCAAGCAGGGAAAGAAATATCCAGATTCCCCGGAACAAAAAAAGCAGGACTCTAGGGTCTATTCTGGCGACGACGAGGAGGAGACTAGGAGGAGAAACAAAATCCTGGCCGGCGAGCTGCACAAGGAGATGGCCATGGCGCAGGAATGGGCGGCTGCGCACAACAGGGCAAAAACGACCGGCTCGCGCCTTTTTGGATCCAAGACGCTCGGGGAGATGGAATTTGAGAGAAAGGCAAACGGCGCGCTTTCGATAAAGGGAAACATCATGGCGGGCAATCTTTCATACGACGGGCCAGTCATGATGCAGGGAAACATTACGAGTCCCTCGTTTGGCGACTGTACAAACATCACACTGACACGCGGGGATTTCAAGTTCGTAAACCCCGTGGAAAACAAATACAGGATAGAAAACGGCTCTAGAATAACCGCACTGAACGGGAACATCGTGGTGGGAAACGTCTTTGGCAAGAAGAACAAGATTCAGGATCCCAGCGGAAAGACGGGCCTGTATGTGACAGTGGAGCACCGCACACATCTTTACGCCCCGCTAGGAAAGATAATAGTGGAAAACGTCGCAAACACCGTCAATCTGGACTGCGATACGGTCATCTCCCTGAACCTGGAAGACGACGTCCGAATCAAGGCAAAAGACATCATGATCTATGGAAACAAGGTCACATACGACGTCGAATTCGCCCTCAAGAGGGGCGGAATCCTGAGGTTTTTTGAGAAAAACTCGGTACTGAGCTTGAGCGACGACGCAATCGTAATGCTGGAGAACGGAAAGATATTCCTGCTGCACGATCTAAAGACGAAAAAAATACGCAGCCTTGCGCCGGGGCTTGTTCCCCCCAACCTGAACTATGACAAAGACGACACCATGGTGGGCAGGGGGTTTCCGATCACGTACGAGATGCTTGATAACTTTGACGGGCCGGCAAGGGCCGCCGGGCAGGACTGGCAGTCCAGACTGAGCTTTTGGAAAACGCCTACAGAGTCCTCTGGATGAATTTTAAAAAGAAATTGAAATGATTGAATCCAACTAGTCTATTAGTTCGGTCCAACCTTTTACGAAGACTGAGTTCTTGTAAAGTGGAACTGGTTGTCCAACAGTAAAGTCCATCGGTCTCATCCAAAAGATTGCCTTCGTCGGGCACACGCCAATGCATGCGCCGTCTGAGATGCATCTTTCCGGATAAAAGACAAATGCCTTGCCTCTCTTCCAGCCTTCTACTGGTTTTACTCTTAGCACATCAGGTCCCAGCGTGGTGCATATTTCGACGCATAGCGCGCATCCAATGCACATCTGTTCGCTGATGTCTGGTAAAATTGCTACTGGCATTACAATGCACTTTTGTTTTTGGATCTTAATATAACTTGCTCAAAACCCCCCAATTATAACGCCGTTTGCGCGGATTATGGGGCGCTTTGGAAAACTGATCGCCGCACCGGACTCAGCACCCAAAGGCGATCGAGTCTGTGACGCGGTTCTGCCCGTCACAGACATCCACCGATGCCGTCCCCCCCACGCGCCTGATGTGCATGACTGTCATCGGCTCTGAGACGATCACCTGTCTTCCCGTCGGGGAGAGGACCCACCTGTTCTTTTCGTTAATCCTTGCAATGCTTGCCAGTATTATGCGCGAATCCGTATGCTGAGCGGCAAGGACAAGCAGCATTATGTACGAGTTTATCAGGCGCCCCGAGTCCCTCTCATCAAAGACATTGTAAAACCCGTTTAACGAATCAATTATCACGACGGATCTGCCGTCGGCAATCTTTTCGAGTACGGCCTTTAGCGTGCCCTGGAGTTCGGGCCCGGCGGGCCTGTACACGCGGAGGTTTTTCCTTTTTTGCAGCATGCCTGATGCGACGAGCCCGCTGTACAGCAAATCAAAGTCAAGATAGTGCACCGGCACATCTGCCACCCCGATGACACAGTCCAGAAAGGAGGCCTTGAGAAGAGGCTCGGAGCACAATACGGAGCTAAAACTCTCCCGCCCCAGAACCGCCCTGATTCTTGATGCAAAATCCCCGTCAAGATTTTTATCCAACGATACGCCAACCACATTCTGATATAATAATGAACACGGACGGGGACGTTGCAGACGACTTTCCCAACGGCGGAAAAATCTATCTAAACAACGCATCAGTATCGCTGACCCCCACGGACACCATCAGGGCCATGACTGACTTTCTAGTGTCGTACAGCAAGATGGGTCCGGACTCGATTGACTCAGAAACGTTTGTCACGCAGAGCCTCCAAAAAACACGGCAGGTCATCTCGAGGATCATAAAGTGCCGGCCGGAGGAAGTCGTCCTGACACAGAGTACCACGGACGGAATAAACGCCGTATCGCGCGGGCTTTCCTTCGGGCCCGGCTCCAACATTGTAATCAGGGGCATGGGACACGAACACCACGCAAACTATTATCCGTGGCTCAGGCTTGCAGACAGGGTCAGGATTGCCAGCCTGCAAATCGACCATAACGGATGCTTTGAGATCTCCCAGCTCGAAGAGCTGCTTGATGCAAAGACGGGCCTGGTTGCACTGAGCCATGCGCTGTACAACACCGGGGCAATCATTCCGGTAGAGGAGATAGGAAAGATGCTGCAAGAAAAAAACATTCCATATTTTTTGGATGCGGCGCAGACGGTGGGGTGCATCGGCGATTTTGACGTGGGCGCCACAGGATGCAACTTTATGTCCTTTAACGGCTCGAAATGGCTCTGCGGCCCGATGGGAACGGGGGTGTTTTACTGCAGGAGGGATTCGGCGGATCTTCTCGAACCGCTGGCAATCGGAGGCGAGTCCGCCATGCTGTATGACGGCGACAAGCTGGCGTTCAAGGACGCCCCGGCAAAGTTCCAGGCGGGGTTTAGAAACTATGTCGGAATGGCCGGCCTAGAGTCCTCGGCGGAATACCTGCTCAGGTACGGAATGGACAACATTAGGAGAAAAACCGCCGACCTTGCCTGCCAGCTGCGCGAGACGCTGTCTGACGCATCCGGAATCACGCTTTACGGCCCAGAATCCAGGGATGAAAGGACCAGCATTGTCTCATTTAACGTGCAAGGCCGGGATCCGCAGTACGTGGCAGAAAAGCTAGAGCGGCAGAAAATCATCCTCGCCGTAAGGGAGGCAGGCAAGGAAAAGCTAGTCAGGGCGTCGCCGCATTTTTTTAACACCGAATCCCAAATCCAGAAAACCGCCGATATCATCCGGCGCCTATAGGCCCTCTTGTTCATCTATTACCATCATTGTGAGGGTGGACTGTACCTTTCCGATCCTTCTTATCTTGTTGGTAATCATCGAGCGCAAAACATTAGTGTCCTCCGCGGTCAGTTTCAGCACTATATCATACACCCCGTAAACCCCCTGGATCTCGTATTTTATCGCGCCCTCCTCCTTTAGGATTCCCTTTACCTCGGCGATTATCGACTCGTCTGATCCAAGATCCGAGTTTAACAAAACATAGGCTGTTGCCACATTCCGAATTTCATGGGGAGGGTATTTAATCCTTGATCCTGCGGGTTTTTGCGGATTGCAGCCTGCCTTGCGGCAGGGCCAGATTCCACACGCGTGGAACGTAAACTGATTAACCGGCAAGCCGTGCCACCCCGTATGGGAATAACCGACCTCACGCTGACAATCTCGGAGAGACTGCCCGTGTTTCCCGGCTCCCCCGGGCCCCGGTTTATTCCGTGGAACGGACTAGTCCCGGACGGCTATAACCTAGAGATGCTGTTTTTGAGCTCGCACACGGGGACGCACATGGACGCCCCGCGCCACTTTATAGACGGGGCGGCCGGGATAGACCAAATCCCCGTAGGCAGGCTGGTGACTGACGCGCTTCTCATAAAAACCGGCCCCTCCAAGTCCATAACCAAAAAGGACATACTGCGCTTTGAGGCAAAAAACGGGATCCCCGGCGGCTCGACGGTCGTATTCTTTACGGGATGGTCAGACAGGCCGTCCCGAAAAAACTATTTCGGGGCCAACCCCGGCCTTTGTGCGGACGCGGCAGAATATCTTGCATCAAAAAAGGTCAACATGGTCGGAATCGACTCGCCAAGCATAGATCTGGGGACCGATCCGAAATTTCCCGCGCACCGCATCCTGTCCAAAAACAACATACTGATAATTGAAAACCTGGCCAATCTGAAAGGGATCAAGTCGCGCAGATTCAGGATGGCCGTCCTGCCGCTAAAACTAAGGAACGCCACAGGCTCGCCGGTGCGGGCAATTGCGCTTTAGGATATTACCCGGAGCCTGTTTTTCGTGTGGTTTGGCGACAGGCCGCCCGTGATTGGAATGCCGTTGCCGCAAAACATGCATCGGTTTTTACCGTCAAGATTCCACTCTTCTATGTCAAAGCCCATCCGCCTTACTGCGATGTTTTTGCATTCCGGACAGTACGTGTGCTCTAGCGGGTGGCCCGGAACGTTTCCCAGGTATGCGTATTTCAGGCCGGCCTTTTTGGCGATTTCGTGGTGCCTTTCAAGCGTTTTTAGCGGGGTCGGCCCGAACTCCATCATCTTGTAGTCCGGATGGAATCTCAGAAAATGAATCGGCATCTCCGGCCCGAACTCGTCGTACACAAACCTGCACAGCTTTTCTGCATACTCTAGGCTGTCGCCCACCCCGGGAACGACAAGGTCGGTTATCTCCACGTGTATGTCCGTCTTGTCCCTGATCTCAATTAGCGTCTCGAAGATCGGCCGGGGATCGGGCACGCCGATGTATTTTCTCGTAAAACCCGGCTCTGCACTGCCCTTAAAGTCCACCGTGATGCAATCCAGAAACTCGCCCATCATTTTTACGGACTCGGGCGTATCATATCCGTTTGAGACAAAAACATTGTACAGGCCGTTTTTGCGGGCCTCCACCCCGCAGTCCCTTGCAAACTCGATAAAGATCGACGGCTCGTTGTAGGTATAGGCGATTCCGTCGGCCCTGTTTTTCAGCGCGGTCCGGACCACCTGCTGTGCAGTCATGTCCTCGCCTTCCACCCTTCTTCTCTGGCTGATGTCGTGGTTTTGACAGTACCTGCAAAGCCAGTTGCAGCCGGTGGTGGCAATCGAAAAGACCCTGGAGCCGGGCCTATAGTGCGTGACTGGCTTTTTCTCCACGGGATCCACGTTGCCTGCGATTACCTTGCCATAAACGTACAGATCCAGCCTTCCGTCCTCGTTTCCGCGCACCCCGCACAGTCCGGCCTGATTCCTGCCAATCTCGCAGTATCTTGCGCATGCCGTGCAGCGCACCTTGCCGTCTGGCAGCTTTTCGTACAAAACCGCCTCCCTTCCCATAACCCGTACGGGACGCCTTTTACATATAAGCGGGGATGTTCTTGCGCCTTGCAATACTAAAAATACGAGGCGGCGCCACCTGCATGTATGAGCAAGCCCGGAAACGCGTGGAGAAAGATACACGGCAAAATCACCAAACACCCGACGAATTTTTCATGGCTGATCAAAGGCGAGCTTGCGGGCTCTGGAATGCCTACCACGTCTGACGAGCTAGACTGGGCGGTATCACAGGGGATAAAATCAATAGTTACAATGACTGAGGAGGCGCTGCCAGGCAGGTGGGTGGGGGATCTGGGATACCTGCACGTGCCCACGCCGGATCTCACCGCGCCGGACATGGACAGGATTGATCACGCAGTCGACTATATCGCCGGCCAGATTGCAAAAAACAGACCCGTGATGGTCCACTGTGCCGCAGGAAGAGGCAGGGCCGGCACGATTCTTGCGTGTTATCTTGTAAAATACAAAAAGCATTCCGCCGCCGAGGCGATTCAAAAGATCCGAAAAAACAGACCCGGCTCGATACAGTCCGACGTGCAAGAGATGGCGATAGGATTTTATGAAAAGCACATTTCCTAAAGCGGCTATTGCACAGTCGTTGCCAGCTTTCCGTCGACTATGCTGATTTTGAGCGTCTTGTCCTTGAAGACCAGCGTCAGGCCCCCCTCCGGGTCCGGATCCTCGACTTTGAGCAGATCCTGCATCCTGATTCCGTCAAACTTGTCCATTCACACATCTACTCCGGAATGGAAACCGTCTCGATCTTTCCCTCGACTGCCTTGATGAACAGAAATCTGTTGTCCTTAAAGATCACGGTAATGCCCCCCTCCTTGTCCGGCTCTTCGATTTCAAGTATCGGCTGTCCCAAAAGTCCGTCGTATTTTGCCATGCAATTCCATCCAATACCTGCCTTATATCCCTAATTGATTGTAATCTCAATCTCTTCTGCGCGGCCCTTGGCGCCCCCGGAATCCGTATAGCCGTGTTTCTGCCACGACGCGTGCGCCTCTGCCGTAATCCTGTGCGTGCCGGCTCCCAGCTCGGATGCCTTGAAGGTGATCCTTTCGTCGAAATCAAACAGCTCCTGCCTCGTCTCCTCCTCGGTGAGCCTTATTACGGGCTTGAAGTTTTTTGCGACCTGCACCCACACCCTCTTGTCCTTCATGGGGTTGACAAGCTTGGGGTTTCTAGTCCAAAAGATGGCCGCCTTTCTGTACGAGTCGATCTCTTGTCCCAGGGCGTGTTTTTTAAAGCCGGCAGAATAGAGCTTTATCCCGTATTTCATCTTGAAAGAGTTGTCGTACTTGGCATAGGCCTCGGTCCAGTTTTTCTCGTTAAAGGCGTCCCTGAGCTGCCCCGTGACTGAAAACCCCACATTTATGAAAACGTCCTCATCTGCCGCAAACCCGTCCTTGTTTTTGGCCAGTTTTATGTCCGAAATGAAATTTTCCGCCAATTCCACTGACATGATTTATATCCGCAATAAGTTCTTTTTCCGAATACATGCAAGCCGAGGTAGTCAGTATGTCGCAAAAGAAGGTGAACCTATCCATCAAGGAATCAGACGTCGGAACGCTGTACATTGTCCAGCACGAGCTATTCAAGAGCTCGGGAATAGACTTTGCAGGCGTAATCGTAAAGCACCCGCTTACCAACGAAATCTGGATGAAGGTCAGCTCCAGCACCGATCCGATAAAGCAAATCTTAAAGGCGACGGATACTGCGATAAGCTCCGTCCGGGATTTGGAAAAACTCTTCAGCTCTAAAATCAAGGTAAAATAGATGAAATTTTGCCCAAAATGCGAGCTTCGCCTGAGAAAAACCGGCTCCGGACTGGCATGCCCAAAATGCGACTATACCGAGGGCGGCACCGTTCCAAAGACTATCACAAAACAGCAGGAGGTATCTGAGATTAACGTACTGGAGGGATCCGAGGGAAAGGAAGCGCTTCCCACGATAAAGATCGACTGCGAAAAGTGCGACAGCGACCAGGCGGTGTGGTGGATGCTTCAGACGAGGAGCGCCGACGAGCCGACCACCCAGTTCTACCGGTGTACAAAATGCGGCCATACGTGGCGCAACTACGCGTAAGCTTTAAAAAATAAACACTATGAGGTGTATCTGAATGTTCTCGGCAAAGACCAGCGGATCTGACGACCTAAAGGCGATAATCTCTGCCATCTCCACCCTGGTGGAGGAGGCCACGTTTGTAGCCACCGCGGAGGGAATCACCTTCCGGGGAATGGATCCCTCCCATGTGGCACTCATTGACATTTCCTGGCCCAATTCGGCGTTTGAAAAATTCGAGTGCGACAGCGACATAAAGTTCGGGGTCCGCATAGACGAGTTCTCCAAGCTAATCAAGCGGGCAGACAAAAAGGACGGCATTGCAATCAGCATCTCCGAGGACAACATGCTGCTCGTCTCGATCGGCAAAAACAAGAAATACAAAATGAGGCTCATAGAAAGCTCTGCTACGGACACGCCCCTTCCAAAGGTTCCGTACGACGCAAAAATCGAGCTGACGACGCCGGCGTTTGACAAGGTGCTTGGCGACGTGCAGGTGGTATCTGACTATCTGACAATCGGGGCCAAGGAATCAAAGGTTGAATTCTCCGGCAAGGGCGACTCCGGCGAGGTCTTTATAGACGTAGAAAAGGACGGCAAGGAGCTGCAAAGCCTGGATGTAAAGACGGACAGCGAGGGAACCTACAGCCTGGAATATCTCAACCCGGTGGTAAAGGCGGTGGGAACCACGGCGGGAACGATCACCTGCGAGTTCTCTAGCGCAAAGCCGCTTAGAATAGAGTTCAAGGTGGCAAATATCGGAAGAATCCACTTTTATCTTGCGCCCAGAGTCGAAAGTTAAAGCATTTAAGGATTGGATTCGGCAGGTATTGTTGAATTGAGGCTGGTGGTAAAGTACGGGGGGACGTCAATCTCCTCGCCCAAAAAAATAAGGGACGTTGCAAAGTTTGTAGTCTCACACGGAAGGAAAAACGAGCTCGTCACGGTGTGCTCTGCCACAAGCGGCACGACGGACAATCTGGTTAAAGTCTCGGATTATATAAAAAAAGGCGACAAAAAGCGGGCGCAGGAGATCACCGCCAGGATAATACGCGACAACAAAAAGCTCGCAAGGGAAACGGTATCCCGGGCCCCCAACAGGAAAAAGCTGCTTGAAAACCTGGAACGGGACTTTTCAGAGCTCGCCGAGCTAGTCGACGGAATGGCGCTGCTAGGGGAGGTAACGCCCCGCTCGATGGACTATCTGCTCTCCTTTGGCGAAAGAATATCCATCAAAATCGTGGCGCACGCGATTGCAGATCTTGGAAAGAGGATATTTGCAATGGCCGGCAACGAGGCGGGGATTATGACTGACTCGAACTTTGGCGAGTCAAGGCCGCTGATGGACACCACGCGGTTGCGGGTCTCAAAAAACATATCGAGCTTGCTCTCAAAGAAGCACTATCCGGTAATCGGGGGATTTACAGGCGCCGATCAGCACGGGCGGATTACCACTTTTGGCAGGGGGGGTTCGGACTATACTGCGGCCATCATCGGCTCGTGCATCAAGGCAGACGAGATCTGGCTGATGAGCGACGTCGACGGGTTGATGACTGCGGATCCCAAGATCGTAAGGGAATCCAGGGTTCTT
Source organism: Cenarchaeum sp. (assembly GCA_965212015.1). Lineage (GTDB taxonomy): Archaea > Thermoproteota > Nitrososphaeria > Nitrososphaerales > Nitrosopumilaceae > Cenarchaeum. The sequence goes on from OZ243037.1 coordinate 1,303,810, forward strand.
GGCAGCGTGTCGTACGTGGAGGCAATAGAGATGGCGATGTTTGGCGCCAAGCAGATCCATCCGCGAACCTTCGAGCCGCTGCTGGGCAAAAAAATCCCCATGAGAATCAAAAACTCGTCTGACACGAAAAGCGAAGGAACGCTGATCACCGCCTCTACCGGGTCGGCTGCAAAAAACACCGTAAAATGCGTCAGCATGCTGCGAAACAACAGCCTGATTGACGTCAGGGGGGGCAGCATGGTCGGCGCACCTGGCACGGCCGCAAAGATATTCTCGACTCTGGCCAATGTCGGAGTCAACGTGATGATGATCTCGCAAAACCCGTCAGAGTCCAGCATCAGCATAGTCGTCAAAAAATCCGACATGAACAGGGCGGTAAACGCCATAGAGATAGAGCTGCTCGGAAAGATCATCAAAAAGCTAGAGATTACCGCCAATGTCGCAATCGTGGCCCTGATCGGCTCGGGAATGCGCGGCACCGTCGGGGTGGCCTCCAAGGTATTCGGTTCAATCGCAAAAAAGAACATCAATGTAATGATGATTACCCAGGGCTCCTCTGAGCTGAACCTGGCCTTCGTGGTGGGGGACTCTGACGGCCAATCCACGGTAAGGGCGCTGCACGCAGAGTTCGGGCTTGGCTCCATAAACCCCGGCGAGGGGGGCAGCTAGATGAACGCAAGGGCGGTCCTCATCGTGGCTGCAATATCCGCAGCATTCGTCGGAATGGCCGCCATTCCAGTCCTCTCAGATCAGTTCGCCGACGCCGGATCCACCAGAAAAGTCCACTTTACCCAGACCATTGCCTCGTCGCAGGATCCCGGACAGGGATACGGGGACCAACAGCTAGTGGTGGTCCTCTCGCCGAATGCGGGAACCATCTATGACGGATCCCTGACATATGCCGCAAGCGATGCGGTGCAAATCGTGGTGCTACACGAGATTGCCGCCCGGCAGTCGCAGGGACAGCCGACCTGGAGCGTCGACGGCGAGACGCACTATGCAATGTCGCTAATCGAGCCTGGCACCGGCTCTGGCTCGTTTGAATTTACCGGCGCCGCCCTCGCACTGCGGGCCGGGGAGGGATTTACCGCCACAGTCAGCGTCGACGGGTGGATAAGGGGGCAGCCGACCGAGGTTATACTGCAGACCCTCGAGATCAACGAGGACGCAGCCCCGCTAAAGCTGTTCAGGTCCAGCGTTCCTGCGACCATCCCGCTGAACACGGGGCTCTATAACGGCGAGGAGCTTGCATACATTGTCACCGATGCCAGCACGCAGGAGCATGCCGAGCTGATAACTGAAAAGCTGGGGCGCACCGTGGGGCTATCTGAGCTTCTCTCCAACGTGACGGGATCGCCTGCAAGCGTCTACATGTTCACAGACGGCATCGCCGACGACGGAATACGCGGATACCAGCACGAGGTCTTTTCGGACACGCCGGCACAGGACCGGTATACCGCCCTGAGATCCGTAATCGACGTGGAATGGAAGGCCGGACAAAACCCCGAAATCCTGGACTCTGAGGAAAAGATCCTCGAGGCAAAAAAGGCGGGAAGGATAACCCTCGAGGAGACAGACGTAATACTCAACATGCCGCAGATAAAGTGGCCAGAAGGCCAAATGTCCGTCAGGGACAACTCTACTGCGATTGACGAGACGCCGTATGAAACGGCGCAGATAATGGAGATAAACGAAGAAGAGATGACCGTCACGTTCATTGCGCACAGGGGATGGGGATCAGACGGCGGCACCATATACCACATAATCGCCGACGCCACACCGGCAGGTCCCGCAGAAATGATGGGGGTGACAGACGCCCCGACACTGGCAGATATTGCCGGCGACTCGTCGGCTGACGTGTTTCATTTCGGCGACGGCATAGCCGGCCCCGGCCCGCTTGGATTCCAGCCGGTGATTGTGTCTGTAGGTTCCGAAGGCGAGAACTATAGCCCCATATGGAGGGTATCTGTCGTCGAATGGAACGATCCCGAGCAGGCATCGCTCCTGACAACCACGGCCGACATTGACGCCCTTGATTCTGAGGAGCTAATCACCATATCTGAGGCCCGCCCGCTCAACAACATACACCTGATCAACTCGCCCATAGTCGATCCCTTTGAGATGCCAGCAGAGGAACTCAAAGAATAAAATAACTGTGCCGCTGCCACCTGTCTGTTGGAAGGCAAGCTCTTCATCGTGGGCGTCGGCCCCGGACACCACGATCACATGACATTTCGCGCCAAACAGGCAATTACCCAGAGCGATACCATAGTGGGCTATGAGACATACGTCAACCTGGTCCAGGATCTGATATCCGGAAAGGACGTCTACAGGTATGCCATGACCCAGGAAGTCGAGCGTGCGCACCAGTGTATAGACCTGGCAAAATCCGGCAAGACAGTCTCCCTGGTCTCAAGCGGGGATCCTGGAATATACGGCATGGCCGGCCTGATCTACGAGACGCTAGCAGAGCAGGGCTGGGAGCCGCAGTCGGGCCTGCCAGTGGAGATAATTCCCGGCGTCTCTGCGCTAAACTCTTGCGCGTCAATCATCGGATCCCCGCTGATGACTGACTTTGCCGTGGTAAGCATGAGCGATCTCTTGGTTCCCTGGGAGATCATAGTCAAGAGGGTGGAGGCTGCGGCGCGCGGGGATTTCGTAATAGTGATATACAATCCCTCCAGCAAAAAGCGGATTCACCAGCTGCAAGACACCAGGGGGATTCTGCTCAAGTACAGGGGTCCTGCGACGCCGGTTGCCATCATCAAGGGCGCCTTTAGGGACTCGCAGTCAGTCATACTCACAGATCTGGGGCACATGGAGGAGCACGCAGACAAGCTTGGAATGATCAGCACCGTCATTGTCGGAAACTCTTCTACGTACAACTATAAGGATCTCATGATCAACCCGCGCGGCTACAAGTCAAAATACAACCTTTCTGGGCAGACAAACCCGGATCTCAAGGTCTAGGTCTCCCCCGTTATTATCCCTGTTACCTCCTCGCTTATGGCGACCCTGTCTGCTATGCCGGTAACGATGGGAATCAGGTATTCTGCCACGGTTCTTTTCAGGTCAGAGGGGTGCAGCTGGCCGCTCTTAAATGACTCCTTTAGCTCCTCATAGCTCCCAAAACTCACGTTTCCGCCGAATTTTTCTGGCCTCTCCACTGTCATCTCGCTGTTTTCGTGAAATATGATCTGCCTTGAAATCTCTAGCGGCGGGTTGTTTGAAACGTCGCCCTCCTCGCACCACGCCTTGTTGATCTTTGAGCGTATCTTTTCGGCCGAGTCGTGTATGAACACGCCGGAGTTCGGATTGGACTTGCTCATCTTTGATATGGTGCCGCCCTGCGGCGCGTGCGTCAGGCCGGGCAGCAGCTTGTGGTGTACCGCCACCGGCACCTTCCAGCCCATCTTTGGAAAGTTCTCGCGCACCAGCATGTGGATTTTTCTCTGATCCATCCCCGCGTGCGCAATGTCGACGTCGAGAAAGTGAATGTCTGCTGCCTGCATTGCAGGATACAGCAGCTTTCCGAGATCGATTTTTTCCTCGCCCTCGGTCCTTCCCATTATGGTCAGCGTCCGCATGGTCCTTGCCAGCGACATGTGACTTGTAAACCTCACAAGCTCAGTCCAATAGTCCGGATGATCCTCATACAGTCCAGTGCCCGTCCTGATCGCAGCCTTGGGGCAGACTATGCGAAACGCGTCCTCGTAGTACTTGGAGACCTTTGTGATCTTTTCAATGTCCCCCCCGAGCTTGTCGTTAATCATCGTGTGCCAGTCGGCCAGAAACACCGTGCACTCGACGCCTGCCTTTATGAAATCGTTTATCTTGTATCCCGTGCTAATCAGGCTTCCCAGGTGGAGAAAGCCGGAGATCTCCAGTCCAATGTAGTGCTTTGGCCTGGAATTAGTCCTGAACAGATCCGCAAGATCCCCCTCCGTGACTATCTCCTCTGTGGGCGGTTTTTTTACCAGTGCAACCTTTTCGTCGATATCCAAATCAAACCGGCTATGCTGCAAAACCCTATAAACTGTTAGTTTGAGCTATGCCAAAACAGCTACTTTGAAATACCATATTTGCATCCTGTCTGGCATGACGGTTGCATACGTCCTGATAAAGTGTGATCTTGGCGCAGAAGAGAAGATCATCGAGAACCTAAGAAAGATGGACGAGGTCCTGTTTGTCGATGAAACCTACGGGGCATACGACATTATTGCCAAAGTCGAGGCATCGAACATTGAAAAGCTCCGCGAGATACTCACGTGGAACATACAAAAGATGGACAAAATCAGATCCACCCTGACTGTCAACAGGAAGGAGCACTAGTCAAGTCTCTTTCTGGGCCTCGTACTGAGATAAAACGCGTGCGCGCTAATCAGAAACCCGGACAGGAATATCTTTGTCGCAAATATGAGGTTCCACGGCCGGCCCGTATCCGGGTATGCCACGTACAGCGTGTCTATGTCCGGAACCGCCCCGTCAATTATCCCCGCGGCAATCTGCGCGTTGAGCACCGTAAAGTTCCATAGCACCTCGTACAGGCAGATGATTGCAAAACCCAGCAGCATCAGCTGAAGCAGCGGCATCCGTATCCCGGAAATCTTGTCGCCGGCGGTCCTCCTCCACCCTATTCTGGACACGCAGTACCAGCTGATTATCGTCGAGAAAAACAGCCATGTTGAAAGCCTGGCAAAGTTTTCAAACGGAATGACGGTGGTGTTTAGAATCTCGCCCATCACATAGGTGCCGTTTTTTTGCCACTCCTCGTACATCATGAGTGCCCCATAGGCCGCAATTGACACCATCATAAAGCTGGCGACGTAAAAGATATAGAGAAACATCCGGTAGCTCCTGTCGTGTTCCTGTAGGTGGTCGGATTCCATTTGCGCTTTGGCATTATTCGGAATATAAAAATTCACTGCGTCTGACCATACGTCTTTTGCCAATACACCCAAATGCCGCCGCACCCGTGTCCGGATATGGCAGAAACCATCCGCAACGCAGGCCCGCTGGAGCGCATTCTCGGCGAGATCTGCAAGGCGGTGCTGCCCGTGCCCGAAGAGACGTTCCTTGGAAACGAGGACTCGTCCACGGCAGTATGCACCCTCTCCAGCATACGCCTTTTGAGGGAGATCTCGCAGAATAACCTGGACTGCGTGGCCATAGTGGGACGCCTCTTTTCTGAGAATGCGGGCATTGACATGCTGGTGCGGTTTGTAAACTCGCACAAAAACATCCGGACCGTAATCCTGTGCGGGGAGGATGCGCGCGGACACAGGCCAGGCGAATCGCTGCTGGCGCTATACAAGAACGGAATCGACGCCGACGGGAGGATAGTCTCCTCGCACAGTCCACACCCGTTTCTCCAGGTAGGCAGCGGGGAGGTAGGGCGCTTCCAAAGCCAGGTATCCATTATAGACAGGATAGGCGAGACTGATCCGTCAGTAATCATCGCGCTGATAGACCGTCAATAGCCGTTTTTCTGCCTCTGCCGGTTTATCTCGTTTTTTCTCTTGTATTCGTCCAGGATGTCGTCGGGGGTGAGGCCGAGCTCGAGGGATGCCTGCACCACAAAATGCCAGACGTCGATTAGCTCCTCGCGCGCATGTGCCTCATCGACTGGCACCGGCTTTTTCCACCACTTCCAGTTCGTGGCGTCTTGCAGCTCGGCTGCCTCGTGAATGATTGCAGTGCACAGCGACGAGACTCTCTCCATTCTGTCTGCCGGATACCTTGAAAGATCCATCATGCCCGCAAGACCCTTTTGTAGATCAAAGATCAAACCCATCCTGTCTTTTTCCCCATCCTGTGTCAAGCTATGAATCAGCGGCGGAAATATCAATTAAGTCTTTGTGGATCGCATCGGGGGCGCCCGGTCTAGAACCTGACCATTTTCTCGTACTGCCTCATCCTTTTCGAGATGTCTGATTTTTTTACGCGCAACAGTCCGGCAAGCCCGAATCCCTCCACTGCAAACGAACCCATGACATTCCCATAAACCGCCGATCTTTTGATCGACGAAAAACTAGCAGAGTTTCTGCTTGCCAGATACCCGATCATGGCACCCGCAAAAGAGTCGCCCGCCCCGGTGGGATCCACCACGTCCTCCAGCGAAAAACCAGGCGACGGAAACACCACGTCATCGCAGAACATGAGCGATCCGTGCTCGCCCTTTTTGATTATCACGTACGCAGGACCCCAGCCCATTATCTTTTTTGCACATTTGACGAGATTGTGCTCCTTTGTGAGAAGCATTGCCTCCTCGTCGTTGATTACGACGGCATCCACGGATTTGATCATTTTTCTTACCGCCAGCGGCTTTGTGGAAATCCAAAAGTCTATCGTGTCACACATTGAAAATTTTACGCACTCAAACTCTTTTAGAATAGAGACATTCTGTTCTGGATCATTGTTTGCCAGATATACGAACCTTGATTTCCTGTGCTCTTCGGGGACCACCGGCTTGAATCCCGCCAGTACGTTGAGCTCCGTTCCCAGGGTCTCCCTCGTGCTCAACGTGGCGTCATACCTTCCGTCATAGCGAAACGTCTTGCCCCTCCTGACTGCCAGCCCGCGCAGATCCAAATATTCTGAGAGCGTCTTGCGGTATTTGTCCGGAAAGTCGCTTCCCACTACTGCAATCAGGCCCGTCCTTGTGAAAAAGCTTGCCGATATCCCCGCAAACGTGCCGGCGCCGCCGAGTGCGTTCCTTAAAACCCTCCCTGGCGTTCTAATCGTGTCCAGCGCAGTAGAGCCAAAAACCGTAAGCATGGGTTGGGAATCTAGTTCTGATGTATAAATGCCCTTGCCTGATCCTCTGTAGGATAGTACACGAACGGAACATCGATCGACGCAAACAGCATGTTGTATTTTGTAGTCCCGTCTATTTTTATCTGCGGTGCGCTGCCATAGCCGGTCTCTGAGTTTATCACGAATGTCCCGTCCACCACGGTCTTGCCGATGGCAGAAAGAACGAACGGCTCTAGCGTGCCGTCACCGATTTTTTGCCCGTCGGCGGTAAGCGTAAACTCTGTCTCGCCGGCAGTCAGGATCAGCAGCGACGGATTGTCAAACTCTAGCTCCAGATCGTGGAGCGAGCCCCCCTCGGCCTCTCCTAGCAGCCTGCTGTCGGTAATTACCACCCCTATCTGCGTGGCAAAGACGTACTGCGAATATCCAAAGGCGCCCAGTCCGATGATCAGGCCCGCTATGGCTATCTTTCTTGAGGGCTTCATGCCTGACTGTCACACTCTTGTTTTTTTAACACAAGGGGGAAAAAAATCAGATAACATGTGTAAAAATTTTGATATACTTTTGAATCTCATTTAAGCTACCCAAATAAATCAAATCGGGTGCAATATGTACAGTTGGCAAGAATCAGGATAAAGACAGGCGAGGACGAAATCGAGATCGATTCGAGGGATTTCTATCTGGACAACCATACCGTGGATCAAATCATCCACGACCTGGTAAAGACCATGCAGGAGGCCAAGATCAGCATGCTTGATGCGTACGAGACAGAGTCGGCCAGGCCGGATACCGGGGCACTAGACGGACTGGAGGATGCAGAGACCTTTGAGCCCGAATTCACCGAGCCGGGCCCGGTGCGCCTGCCGCAGATCCGGGAAAAACTGCAGGTTTTGGAGACAAAGTCGTTTTTTGACACGCCCAGGACCGTCTCGGAGACCGTCGAGCAGCTAAGGGAGCACGGGTGGGCGGCCAGTCCGCTTGACGTATCGAAGGTACTAGCCAAGATGGCCTTTAGCCGGGAGATACTCAAAAACTCCCGCGAGCACAGGAGCTTTTATTTCGCCAAAGAGGCGCTGCTCTCTAACTAGGATAGCCGCACGCATCACAGGCATCAAACATCGTCCCCTCCAGGTGGTCAAAGTGGGCATTGCACCCCCTGCAGGTATGGTGCATGTCAAAGTATCCGTCCTCCTCCCTGCCAGTCTGCCTTGACTCCAGATCGGTGCCGCCGCATTTCATGCAGTGGCAGCCGCAGTCCGTCCTCACGCCGATTCCCGCTCATAATCTATTATAGTTGTATTGACCGAGAAAAGGCATGGAGAAAAAACGGGTCGTCCCCGAGGAGATCGACGATCACTTTCGGCTGTTTGGCAAGGAGCCGTGGGAGGTTGATTACGGGGAAAAGTGCCCGCTCTGCGATACGAGAATTGACGAGTACGGGTTTTGTTCCTGCGGTTCTAGCGGAGAATAATCCTGCCCCTTAGCTGCAGTGCCATGATCATGGTAATCCCGGCTACCATTATGGGAACGACCAGCGGAAACTCGGGTATGACAGAAGTGCCGACGATGGATACCGATTGTGTGTCATTTAGTTTCAGGCTGATGCCGTGACGGTTCTCGTCCACCCCGAACTCGTAGGTGGGGATCTTTTTGCCGTTGCTCAGGGCCTGGTATGGATTCCAAAGCAGCTCCTGCGGGATGACCAGCGTGACCCACCTTTCGGAATCCTCAAAGTCATAGCTCAGGCTTTTTTGCGGCTGGTTGAATTCAAACGAATTCAATTCAGTGGACGCCCAAACCTCCACCTCGAACTCCCTGTCCTCCCACGAAACCGTCTTTGTGGTTTTTTTCTCGTCTGGAACGAACTCTAGGAGCATCTCGCATCCGTGGCAGTTAAACGCCCCCTCGTCTTGCAGATAGACGGGCCTGTTGTTTACAAATACCAGGTCTGCCGAGTCGGGCAGGTAAAACGTAGTCGTTACGGGATACAGGAAATCCCACGTCCAGGTCGTTCCGTGTCTTGCAAACATGACGTCGCTCAAATCATACGTGACAAGGACGTTTTCTGACGTCGGAAATATCGTCACCGTGGTGCCGCCGAATCCCCCGGAAACCCCGTGTTGCACGTCGTTGCCCCCCTCGTCTGTTATTTTGATATCCGATGCAGTTCCCTCGATTAGCTCAAGGGATCTTGTCGAGCCGCCCCTGAGTACCTCGTGGACCACGCTTACCTCATCTAGTCCCTCGATTGTAACTGCGACGCTTTTTACAACCGCAGGCTGGCCGATTCCCAGCTGTGCGTGAACATCGGCAACTCCGATGCCGACTGCAAACGCTATGATAATGACTGGTATGGGATTCATTGTATGGCAACTTTGAGAATTTTGGCCTCTTGCAGCGGGCAGTCGTTGGCATCCCTTTGCAGGTTGACTATCTTGTCTGCCACGTCCATCCCCTCGGTGACCTCGCCAAACGCGGTGTATTGGCCGTCAAGAAAGGCGCTGTCCGTAGTGACAATAAAGAACTGCGAGCCGGCGCTGTCCGGATCAGTCGATCTGGCCATGGAAACCGTGCCTCTTTTGTGTGATCTAGAGTTAAATTCCGCCTTGATTGAGTATCCGGGCCCCCCGGTACCCCACGTACCCTTGTCAGAACCCTTGGTGTTGGGATCCCCGCCCTGAATCATAAAACCCGGAATAACGCGATGGAACAGTACGCCGTCATAAAAGCTGGAATCCGCCAGTTTTTTGAAATTACGCACGGTTTCGGGAGCCAAATCCGGCATCAGCCGCAGTACTATTCTCCCAAAGCTGGTCTCTATGGCGGCCTCCGTCATTTTCAATCCGTCTCTTTTATTATCATAAGAGTCTTGTGTTTGTGTTGCAAGATCTCCGCTACTAGGCCAACGGATTCGGCTGGCGGTTTTTCAATCCGGGAATTAAATCCTGCCGGCCGTCATGCGGAATCCCAAAGCTGCGGCTTTAACTTTTGCAACGACTTTATCTTTTCCGTTTCCCGGATGTTTCCAAAACAACCCGATTGGGGAGTTATAGTTTTATATAGACCGAGTAGAATTCACAACCTGTGAATCGTGCAAATCAAAGTGCAATTATTAAAGAAGCGATTAACTCCTGCCTTGACAAGGGTCTGACTGACAAACAGGACATATACACTAAAGTCGTAGATGATTTGGGCGTGCCGCGTCCCACCGTGCGCAGAGTCGCCCGCGATCTGAGGCACGAACTGCTAGAGAAAATCGACGAACTCGGTATTCCCCGTTCGACTGCCAGAAAGGTAGCCCGCGATCTCAGAAACGAACTGCTTGAAAAGATCAAGATTTTACAGTCTGAGACGCAAAAGCATGCAGTCATGATAGAGCAAAAGTAATAATCCGCACTAATAGCCGCACCGTAGCTTTTACATTACTGTTATATGCGACGGGCTTTTTGATATTTTTCATGGGCTATTTGGCAAATCATCTGGCCACAGTGGTATGCGCCATATTTGCAGCGGTACTGACAGGCCTATGGTTTGTGATGGTCCCCGAGTTCCCGGTGCTGGAATTCATCTTTATCATGGCAGTGCCGATAATGTGGTTCCTGACGGCCATGTGCTGGCTGGCGCAAAAAAGCGTAGATTACGTACATGCGCACCCCGCCGCCAAAACCTCGGAAAGCGCAGTCCAGGTGCTCACGTCTGACGGAAAGCCGGCATCCGGCAATAAAACAAGCCCGGACAAAAAAGCAAAGCGACAACCCGGACCTGCTTTAGGACACCATAAAGCTAAATGAGACCGGGATTCGGCGGCTACAGGAGATTGACAATCTGCAGACCATGTTCAAATCGAGCCAAAGTCAGAGCTTGCCAATCTGAAAATGCAGGCGTCAAAAAAGCATCCCAAAAAATAGTCACCCCGTACAGTGCTTGCACTGCGTGCCGTGGCTGTCCTTGCAGCCCGGACAGCTTACCGCCCCGCCGTAATGGCACTTGCATGAGCACGTGACGTCATCCATATGGATGAATTATGTGTAATACTAATATATCATTATCCGCATGTCCTAATCATGGGATTTGGAATAAATCTTTCAAATGGCGCCAAGGCGAGCAAGGCACAGGTTCTCGGCATGCTGTTTGCAGCCGCACTCGTACCGCTGTCTGCCTCGTCTGTTTTTGCAGATGCGGAATCCCTTGCAGACATTGAGATAGAAAAAACAGTTCTTGCACTAAATGTGCCTGCTGACAACAAAATGCCCTGGGCATTCGTCGAGGGCAAGGTCTCAAACCCCGTGGCGGACTATCCGGTAATCATACAGATTTATGACGCAGACGGTTCGTCTGTTGGCGGCAATAATGCCGGCGCGGTACACTTTGCACAGATACCGGTAAATTCCGACGGCACGTACGAGTACAAATTCAGGATTTCAAACACGTCTGTCGACGGAATAAAAAACATCTTTGAGGGCGATTACGTGGTAAAAATATTCAAGGTCGTATACACGGATCTCAGCCTTGATTCACTCTAGACGCAAGTGACACAGTGTCATCAACCATATTCTCTAGCCGCCGTCTAGCTGTCAGGTCCGTTATCTTGCCGTCGGCGATCATGTCCGCCTTCATATAGACTGTCTTGGGATTTGTAATGACTCCGAAATACGACATCATCTGGGTAAGCAGGGTCTGCACGTCGATAAAACCAATGTCCCCTGCGGCCATTATGGATAACCCGGCCACCTTTCCCGCCGTCTCCTTGTAGTTGATAAACTCAAAGAGATTCTTTAGCGCCGCACTGAAAAACGAGTTGTAAATCGGAGTCCCGATCAGCCAGACGTCGGCCTCGGTGATGTCCCTTGCGGCCTGTTTTGTGGCCTCGCCATACTCGACGTCATAGCCCCGGTAATAGTCGATTCCGCCCTCCGAGAGGTTGATGAATTTCGTCTCCTTGTTTTTGGAGCCGGCATGGTCGTAAACAAACCTCATCATGTGCTGCGTGTTTGAAGCCTTTCTGGGACTGCCAGAAATTACCACGATTTTCACACGGCTGTAGAATTTTACTCTTTATTTAAAGTAAAACTCGGGTTTTGGCCGGAACTAGGAATAGTACTCTTTGAACCCCTTGTCAGTCGGATACAGCTCTATTTTGGTCCCAAACATCCCCTGTTTTTGGACTATTTTCAGCAGCCCGCCTGACTCCAAATCCTCCAGAATCACGTCTAGCTCGGCTGAGCTAAATCCGATGTTTTTCTGGATGCACTCGAATGTTTTGCAGCCCTTGTTGAGCTCTCCTAAAACGAGCATGTTTCTTGTCTGGGGCTTGAATGAATCCGTCTGGGGCCCGGATGAGCCCGCCTGAGGCTCAGGCCGCCCCGAATACCCTGGATCCTGCCCGGAATGGGCCCTTTGAATCTCCTGCGCCTGCTCACCCCTTTTCTTCCTGATCATGCGCGGAATTATCCTTGCCAGCGGGATTGCCAAAAAGATTACGAGATAAATCCACGAATAGTTGGGCTCCATTGGACTTTGTTGCAGTTAATGTCATAAATCTGTTGGGAGCCGCATTGTGCTTGATATAATAATGGGAGATTATCAGCAACACTGTTGTCAAAATACCAGTCCCCCAAGATTAACGTGAATATCAACATGGCAAAGGGGGTGGCCATAGGCATAATTGTTCTTATTATGATCGGCGTGATGGTGTCTGCCTCCGTAAAGATAGTGGATGCCGGCCACAGGGGCGTACTTTTGCACTGGAATGCCGTCGATCTTTCAAGCTCACCGCTTGATGAGGGACTGCATTTCGTGGTTCCCTTCCAGGATGATGTGGTCAATATTGAGGTCCGTACGCTAAAGTATGCAAACGATGCCAGAAGCGCATCAAAGGATCTGCAGACGGTGGAAACCACCGTTACAGTCAACTATCACCCCGACAAGGAGGGAGTACACAGGCTGTACAAGAATCTGGGCCTTGACTATGAAAACAGGGTAATTCAGCCGGCCATAGAAGAGACGGTAAAGCAGGTCACGGCAAACTATAACGCCGAAGAATTAATCACGAAAAGACCCCTTGTCAAGGCCGACATCGAGTCCTCAATCCGGGAGAGACTGAACCAGTTTGACGTGGTAACGGAGGTCATTTCAATTACCGATTTTGAATTCTCGTCATTGTTTGCCTCGGCCATCGAGTCCAAGGTGGAGGCAGAACAAAAGGCGCTAAAGGCAGAAAACGATCTGAGAAGGATCGAGGTCGAAGCAAGGCAGAGGGAGGCCAACGCCATCGGCGTGGCAAACGCAAACATTGCAGAGGCCAAGGGAGAGGCAGAGGCAATCTCCATAATCAACGATGCGCTCTCTACGAATCCAAACTATCTAGAGTGGCTAAAGACGCAGGCATGGGACGGCAAACTGCCGCTCGTGGTAGGCGAGGGCGGAACACCGTTCATCCAGATACCCGTGAATCCCTAATCCTTTCCTGCACGACTGTCCCTTGTTGCGTCATACATTGTAAGGAACTGTTCTGGCTCGTTCTGGCAGTAATTTTTTTCAAGTCTCGCAACCTCTTTTTGTGATATCTGCTCGCCCCTGCTGTCATAGTATTCCCTGATTATCTGCGACGGGGTTTTCTTGATATTGTATTTCCGGAGCGTCTGGACTACGGATCTCTTGCGATATAGACCTCGAATCAAAAACCGGTAAACCAGGTATCCGGTCAGTCCCACGATTGCAACAATAAAAACCGGAATGATGAATACGGCTGCCATGCTGTGGATTGTGACTGCTGGTATTTCATTGTTTTTCTCCCGCCCGAATCCGCCTTAAATAACCGCGAACGGATCCCCCGCCCTACAGGACCAGGAGCTTTACATTGTCCATCTTTTTGCTGATCAAAAACCCCTTGGTAATCGTATCTATCCTTTTTGCATCGCCATCAAGCAAAAACAGCTCGATGCACCTGTCCCCGTCGATCTTGTTGTGAAGATGCGTCGTTATGAGATCCTCGTAATCGTGCTTTATTCCCGCCACCTGATCATCGAAGCGATCCGCGTGAACCACCATGAGGATCGCGTTCTTTTTGCCCCTCATGTCCTGCTTTTGCTTCTCTTCTTGGACAAAGGCGCGTATTCCGGCCCTTACAATCTCCGAGCGGCCGGTGAAACCCATGGTCTTTTGAAGCTTGTCAAGCTCCCGTATCATGTCCACATTGAGCGATATCGAGACAATTGTCGTATTCATGGGTTTATTAGCCATTATTTAAAATTAGTATGTAAATTTAATAACTCTTTGCTTTTTTTTAACATATTTATTATTAAGAATCATTATAATAGATCCATTAATTATTAAGTTTAAATAGATAATTTAATAATATGATTCAGGATGAAGGGCATAATTGTGTATGTGGTAGTGGGCGGGATGGCCCTAGCTGCGGTATTGTACCTTGTGGTGTATGCCGGAATGGATCACGCACCTACAGTACAGGACGAGGAAATCCTGATACTCGGGTCGTTTTTTCCGTATTACGAATTTGCAAGAAACGTGGCAGGCAGCCAGGCCAGAGTGGAGCAGTATATCCCGTTTGAGGTAGAGGCCCACGACTGGGAGCCACGTGCAGGGGAGATTCAGAGGCTAAAGGATGCGGACATCTTTGTGTACAACGGGCTTGGGCCAGAGCCGTATGTAACAGCCATGATGGATTCAGGCGAGTTTGATCACGTTGTTTTTCTAAGGGCGACTGAGGGGATAGGTCTTGTCATCAGGCCCGACAGCCCGCCCGGGCATGTGGAGCAGCTCCAAGACGAGATAATCATAATGATAGAGCAGATGCGGGGACAGGCTACAGACCGCCAGATAGTGGAATCCATTGGACTGCTGCTAGATATGCACAAGGATGACGGCCATGATCACGACGGCTGGATAAGGCACATTGAGGAGCTCATTGCGCAAAAAATGGACGACGGGCAGATCAGCGACGCGGAGCTAACCAGGATCCTCCGTTTCCTCTCATCGGGCGGGGCCGTCACTTTTGATCCCCACATGTGGCTTGATCCGATACTGGCAATGCGGCAGGTTGACAACATAAGGGACGGACTGGTGATGGCCGATCCGGACGGCGCACAGCATTACATGGAGAACGCCGCCATATACAACGAGAAACTCGGCAGCCTTGACGCCAAGATAAGATCCGGGCTGCTTGAGTGCCAAAAAGACACGTTCATCTCATTTCACAACGCCTTTGCATATTTTGCCAAGCGATACGGGCTGACGGCGTTTTCAATCGGCGGGATCTCGCCTGAATCGGAGGCCTCGGCATTTGAGATTGCAAGTTTTGTTGATTATGTCAGGGACAACGACATAAAGTTCGTCTTTTCTGAGGATCTAGTCGATCCCCGCCTGGCACAGGTCATAGCAGACGAGGCGGGCGCACAAGTGGTGTTATTTAGCCCGATTGAGACGCTGACTGCGCAGGAGGCCTCTGACGGGGTGACGTTTTTGGACAAGATGGAGCAAAACCTGGACATCCTCAGGACTGCCCTGGAGTGCCAATGAAAAGCATACTCTCGGTGCGGAATCTCACTGTCGGGTATGACGGCCACGTGGCAGTGGACGACATTAGCTTTGACGTATCAAAAGGCGACCTGCTGGGAATAGTCGGGCCCAACGGTGCGGGCAAGACGACCCTGTTTCGCGCAATACTGGGACTGCAGCAGTACGAGGGGACGATAAGGATGTTTGATTGCGGCCCGGAGAGCTTCAAGTCGCTCATACCGCTTGTCGGCTATGTCCCGCAAAGGATTACCTTCGAGCCTAATTTTCCCGCCACGGTATACGATATAGTGTCAATGGGAATAATATCCGGCAAAAAGATCGCAAATGGCTCGGAGCTGGTTGGACGGCACGGCTTTTGCTGGAATCATACGTACGAAAAGATCGGCAGGACCGAGGACAGGATTGCCGAGGCGCTAAAAACGGTGGAACTCGAGCATCTCAGGGATCGCCGAATCGGGGAGCTGTCGGGGGGCGAGCAGCAGAGGGTCTTTATCGCAAAGTCCCTGATCAAGGATCCGCTGCTGCTGATTCTAGACGAACCGGTCACAAGCGTCGATGTCAAATCCCAGACAAAGTTCTATGACGTGATAAAAAGAATCAACGGGGACGGAATCACCGTCGTATGGTCGTCTCACGACCTTGACGCGCTAGAGAAATACGCAAGCAAGGTCGCATGCATGAACGGAAGCCTCTTTTTCCACGGGGAAAAGGAAAAATTCTTTTCTGACGAGAAAATACTGAAAACCTATACCGAATCGACCATGCAGATGCACATGCATGATCATGCCCATTAGGTGTGGATGATGGTCCTCGACATCCTGGCTTACGGCTTTATGCAAAAGGCCCTGGTGGCCGGAATAGCCGTCGCGATAATATGCTCCTTTATGGGAATGTTTCTGGTGCTGCGAAGATACTCGCTTTTCGGCGACGGCATATCCCATGTGGCCTTTGGGGGGATATCATTGGGGCTGTTTCTGGGAATATTCCCGCTGTGGAGCGCGTTTGTGGTGTCGATTCTCGGGGGTCTGGGACTGCAAAAACTGCGCTCTAGCACAAACATGTCCGGCGACGCCGCAGTGGCAGTAGTCCTAGTCTCCGGCCTTGCAGTGGGCGTAATACTGGTGAGTGCGTCTGGCGGATTCTCAGTGGATCTGTTTAGCTTTTTGTTTGGAAGCATTCTGCTAATCAGCATAGAGGACACGGTGGCGATTGTAATGATCAGCTCCGGGATAGTCCTGGTGCTTTTGGTGCTTCGCGGACAGTTTTTGCATCTCACATTTGACGAGGAGCAGGCAAGGATTGCGGGATTGAACGTTACTGCGCTCAACTATGCGTTTGTAGTCCTGGCCGCAGTAACGGTGGTGACATCTATGCGGCTAGTGGGGATACTGCTGATATCCGCACTCATAGTGATTCCGAACATCTCGGCCATGATGTTTGGGAAGGGCTTCAAAAAGACAGTCGGCATTTCCATTTCCATGTCGGTCTTTTCGGTGATAACCGGGATATTCTTGTCGTACTATTTGCAGCTGGCGCCGTCTGGCACGATAGTAATGACGGCAGTGGCACTCCTGCTTGGCACACTTGCATGCCGCTCGCTGGGGCTCATATCCAGGATCCCGACTAGGGGGCCGGCAAAGACGTCCCACAACTATTAGAATCCCGGAATTCGCCGACGTGAGGGCCGCGAATCCGGATTTCTTGTCATGAAAGGCGGGCTTGGAGGGCTTCGATCCCTCGACCTGTAACTTAGGAGGCTACCACGCTATCCATATTGCGCGCCGTTAAACGACTCTGCGCTACAAGCCCAGCAAAAAATACACGGGTAATTATTTAAGCGTAATCAAGGTTTGATTTAATCAGCTCCCGGATTGCACTCCATTCGGAGCTGTCCCTTTGCTCCCATTTTTCATAATAAATCACATCGTCCAATCCGAGTCTTGGCAGCCATCCCGCAGTTTCCAGATCCGGCTTGTCGGAGAATTTTTCCACGTATCCAAGACACAGATAGGCCACGGGAACGACGCGTTCGGGAAGCTCCAGCACACGCCTGAGAATCTTGTTTGAAAGAATGCTCACCCAGCCCAATCCCAGTCCCTCGGTTCTTGCGGCAAGCCACAGGTTTTGCACGGCGCAGCACACGCTATAGATTCCCGTCTCGGGAATGCTGGATTTTCCAATGATGAACGGCCCGAATTTTGAGGGATCATATGTCACACAAATGTTTACCGGCGAATCCAGAATTCCCTCCAGCTTGAATGAGAGGTATTTTGTTTTTTTTGGCTCGTCGATCAGCAGCGAGGAGCGGATCCTCTCCTCGTCAAACGACTGCTTGATTTTCCGCCTTGTCTGCGGATCCTTGATTAAAATAAAATTCCACGGCTGGGAGAATCCGACTGAGGGGGCATGGTGTGCCGCATTGAGAATTCTAGTCAGGGCGGCCCCGTCTACTGCCTGTGACGTAAACCTTGATCTCACGTCCCTTCTGGAAAACACCGCCTTGTAAAAGCCGGATTTCTCGCCATTCGTAAACTCGTCCCTCATGTGATCACCCGTGCCTGCCACGGCCTATTTTTCCCTTCTTGTATGGGGTCGCGCCCTATTGTGACTGGGGGTGAATTTTGCATCATGGAACCGGCCGCCTTGTACGCAAAATCCTTCATGGCACATTTTTTCGCCGTTTGGATTTATGTTTTGTTTAATCATGCCGGCCTGCGGGATAATGCCGGGATGGGGGTTCTGACGGAAAACAAGCATGCAATGCAGCATGCCAAATTTTGTCACGCGCGTCCCGAGTGTGCACGCCATCAGTGCATGGCCGGCGCAACTATCTCGCGCACTGTTAAAGGTTAATAATGTCTGCGGCAAACTCACAAGGGCATTGGGCCGGTAGTCTAGCTGGTTAGGATACCGCCTCGACACGGCGGTGATCGTGAGTTCGAATCTCTCTCGGCCCATTAGGCTTTTTAAAATTCCTTTTCAATAAGGGACCAGGAGGTCTCTACGGTAATCACGCCGCTGGCGGTGTAATCCACATCTTCGCCGTCTATTATGGCATCATATACGCCGTCACTTACGGTGCTTTTTGTCAGCTTGAAGGTGTTCTTGAGCGGAATCTCAGTCCCCGCATAAAAGGCGGCCCTTCCCGGCATTGAAACGTCCTGGGTAGAGTATGCGCCAGAACCCAGCTGTTCCCCGTCGGCATACAGGTCATAGCTGATGAGCGGAACCGTAAACGTCTTTTCGGACGGATTTGAGACCAGAAAGACGACTTGGAGCTTTGCGCTATCTTCTATGGTGTTTACGCCTATGACGCTTACACCCTGTAGCTCAATGATGACTTTTTCCAGTTCGGGATTGTCCAGACTGGCATAATAGACAAAACCCCCCATCATTACGAACAATCCTCCAATGGCGGCAAATACGGTAACCCTGCTTTGTAATCCCAAACAAACCTCGTTGCACAAGACGACTAAAAAACGTTGAGATCACAATAGATATTATTTGATTTAAACCCAGCAAATGCCATGGCACTGGAGCAGGCGATAATAACGTGGATTCACCTGGTTTCCGCATCCATATGGGTCGGCGGAGGTTTGTTTCTGGGCATTGTTCTTGCGCCGATCCTGAAAAAAACCTCGCTGTCCCTGGAGGAGCGAATCGGACTGATGATAAAAATCGGAAGGCGATTCAACAAAATCGCGGTCCCCTCCCTGGCCATCCTCATCGGGACGGGAATATACAGCTCCTACTCCCTGCTTGGCAATCCCGACCTGCTATTCAGGACCAGCTATGGCGAATTTTTGGTCGTAAAAATGATCCTAGTCGTGGCGGTAATCGTAACCTTTGCGGTGCACGTGCGTATTATTCGCAGGGACGTCGAGGAAAAAATCACCGCCGGCAAGATGTCAGAGCCTGAAATCCAGAGGCTGCGCAAAAAAATAATCATTCTGGGGGAGATAATGTCGGTGATCTCTGTGATCATACTGCTGCTTGCCGCACTGCTGGACGCAGGCGTGTGAACCGGCCCCCTATCTTTTTTAAGCCGCTTGACCAAGTCCGGCCGTGAACGGTTTACTGGTGGGGAGATTTCAGCCGTTCCACCTGGGACACGCACACGCAATCAGGTTTGCTCTGTCCAGAGTGGACAAGCTGTGGCTTGGCATCGGCAGCTCCGGCAGGCCGGCAGAAAAGAACAATCCCTTTTCGGCCGACGAGAGAAAGGCCATGATCTCGCATTCCCTGGATCCGCAATCGGCGAAAAACATCGAAATCTACAACATTCCCGATCTTGACGACCACGTAAAATGGATGGAAAACCTGGACGGCATAGTGCCAGAGTATCAGGTGGTGTTTTCCAGCGACGAGATGACCCGGCACCTGTACTTAAAAAGAAACAAGGAGGTAATCTCTGCCCCGTTTATCAGGCGCGGCGAGCTCTCTGGGACAAACATCCGGGCAAGAATGACCGGGGATCAGGACTGGCAATCCCTCGTTCCTGAGGGCACGAAAAAAATACTTGAAAAGATCGGCGCCAGGGATCGGCTGGAACATCTCTAATTATAAATAATGTCCTCGCCGAGTCCATGACGGGAGAAATTTGGAATATCTAGTAATGCTGCCTGGCCCGACAAACGTGCCAGAGAGGGTGCTCAGGGCAATGTACGTGCCCATGATTAATCACCGGAGCGACGATTTTGTAGACCTGTATGAGCCGTGCGTGGAAAAGACAAAAAAGGTCTTTCGGACAAGCGGCGATGCGGTATGCCTGTCGGCATCGGGCACGGGGGCAGTGGAGGCAGGCGTAGTCAATCTCATTAAAAAGGACGACAAGGTAATCATTCCGGTAAATGGCGAGTTTAGCAGCAGGCTATCACAGATGCTGGAATGGTCCGGCGCAAACGTGGTAAAGCTAGAGACGCCGCCAGGCGAGAATGCCAGCTTTGATCAGGTAAAGGAGGCGTTTGACAACAACAAGGACGTCAAGGCGTTTTACTGCGTCTGGAACGAGACGTCCACCGGCACGATGCTGGGATACCTCGACAGGATAAAGGATCTCACCTCCCGGAACGACGCTTACTATGTGGTAGATGGCGTATCAATCGTGGGCGGAGAGGAGCTCCGGATGGACGACTGGGGCATCGACGTGGCAATGACGGGCGCACAAAAGGCGTTTGCCGCCCCGCCGGGCATCTCTCCCATCTGCGTCAATGCCCGGACAAAAAAATACATGGTGGAGAATCCCCCAAATACGATGTACTTTAACCTTGCACGGTACTTCAAGTATTACGAGGAGGCAAAGCACACCCCGTTTACCCCGGCCCTGCCGCTTTTGTATGCGTACAACGAGGCGATGGACATGATCCTGGAGGAGGGCCTGGATGCACGAATCAAGCGCCACCGCGTGTGCTCCGATGCGCTTTACTCCGGACTTAGCTCCATCGGGCTGACCCCGTTTGCAAAGGAGGACTCGCGTTCCACCGTCGTAATCGCGCTGAACTATCTTGAGGGCCTCGAGGACAAGACATTCCGAAACACGCTGGCAGAAAAGTTCCGCGTCCTGGTTGCGGGGGGATTTGGAAACCTAAAGGGCAAGGTATTCAGAGTGGGATGCATGGGCGAGGTGGGCCGGTACCACGTCATGAGAACCATATCGGCAATCTCTTCTACTCTTGAAATGATGGGCTATGACACAGATACAAAGACGGGGCTGAAAACCGCAGAGGAAAAACTGCAAGCTCTGAAAGCCTGTTAACTTAATATAAGGAATTTTGAGAATTACCACATTGACTTTCAACAAGGGTTCGCTGATTCTGGTGGATTATACCGCCAAGATCAAGGACAGCGACAGCATCTTTGATACGACCATTGAGGCAGACGCGCTAAAACACTCCCTGCATGATCCCAACGTCAAATACAACCCCAAAATAGTTTCAATCGGCGAGCAGAGCTTTCCCGTACTAGAGGGCCTTGATGAGGCCCTGGCAAACTCGAACGTGGGGGACAAGCTGACAGTGGAGATCCCGCCGGAGAAGGGATTCGGCGAGAGGGATACAGGCAAGGTGCGCATCATCCCCCTCAGGAAGCTGGGCGATGATGCCGACAAGGTTTCCGTCGGCGACTCGATTGACATTGACGGAAAACACGGCATTGTGCGGCACATCGGCTCCGGAAGGGTGCAAATCGACTATAACCACCGTCACGCAGGAAAGACACTCGTGTATGACGTGAATGTCAAAAAATCACTGGATTTGGACGACGACAAGATTGGCGAGATTCTCAAATACAGGATTCCGGCAGAGGACTCGCAGATAGAGTTTAAAAAATCCGCAAACTCCCTAGACGTAATAATTCCAAAAGAGATATTCAGGATGGACGGCCTACACACCGTAAAGCATTTCATTCAGATGGACATATTCCAGTTCCTGCCTGATCTGGAGAAAATCAACTTTATCGAGACCCACTCGAACAAAAAACCCGAGCCAGAACAGAAAACAGAACAAAAACCCAACGAGACCACAGAACAGGAAACTAAACAAAAAACTTCAGATCAGAAAGCCGCCTAAACCACCCCGGTGTCCCTTGCCAGTGCAAGCGCCTTTTTGCGAGTCATTTTAAACTCCTTGAGAACCGTGTATCTCTCCGGCCGCAGATTCTGGGCCATTACCAGGGCCCCGACTAGATCCCCCGTCTTTAGGCCTATCTGTCTTGCAGTCGTCGGCGCCCCGATGAGATCAAGTGTCCTTTTAATCCCGCGCCAGTCAAACCCGTGCAGCTTTGCCATCATTATGGATCCCATGCCGCACTTTTGGCCGTGCAGGCCCACGTTTGGAGCTAGCTTGTCTAGCGCATGTGAAAACAGGTGCTCGGCCCCAGAACACGGCCTGCTGCTTCCCGCAATGCAGGACGCAACGCCGGCGCTTATCAGCGCCTCCACTATGACCCTCTCGTCGAGGCCGTTTTTTGCAAACAATTTTGCATTCTCCATTATTATCTTTGCACTCATCAGGGCAAGATCGGCGGCATATCTTCCATAGTATTCCCCGGTCTTGTCCCTTCCCAGCTCCCAGTCCTTTACTGCAATAATGTTTGCAATCAAATCCCCGCATCCGCTTGCCAAAAGCTGTCTTGGGGCCTTTTTTATGATGTCAATATCCACAAAGACGCCAAGCGGCGCAGTCGCCACTATCGAGTGGGGTCTGTCCCCCCTTATGGAGACAAAAGGACTTGCAATTCCGTCATGGGATGCGGCAGTGGGAACGCTGGCAAACGGGATCTTGAGGTTAAATGCGATCATTTTTGCCGTATCTACCGCCCTGCCCCCGCCTATGCCCACAATCAGGCTGCTTTTGTCCCTCATGACTGCCGACTGGATTCGCGCGATTGATTCTAGCTCGTTTTGTCTTGCAGCGTGCCAGACCCACCTGATCCCCGATTTCTTCAGGGAATCCTCGATCTCGCCCCGGATGATTTTTCTTACATTAATTCCCGAGATTAGTGATATTTTTTCCGGATTCTTCAGTGATTTTAGGAATTTTCCTATGTTTTTGATGTTTTTCTCCCCTATTACTATCAGCCGTGGCAGCTCCATCGTATGCGAGGGCATGTCCCGATTTCCCGTCATTTGTCTCCTGAATGGAACAAAAAGTTATTTAAAAGGGTTACATGCACTGAAAGCATCTTAGGTGTATTTTTTGTCCAATAATGTCGAAGAAAAAATCCTTCACGGAACTACCACTGTAGGTATCAAGGCAAAAGACGGTGTCGTCCTGTGTGCCGATATGAGGGCCAGCGCGGGCTATTTCATTGCCAACAACAACACCATGAAAATACAGCAGATCGACGACCATGCCGGCCTGACCCTTGCCGGCGGCGTTGCAGACGCGCAAAACATCGTTGACATACTTCGGTATCATGCCAGCCTGCACAGGATACAAAAGCAGGAGCCGATGCCGATAAAGTCCCTGACAAGACTGACCTCGTTAATTTTTCACCAAAACCGCGGATATCCGTTCATTGCAGACATTCTTCTAGGCGGATTCGACGGCGGCGGGCCTGCGCTATTTAACATAGACATGTTCGGCTCCGTGGAGGAAAAATCCTACGTAACCACCGGAAGCGGCTCACCGGTGGCATACGGCACGCTTGAGGAGGAATACCGCGACAATCTCTCAGTCCAGGACGCAAAGGTGATAGCCATGCGGGCGGTAAAGGCCGCAATAACGAGGAACATCGGCACTGGGGACGGAATCAACATAGCGACAATAGACAATAACGGATTTAACCTTCTTACCAAAGACCAGAAAAAAGCAATCATTACGCTTTAGTGATTTAATGCAACGTAAACAACAAAAAGAACTACCTACGACCCAGAACATAATGGCGACCATACTGCAAAGTATACCAAAGGAGGCGATGGTGACAAAGATCGAGTACGAGGGACCGCGAATCGCGCTTTATGCGAAATCACCCAGATACCTGATGGAAAACAACGAGATAGTCTCCAACCTGGTCAACATAATCAAGAAAAGAATCGTAGTCAGGACCGACACGTCCATCAGAATGCCGGAGGAGGAAGCAAGAAAACTGCTCGGCCAGCTCGTGCCTGCCGATGCCAAACTCCAAAACGCCCTGTTTGACACTGCGACAGGCGAGGTGTCCCTGGAGGTGAAGCGGCCGTGGCTGCTGCAGCGCAACGCCAAAGAGTTCAATCACGCGGAAATTACAGAAAAGCTGGGATGGAAGCTGCGCATCAGAAAGGCGACGACCAACCCGTCTAGCACCATCCAGACCATCAACTACAACCTCAAGGTGTCCGTGGCGGATCGAAGCAAGCAGCTCAAGCAGATAGGCGACGAGATATTCAGGCCGCGGCTGGCGCAGAGATCCGAGGTGTCCCTGCTGACACTGGGCGGATTCGGCCAGGTGGGCCGCTCTTGCATGCTGCTATCAACGTCTGACAGCAAGATTCTGGTGGACTGCGGCGTCAATCCGGGGGCCTCAAGCACGACAGAGTCGTTTCCCCGGCTTGACTGGGCCAACATCACGCTTGATGATCTAGACGCCGTGGTAATAGGCCACGCCCACCTGGATCACACCGGTTTTCTGCCTACCCTGTGCAAATACGGCTATAGGGGGCCGATTTACTGCACGGAACCGACGCTTCCGATGATGAACCTCATCCAGCTAGACGCAATCAAGGTAGCCGCAGCGCAGGGCAAAAACCCGATATACTCGGATCGCGACGTCAAACAGATCATGAGGCAGGCAATCACGCTGCCGTACTCTACTGTAACTGACATCTCGCCGGACATCAAGCTGGTCTTTGCCAATGCGGGACACATTCTGGGCTCCGCGCTGTGCCACTTTCACATAGGAAACGGGGATCACAACTTTGTCTATTCCGGGGACATCAAGTTTGGAAAAAGCACCCTCTTTGAGGCGGCAAGCTGGAACTTTCCCCGGGTCGAGACGCTGCTAATAGAAAGCACGTACGGCGCAAAGGAAGACATCCAGCCGTCACGCCAGGAAGTCGAGTCGGCGTTTATCAATGCCGTAAACCACACGCTTGCCGACGGGGGCAAGATCCTGATCCCAATACCCGCAGTGGGGCGTGCCCAGGAGATCATGATGGTAATTGATCATTATATGAAGTCCGGCGAGATGGTAGAGGCGCCGGTATTCACCGAGGGAATGATATCAGAGGCGTCTGCCATTCACGAGGCGTATCCAGAGTACCTTGCCACGGAGCTTAGGCAAAAAATCCTAGAGACTGACGACAATCCGTTTGACTCTGAGTATTTTACAAACGTCGAGCATTCTGACAACAGGGAGGAGGCGCTAAGGGACGACTCGCCGTGCATCATTCTTGCGACGTCGGGAATGCTAGAGGGCGGGCCCGTGCTGGAATACTTTAAGCACATAGCGCCAGACAAGAACAACAAGATTCTCTTTGTCTCCTATCAGGTGAACGGCACGCTGGGAAGGAGGGTTCTGGACGGATCACGGCAGGTCTCGCTTCTGGGAAACGCAGGCAAAGTCGAAGTCGTCAACATAAACTGCAAGATGGAAAAGCTCGACGGGTTTAGCGGACACAGCGACTATAACCAGCTAATCTCGTTTGTCCAAAAGCTCAGGCCGAAGCTCAGGCGGGTGCTGGTAAACCACGGGGAGAGGAGAAAGTCCGAAAACCTTGCAATGACCATAAGAAGAATGTTCAGAATTCCATCCCACTATCCGCAAATTCAGGAAGCCGTAAAGCTATTTTAGATCGTATTCGGGCTTCCAGATCTTTATGTTCGGCGGCGCGATGATGATCCTCTCCTCGCCGAGCCTTACAATGTCCGCATCGGCGTTTTTTGCGATTGCATACAGCTCTTCTACCACCTTTCTTAGCTGGCTGACGTCCTTTTGTGCAAGGGGGGTGACCCTCAGGATCAGTATCAGGCCCTTTTTGATGTCCTCCTTTATGGAATGAACGTCGCTGGGGTCGCGTATCGTGATTGCCTTGAGATATGTCGGACTTTCCTGCTTTTGCATCTAGCTGAAAAGAGCGTTCTACTTGTTCAAAAACTCTTCTTTGTCAGCTTGATTACAGCTGCAATTACACGCCTAGATTCTGAACCCCAGATAGTCTTTTTCTGCGGCGCAGCGGGCCGGGATTTCACTTTGAACCCCGTTGGTCTTGACAGTCACTCCGCATTCCCGGTCGTCGGGTGCGTCTGAATAGCGCAGCGTTACTGCGGCCGCAAGCGGCCCGTGCCTTTTTGCGGTACTTCCGCGTATCATGGACGTGGGTCCCATCTGATCTTTTGCCTCCAGTATGACGTCGTCTGCAAGTGCCAGCGCCTTTATCATCTCGTTTTCGTCGTGGTTTCTTCCCACGACAAGCTTGCACGTCTCGTCGAGCCTGAAATGCCTGCCGACTTTGAGCAGGTCTATGTCGTTTGTAGTGGGAGTCTCTGTATGCCCGAACAGATCCTTTGCCCTCTTTCCAAACGCGGGATCAGTCAGCAGGCAGCCGCCGCCGGCGTTGGGGGGGTTTTCTATTCCGAACTCCCTTGCCATTGCAAGCTGCTCCCTCCTTGATCTGCCGCGAATCATTCCCAGATCCTTCCTTTTTATCAGCCCGTCTTTTTCCGGATCCGTCGGGGGAAGCAGCGCAGCAGACAGCGGCCGCAGTATTTTTCCCTCAAGGCCAGAGTCCCGCTCGATCGTCTTTAGTGCGGGCCTGTGCTGGCTCATCGGCCTCTGTCCTACGACCTCTCCTGAAATTATAAACTCCGCGTCAATCTCCTTCATGTGTTTTTTTGCGGCCTCGAACATCATGGCCCTGCAGTCGATGCACGGGTTCATCCCGGCACCGAATCCGTGCTTTGGATTCTTTAGCATCTCGATGTACTCGTCTCCTAGATAGACGGTCTTTAGGTTGACTCCCAGATCATCTGCCCTTTCGTGGATCTCAAAGCCGCATCCCCTGCCGCAGTCAAAGTCGCAAAACGGCGTCTTTATGGCGACGGCAGAGACCTCAAAGCCCTGCTTTTGCATCATTTTGACTGCAAGCTGGCTGTCCAGTCCGCCAGACAAGAGGGCCACCACCTTTTTTTTCTTATCCTCCAAGTGATCTCTCGGGTTTGCACCGCTATACAAACTTTGCATCATACATAAATTGCAACAAGCAAAACCACCTGTCATGCAGGACAGGCAGTCACGGCTGGAGCAATTCACAAAAAAGATCGGATGCGACGTCCTGGTTACATTCGAGCCCGAAAACCTGTTTTACCTGACGGGTTTCTGGGGGGAGGCCATAGGAATGCTGCAAGACGGCGCAGTCTACATTATAGTGCCGGAACTGGAGGCCAAAAGGGCAGAGGAGGACTCTCCAGAGTCCGGCATAATCGTCTCGCAGCGGGGCCGGCCGCTGATATCTGAGCTTGCAAAAAGAATCGGGGGCAAAAAGGCGTGCATTGACTGCCAGAGCCACGCCACAATGCAGTCCCTAAAGCACGTTCAGAACATCACCCATTCTGCCGAGCCGTTTGCAAATTCCAGGCTGATCAAGGATCCCGGGGAGGTGGCCGTCCTGCGGCAGGCATCGGCCATAATAGACGGGATGTTTGAGCTGTGCACCCGGAAGATAAGGCGGGGACAGAGCGAATTGGAGCTGCAATCCGCACTAATGTCGTACGCACACGAGCATGAAATGTTCGCCACGGGCTACAGGTATACGCTAAACCCCCTGATAGTCGCCGCAGGCCCCAACGGCGCGCTGCCGCACGCGCAGGTGACGGGCCGCAAGTTTGAGGGCGGTGATCTGATTGTCGTGGACCTGACGCTGAGGTACAGGGGGTACGTCTCTGACTCTACGAGGACCTTTGCGCTAGGTGCCATACCGGACGACGCCAGACGGGCCTATGATATAGTGAGGGAATCCCAGAGACTCGGACTTGATGCGGTGGGGCCGGGCGTCACATCAAAGTCAGTAGATGAGGCATGCCGAAGATACATTGCCGAAAACGATTACGGGCAATACTTTGTGCATTCCACCGGCCACGGCATAGGACTGGACGTTCACGAGCCGCCGTCGATCTCGCCGGGCAGCGACGCCGTGCTGTCTGAGAACATGGCCATAACGGTAGAGCCGGGGATATACGTCCCCGGCAAGTTCGGCGTGCGCATCGAGGACTCGCTGATAGTGGGAAAAAAAACCACGGTAATGCACAAGTTTACAAAGGAGCTAATAACGATATGACGGATTATTTTCTGGCAGTGGAAATGAGCACCTCCCACGGAAAGGCAATCCTGCCGTCATAGCCCGTATACGGGACTGTATTCTGCCTGACCAGCCTGCGCAGGTTCCTTTTTTGATCCACGGACAGCTTGCCTATTTTTTCCCTGAGCGGGGATGCCATGTATCTCTGGTAACTGTCCCAATAGCTCCTGAATCCCCCCACACCGTGTACAAAGACAAACCTGTTTGTGCGTATTTTTGTAAATCCCGCCCTTTGCAACTCGCCTTCAAGGGCGGACTTTGTGCCAAACCTGTCCAGCTTGGGGCCCTCCGGATAGTCGGGGATGAACTTTGTCACCGCATCTGAGATGCAGGTGAAAAACGGCACGTTGCACCCGTGCACGGACACTGCAATGGTCCCGTCCTTTTTTAGAAAACGCCTTGCGTTGAGCAGCACCTTTTGCGAGTCGGCAAAGAAAAACAGCGCGTACTGGCAGGTAATGACGTCGAATTTCACGTCGAAATGGACGGTCTCTGCGTCTGCCAGCACAAAATCGACGCAGTCCTGCCGGACAAACTTTTTTGCAATCTTTAGCGCCTCGGCAGAGAAATCCAGCCCTATGACGCTTCCCTTTTTGCCGATTCTGGAGCGTATGTCTTTTGTAACTGCGCCTGTACCGCATCCCAAATCCAGGACTGCATCGCCCCTCCTGATTCCTGCGCGGCTTGCCAGCTTTTTAGTGCACTTAAAGGGCCCCCTCTCCGTGCTTGCCCACCTCCTGTGGTATCTGGGGGCAAGCTCGTTCCATATCCTGATCGTCCTGTTCTTGTATGCGCTGTGATCAAATCTGTGCTGCGTCAAGCACGAAAAGACCCGGCGGCCCATATTTTATTGGTTGGGGGCAGCGGTAAATGGCGGCCCCGCACGATACCGGAAACCCCGGCAGGCAATGTGTGCGGGATTGGACATGCAATCCGGGCATGCCTCTTGCAACCCGCCAAAGGCCCGCCGGTGCAATGCGGCAAGAACGCGCCTACGCGCCGGTGCACAGTCACAAACTTCATATAATTTTCCAGACCAGCCGGATCATGGCCTCTAGGGAGATATGTCTGGGAGTAGGAGTACCCATGATGGTGGTAGGCGGACTGATCGCACTGCTCTGGGCTCCCGCAGTGGAGGAGCTTGGCGGGACTGCAGAGTTTGTAGGCAGCCTGATTGGAATTCTGGGCGCGGTCTTTTTCATCTCTGGGCTGTTTTATGCAAAACAACCGGTTTTGCACTGATTCGGTGCCATTGAATAAATAATGACGGAAACCCAGCAGATTCGATGAACGTAAGGCTGTTTGAGATATTCACATCCGTAGAGGGCGAGGGGATTCTCTACGGCACAAAGACCCTCTTTGTCAGGCTGGCAGGCTGCCCGTTCAAATGCTTTTACTGCGACACCCCCGATGCCCTCCCGCCTGACTCCGGCGAGCAGTATACCGTTAAAGATGCGTGCAAAATGATAGAAAAAAAACTAGAGCCCAACACCTACAAGGTGAATTTTACCGGCGGTGATCCGCTGGTACAGTCAGACGCACTAGCAGAGATGGCAAGGTTTGTCCAGTCGAAAAAAATCCCGACCTATATCGAGTCGTCGTGCTATGACTCTGAAAAATTCGCCAGGGTGATACCGTTCATCGACTATGTCAAGATCGAGTTCAAGACAGAGGATTCCGAGTTTGTCGAGGCGGCACACTATCCGCGGCTTTTCCAAAACGCAATCGAATGCCTGAAAACCTCGCTTGAGCAAAAAAAACACACGTACGTCAAAATAGTGGTCAGCTCAAGGACCGGCACGGACTCGTTTGGAAGGATGGTTGACTCTATATTCCGGGTCGCATCCGGCAGGGACATTGCGGGGTTTGTCATACAGCCGACACACGGCATTGCAGAGCCCAGCTTGAAGCTTTTGCTCGGGTTGTATGATCTGGTCTGGCCTCTTTACAGGGAGGTGCGCATAGTCCCGCAGCTGCACAAAATAATCGGCGCCCCCTAAACCCCGTACCGTGATTCCCCAGCTAAAGGAACAATCCGCATGACGCCATACAGTCCGCCGCCGGCAAAGCCCGATCCCAGGCTCTGCCGTGTTTTTTGCCGTCCGCAGAATCCGATCCGCCGTACTGCCAGACGGCGCAGCAGACGGGAAAACAAAAAACAATCCGCGACGACTGCGCGATGCGCGGCCGCAAGCTCGCATCCCAACATTTGGCAATCTGCAAAACAGATCGCGCAACCTGCCGGCCGCCGCTCCATACTTTCAAATACCGGCTAGACTATCCAAAGGCGTGAACCACGACAGGATAAAAAAGCTGGTCAGGGAGCTGATAATCGAGCTTGGCGAGGATCCCACGCGCGAGGGGCTCAAAAACACCCCGGAGCGGATTGCAAGCATGTACAAGGAGATCTTTGGCGGATACGATTCTGATTCTGAGCTGTCAGTCCAGTTCTCAGAGGACTCTGACGTGGTAATTGCCAGGGACATCCAGTTTTATTCCATGTGCGAGCACCACATGCTGCCGTTCTTTGGCAAGGTGCACATTGCGTATACCCCAAACGGCAAGGTCTTTGGCGTCTCCAAGCTAGTCAGGCTGGTTGAAAAATACGCAAAAAGGCTGCAAATCCAGGAGCGGCTTACAAAAAACATCGCCGACGAGCTGCACATGCAGGGGGTAAAGGGGGTCGCCGTGGTGGCGGAGGCAGAGCACCTGTGCATGAAGATGAGGGGGGTCAAAAACGACGCCAGGATGACTTCGAGCGCGTTTAGGGGGATATACCGGAGCAATCCCGAAAAAGCCAGCATTGTATCCATGATTCGGTGCCAGATGCCAGATTCTTCGTGACTGCATGCTGAAAAATTAAATAACGAATATTTTTGGACTATTCTTATGGTACACAACAATGTCCACATTCCAAAGGAGTCGTGGCCCAACTGGACGTGGTACGCGCTGGAATTCGGACTTGTCCTTGCCATCTCTATGGTAATAGCATGGAAGATCTCCGATCACATACTGTACGACGTGGCCTCCGTCCTCGGACACGGCGCCGTCCTGGAATCATGGGCCGGCATATCTGTCCATTCGGCCGACTTTAAGGGACTTGATGACGCCATAGAGGGAAGCATAGTCGCAATGTCAAACTGGATATTTTATGGCATAGTGGGCTCGGTCTTTGGCACATGGTATATAGTGATACGGGGATTTGTCCTCAAAAAGAAGATCTTCCGCTAGGATCTGGCGTATCTCGTCCTGTCCAGGATGCCTGCCTTTTTGAACGCGTTTTTCCTATTATTACACGACTCGCATTTTCCACAGTGGTACCTTTTGCCCTCGTAGCAGCTCCACGTCTTAAAGATGGAATCGCCCAATTTCCTGTATCCCGCCTTAACCAGATCGTCCTTTGAGAGCCCCTGCCTGTACGGGCTCCAGATCTCCAGCTTGTTTCTCACGCCTGTCCTTATGCCGTCTGCCTCCCCCTGGTTAAAGGCCGACTGTAGTTTTTTTGCAAAGCCCGGCCTGCAGTCGGGATAGCGCACATCACCTGTGTGTGCCCCGTATGCGACAAGGGACGCATCCATGGTGTACGCCCATGCAGATGCAATCGACAAAAACACGGCGTTGCGAATCGGAACCACTATGGAATAGTCAAACTTTTCGGGAATGCTCCTCCTTGAATCAGTCAGTACGTTTGTCCCCCCGTAAAGATCCCTCATAAAGCCAATGTCCACTATCCTGTGCTCCCTTAGGCCCACCATATCTGAGAACATTTTTGCCCTGTTGATCTCCTGGCCTGCGCGCTGCCCGTACGAAAACGAGATGCCGTACAGCTGGTATCCGGGCCTCAAGAGCACGCACGAGCACACAGAGTCAATCCCGCCGCTGAACACGACTACTGCCTTTTTCATGGAATCCCCCCGATCACAGATGCGCCCCTGCTTGGCCTGCAGACGACCGTCCTGCATTTCGTGCCAGCCGAGCCGAATCCCTCCTCCATCGACCCTGCAATCTTTTTCAGGTCCGATGATTTGCTGGCAAAGGCGATTACCGACGGTCCCGCACCGCTGATGGTGACTCCCAGCGCGCCTGCATCCAGCGCGCCGGATTTTATCCTGGAAAATCCGGGAATCATGCGCAGCCTTGCCGGCTCTACTATCGCGTCTCTGACTGAGCTGCCTATGAGCAGCGTGTCCTTTTTTGCAAAGCCCGCCACCATGGATGCCGCGCTTGAAATATTCTTGACGCAGCATTCCAGCCCGACTTTTTTTGGAATCACGCCCCTTGAAATCTCTGTCTTTCTTGCCGGGGTCTTTATACTGGGAATTGCCACGCACAGGGCGAGATCACGCGGGGGACTGATGCCTATGACGTCAAGCGGATCGTCTCTCACTATGACAAAGCCGCCAAGCACGGAGGCTGCCACATTGTCGTAATGGACCGCACCTGCGCTTGCCTTTTCCCCCATGCCTGCAAAACGCACAAGCTCGTTTGAATCAAGCCCCAGGCCAAAGAGTCCGTCAAAGGCCACCGCTGCCGCCGCCGCCGAGGCCGCGCTGCTGCCCATGCCGAATCCCGTCGGAACCCCCTTTTTGATCCGTATCTCCAGGCCGCCCCCTGTCTTGAAATTTTCGGACATTTTTTTTACCACGATTCCGGCGGTATTTTTTAGCGGATCGACTGGGATCTCGCCGGACGTTTTTATGGTGATTCCCCCCTTGGTCCTGCTCAGCACGACCTCGTCGAAAAAGGCGTCAAGGGCCAGCCCGAACACGTCAAAGCCCGGGCCCAGATTCGCAGTCGATGACGGGGCCCTCGCCCCGACACTGTCTGCCATCTAGGTCTCCTCCCCGAGATTCATAATCCTGCTCAGCGTGCCTTGCAGGCCGGCCATTCCGTCGCCTGTCGCGCTAGACACGGGAATCAGTCCCCCCGCATGGTCGCCAAAATCCAGGCCGCGCATGATGCTTGCAGTCAGCGAAAAAACGTCCCCGTCTGCCTCCCTTGAAATTGCGTCCTCCATGTACTGCGGATCCGTAGACCACCGGAGGATCTCGGCGAGCTTGTCTGCCACCAGATCCGTCTTGGTCAGCACGTTTACGGCCGGCACCCCGAGCCGAAGCCTGATTGACGCGGCAAGAAGCGACACCGATGCAAAGTTTACCGGAGAATCTACCAGCGTTCCGTCAAAAACAAAGACGGCCATCTTTTCCTCGCATGTCAGGTTCTGTACTAAAAACGGGCCGCTGGACCTGTGTGCAAACAGCTCCACCTGCCCGGGGGTATCGACTAGGAGATAGTCCGGGTTTACGCGCTCCACCTGGGTTTTAATGTCGTCGATTTTTGCCGCAATCAGATCGCTTGCCATGACTAGCGCGCCGTTGGGGCCAAGCCCGTACTGCCTCATTATGGAGACGATATCTATGTGATCCCGCACGTCCACATCGCAGGCATACGGGAGCTCCTCGACGCCGGGATCCAGGTTCAATATGGCGCAAAACTCGTCGTTTTTTGCATAATACTCGTTTATCTTGGATGTTAGAAGGGATTTTCCCGCCCCCGCAGTGCCTGTAATAAAAATTGACTTCAATCTTTCGCCATATTGGCTATCATTCGCTTATATTTGAATCCATAAAAAACCACACAATGAACTGGCGACTGGTTGCTGTCCCGATAAGCATGATTCCGATCGCCATCATAATAGTCCAGTTTGACATCAAGCTGGAGGACATTTTTGCAGTAGGCGCAGTCCCGTTTGGCGCCGCAGTTGCAGCAATGATGGCCAAGCTCGGCCTCCAGGGAATAAAATTCACCTATATTGCCAGGCACTATCTTGGCCCGATAGACTCTGTATGGAAGATGTCCGGCGTCCGTATTGGCAGCGAGTTCATAAAGTTCACCACGCCGATGTTCGTCGGCGCCGAGTTCGTGGTGATATACTGGATGCACAAAAAGGGGGTCCCCACGCCAAAGGCCATGTGGGTCGCCATACTGGATATCGTAACTGAGGTGTTTGCCGCCGGAATATTCTCGATCACGGCGGGAATCGTCGCGCTGCTAAGCGGGGCATACGTGGTTGCCACGGTGATTCTTGGAACCGGCGTATCGATAACGCTTCTCTGGCTTGTCTTGTTCTTCCTCTCCTCCAAGCGCACCTTCCAGGTTCCGGGACTCATCGCGGGACTCGCCGTCAGGCTCGGCAAGGACAAGGGACGAAAGTACATTGATCAGACCAACACGTGGATGTACGAGGTCTGCATGATGAGCAGAAAAAACATCAGGACAAAAGAGTCCAAAAAAATCTTTACCGGCGGCCTGGCGCTGTCGCTTGCGTCGTGGTTCTTTTACGGCGTGTCGTTTATGATAGTTGCATCCGGGGTGGGATATTCCATCGGCGTGTTTGACTCGGTGATGGCAGTCATGGGCGCAAACGCAATAGGCAACCTGCCCATCACCGTCGGCGGCTCCGGCCTGGCGGAGTTTGGCATAATTGCATACCTCAACGACCTTGATCCGTTCAACTTTGCAATGCCTGAAAAGTCGCTAGAGTGGAACGCCGTAATTGCGTGGCGCATTGCCACCTATTACGTGCCGATCGCCATAACGTGGATACTTTTGGTAAGGCTTGCACTTAGCAGATACGCCGAAAAGATAGACAACGGGCCATCAAAATAGTCACTTGATGGGCACCAGGCCTCTTAGCTCGAACTTGGATACGGCATCCATGTCCATGCCCTTTTCCTTTTGCAGAAACTCTGCCACTTTTTTTTCCAGCGGCGCCCTAAAGCAGTCCGGCGCAAGCTCGTATACCGCCCCCTTCTCCAGCGCACTGTCCTTTATGCATCCCGACAGATCCACCGTGACTATGTGGCGCCCGTCCTCCACCGGCTTGTTCAGCTGTACGTCAATCCTGTCGTCCGGGTCATAGACCTCTAAAATGTGTCCCGTCCCTTTCCACGGTCTGGGCTTTCCGAATTTTGCGCTGCGAATCCCGTCGATGACCCACTGTGGAATGTCCTCCTTTTTACTGGCCATGCAGGCTCTCTAGACTTCCTGCTTTTCCTTTTTGCTTTTCTGCCACCATTCCTGATAGTCGTACTGTTTGTCCTCCTTTGTGTACTCCCTCTGGTTGAGCCTGGCCCTGATGTCGCTGATTTGCTCCCTCGTGGCGTACAGGCCGCATTTCTTGCAGATAAAGTGCTTTGTTCGCGGATCCATCTTCATTGGGATTTCCACATCTTCGAACAGCTTGAAGAGATCGTCCCTGTTCCTGTCCTCCTCGGCAGTCTCTGACTCGTATTTCTCCTGGATCTTTTTTTTGGCTCTTGCCATGCATTCGGGACAGTTGGGCAACGCAGACAGTGCCTAATTTTTTCCATAAAAGCGTTCCCTTGCCGGCCAAGCGATCTGATACGCGGATTATGTCTTCATCCCTTTCGGTCAGTTCGCCCATCGAAACACCGCGTATCAGACACAAAACCCGCCTCCCCGATCGCTATTATCTCTTGTTTTCAAGAATCTCCTCTGCCATTCTGGCTGCGTTTTTTGCGCCCTCCCCGTTAAAGTTCGCCGAAAAATCCCTCAATCCGTCCTCGAAGATGTCACGGTGCTCCCTTATCTTGCGTATTGCAGAGAGCACCTGTTTTGTGTTGTTTGCCAGTACCCCAAGATGCCTCTCCTGGGCCCACCTGATCTGGTTGGTGTGCTCGTCGTAAACCGGCATTCCGATTATGGGCTTTGATTTTGCGCCCATTATCTCGCCCATGACCGTGTGCGATCCGTTTACCACCGCATAGCTGCACCGATCCAGGACACAGTCCTTGTCCTGCTCTGAGAGGAACCCCGCGTCTATCTGTATCCAGTCGATTCCCCTTTCTGCGGCCTCGGCGATGCCGTATCTCCTGCCGTCCGTGCCGGTCACAGAATCAATCGATGGGTCGTCCCTTGCATGGGAGACGATCCTCCTTTCACGCCTCATCTCGTCGGCTGCAAAGACCCGCTCGTACCTCCGTCCGGTCCCGTCGTTAGTCGACTTGTTTCCCGTGCGCATCCAGTATCCAAACTCCGCCTTGCCGATTAATTTTTCAAGGTGCGACCTGCCGCTCTTTGCGATTTTTTTATCGTCCGTAAAATGACCCACGTAAAAGACCTTTTTCATTATCTTTTCTGGAAAGTTGAGGTTGTACTGGCACATTGTATGCGGCGGCTCAGAGTCGGCCACGAGAATCCTCGAGGCCTTGGCTATCTGCCTTGCGACAAACACCATGGGGAGGTAAAGATAGGATCTGGATCTCCACAGCCTTGGCATGAACTGGTTTGTTATGAACATGCTGGGGATGCGCCTGTTGCGTGCAAGGACGTTGGATCCCATGTCGCCGTCGTTTATCACCAGATCAAACCTCTCCTTGTCGTACAGCCTCCTCTCCTCCCTTAGGTACCTTGAAACCTGTACTACCAGCGGGGGGTTCTCCGAGACTGGCAGCAGCACGTTGAGCATGGAGCGCGAGATGCTCGGGCCCAGCCTGCCGTCGACTGGCGTCGGCATCAGGATCTCGTGTATGTTTGGCCCGTCTTTTGGAAACCTCTTGATTAGATCCTCGTAGACTGGCGACTTGGTTGAAATGTGAAACTCTGCTGCGTCGCCAAGGCTTGCCCTTAGAATGCGGTTCAGCCTCATCATCCTGGAATAGTGCCCGTTTCCCCAGGGATAGATGAACTCGCCGATCTTTACCATGCCTACTTACCGGCCAGCTTGTCTAAAATGTCGTGTACGTTGTTTGGCCCAATCTCCACCGTGATGGTTTTCGAGTCAACAGATGCGGTGCCGGCCGGTTTTTGGGGTCCTGCGGCGCCAATCCCGTGCAGTCCCTTGGGCATGAATTTTTCAAGGCCCACCTCCCTTGCATTGGTGTAAATCTCTTCTTCCAGCGCGCCAAGGGGAGTGTATGCGGTGATTTTATGCCTGACAAAATCCCAGATAAACCGTTCAATCAGCCTTGCAGAAAAAATCACCGGCGAGACGGGCAGCGAGACGCGGCTGATCTTTTTTTCCTTTGCCACCTTTTGCATTATCCCAAAAACGGCGCCAAGGTATGCAAGATGGCCCGCCCCGCCCGGACTGACCCTGAAAAACCCCAGCTCTACGCTTTTTCTGGCCAGCCTTGGAATTATCCTGTTGATCATCTTTGCCAAATCCAAAAGCTGGGAGCGTTTTTTATAGCACACTATAATCTCCACGTCAAAGCCCTGCTTGATTGTCTCCATGCACGAGACTGCCGAGAGCCCGTCAAAAACGCAGCAAAGCATGCTTTCCCCGTGGATCCCGCACGGGACTCCCCCCAGTCCCCTGTCTGAAAAAATGCACACATATGCGTGGGATCTGGTCAGAAACGTGTACAGCAGCTTGTTGTGATTGTCCTTTGTACCCGGCTGCACGCCGGTCTTTGAGGACTGTTCAATGATAGACGAGGTTGCGGCCATCTCTAGATCACCGGGAACAAACCCCCTTGAATCCCCCTCTACCTTGACATAAAAGACGTCGCCGCCTAGCAGCAGCCGCATACCTATTTTTGAAATCTCTGATTCTATGACCCCGAACCTGTTCTCCGTCCGTCTGGCTATGGCGACTTTTTTTATCCCGAAAAGCAGTCTGATCGCCGAGGAGGCAAAGACGGGATCATCTGCGTCCACGACTATCACCGGCCCGTCCCTCCTGACGGATTTGTATTGCTGGTTCCTGATCTTCAGTATCCTCCTGATATTCTTGATTAGCAGTGCGGGTCTTTTTTGGGCAAAGGCGGAGGGAAATACGACCACGCAAGAGTTTTCTGTCATTTTCCATACGTGTTTGGGCGTGCTGGGAATAATACTGTATGTCTGGAGGTGCGTGTGGGGTTTGTGGCGTAAAGTACGGGATTTGAACAAGGCGGCAAGCCCCCATTTTTTCGTGACCTGGCAATCCTCTCAA
The DNA here is from genome assembly GCA_965212015.1 of Cenarchaeum sp. GTDB lineage: Archaea > Thermoproteota > Nitrososphaeria > Nitrososphaerales > Nitrosopumilaceae > Cenarchaeum. The sequence goes on from OZ243037.1 coordinate 1,341,837, forward strand.
ATCCCGTGTTTCTCACGACTAACAGACAGGCCTGTCTGTACGACAATTCGCAGCCTAGACTGCCGCTATGAACACAGATACGGATCCCCCGGTGTCTCCGTTGGGATCTATCGCAATGTCCAGGAACTGCCCCTCTCCCACCGTGAACTCTTTTTGTCCCAGATAGTCCCACGTAAAATACTCCGAGATCGGAGACTTGTGCGAGGTCCCCTCCAGCTCGAACTCTTCAAAAAACGAGAACGCCTCCCCGCTTACCCGTATGGACAGCGCCTGCGGGCTGGATCCGCTTGGAACAAACCTGAACTTGTAATCGCCGGCGGCAAGCCAGAACTCCTCGGAGTATCTGCCGTTCTCATAGATTTCCGGATCCGCCAGTAGCACATGATAGGCAAAGTCCGTGCCGTCTGACACGTCTGATACCACGACCCTTAGGATCAGAACCGCCACTATGGCAATGCCGACTAGGACGCCTGCCGCCACCACTCTCATGCCGTTTACAATCATTCCGGAGTTAAATCAGTTGCCCGCACTCTGCCCCTGATCAAGACGCGGCGGCCTGCCGGCCGATCCGTTCGCAGGAGGCGGCGGGATAATGGCCTCACACATCCCCGGGTACCGCGCTTGCCCATCTGGATGCCCTGTATGAGGGACACATCGGCAGTCAATACTGGGATCCGACCCGCCATATCCGGGGTTTGCCTGCACTCAAAACCGTCTTTTGTTAGTCAATTTTTACACCATGTGAACCATAATTCACACCCTCCATTAAGAACGGATTTTTAGAGTCGTATTTGTGTCAAAATTCCAAAACACGTGGTCAAAATCGTCCAATCCGGGCCTGTCTGAGAGGTTAGGCGACGTTGTAAAGCCAAAGGGCGCGCTAAAGCCCAGGGTACAGGCGGCAATTGTCAGGCTGCAAAAACAGATCTCAAAGCTTGACGGAATGCTCTCCAAGCTAAACGAAAGGGACGCAAAACTCTTTGAAAGAATCGTGGCGGCCACCCAGCAGCACGACACCCATACGAGCAGGGTGCTCTCAAACGAGCTGGCCGAGGTCAGAAAGGTCAGCAGGGTGCTAGGAAACGCAAGGGTTGCCATTGAACAGATAGAATTACGATTATCCACATGCAGTGATCTAGGCGACACCGTCATGGCAATGATGCCTACGGTGGGCCTGATGAAGGGAATGAAGTCGTCACTCGGCAAGTTCATGCCCGGTGCAGATCAGGAGATCAGCAAGATGGCAGACATGCTAGGTGGGATGATGACTGAAACCTTCTCCGCAGAGACGACGTTTGGCACAGAAGAGGGAACCAACCCGGAGACTGACAAGATTCTGCGAGAGGCCGCAGCGGTGGCGGAGAGCTCAGTAGATACAAAATTCCCGTCCACCCCGCTTGATCTGGGCGAACAGTCCGAATCGGCCACCACGAAATTCATGTAAGTCTAGCCGAGTTTTTCTCTTGACTGCCTAAAGCTCTTAATCCTGTCGCCTTCGGAGTTTATTATGCCGTCTATTCCAGCCAGGCTGTTTTTCAGCTCGTCTATGATTCTGCCCACCTCGTCGGCCTCGCCTTCCACGCGGGACCTCTTTTGGGTGAGATCCCCGATTCCACGGCTCTCCTCGCCTATGTATTCCCTGACCTTTTCTAGCTTTTCTTTTAGGTTTCTAATGTCGACTGACTCGTCTTCGATCTCTTTTTCAAGCCTTGTCCTCTTGTCCCTGAGGTTTTTGATCATCAATCCCACATAGTCTATTGCCTCCTCCAGCTTTGCCCGCTTGTTCATCAGGGAATCTATTCCAATGTCAGAGCCTGCCGCGGGTGTGGCGTACTCTGCCTTTGGCTCGCCGTATTCTGCTCCCGCCTCTGGTGCGGTCCCCGTCTCTTCAAAGGCAGGCGGCCTCTCCTCGACTATTCCCCCGCCATCATCTTTTTTCAACCGATCGAATAGTCCAACCATGACTGTTTTTTGTACCGGGTGGATGTTATTAAGCGTATGATCGAAAAGTACAAAGTCGCCCATGCCGCCCAAGAGATCCGTGATGCGAAATTCACGTCTGATCGCAGCGGAACGTGACCACACACTCGATCAGATATGATCCCGCAGATTGCCGCCATTTCGCCTGATTTTTGACAATCGGCCATGGGCATCCGGCCGCCCGTCACGCACAAAAACCGGCGTTCTGCCGTGAAACGGGCGTTTCAGATGCGTTTCAATGCGGTTTCAAAACGTCCCTCATTAACCAGGCCATCCTATACCACAGCATGTCAAAACAACAGTACAGATCCGAAATGGGCATCATGGGAGACATCCTGGACGTTGCAATGGATGCGGGACGAAACGGGGCAATAGTTTCTGCGATATCCCGCAGGGCGAACCTTTCCCACTATGCGGTGCTAGACAAATGCGAGAAGCTGATAAGCGCCGGCCTGGTGGAATCCCTCAAAAACGACCGGAACAGGATATTTCTTATCACCGAAAAGGGACTAGAGTTCTTTCAGGAGTTCAGACGGTTCCAGAGCATAGTGGAATCCATGAACCTGAGGTACTAGCGCATGGCACCAGAGACGACGCCGTACCCAGACGATGGAATGCTTTTTGTAAGGGTCGACGGCACTTTACAAATTATGCTCAAGGCGCCACTAGTTGTAATCGGCCTGATCGCCCTGGCTTCTGCCATGCCGGCTCAAAACTCCTCGGGAATCCCCAAAAGCATGGATCTTGCCATATATCCGGACGGCCTGACCCATGTAATCACCGAGTTCAAAGTCGACCCGCTACAGCCGGACTTTGAGGTGAGCCTTCCCGGCTCTACGATAGACAATTTTGTCGCAGTCGGGCAAAACGAATTTTTGCTGGCAAGCCAGATAGACGGCAGCGTGGCGACGATTGAGACGCTGGGAGCTGAGCTAGTCTCCCTGCAGTATGACGTCCACGATCTGGTCTCAAAGCAGGGCAGGGTCTGGAGCTTTGAGCTGGACTCTTCCTCCGGCTATTCCCTGCTCATGCCGGAGAATTCCGTCATTATAGGAATGAGCAGCCTGCCGGCAGCCATGGAGGTCCTTGAGGATCGCTCAAAGCTGACCCTGAAGGAGGGCAGCATACGAATCGACTATATCTTTGGATCACAGCAGGATCCTGCGCCCTCGCAGCCTGAGGACGGCTCGCCGATAATCGTCGGCGCCGTGATCGCAGCAGCCGCCATGGCGGGCATAATGTATTTAAGAAAAATCAGACGTGCAAAACCCATGCTTGTCTCGCCGCAATCCCCAAAACCCGTAATCCCGAACCTGCAGGCCGTCCTTGACTCCACGCCGGATCTCAGGGAGGATGACAGGGACATTGTATCGTTCATACATGAAAACGGCGGCAGTGCAAAGGAGAGCGAGCTGCGCAAAAAATTCCTGCTGCCGCGCACCACCATGTGGAGGGCAGTCAAGCGGCTTGAGAGACACGGGATTGTCGAGATAAGAAAGACAGACCTGCAAAACCTCATCATACTAAAAGAGCCGGAGGACGGGCAATGACGAGGGCCGTATTTCTGGGCTTGTTGCTGCTTGTATGCGCAGCAGGCGTGCCAGGCGCCATGGCTGCGGCAGAATACGAGACCATTCTCAGAATCGCCACGCACGCACACGAGGAGATCAAGCTGCAGCTTGCGGGGACGGACGACGTTCCGGCCTCAGTCGAGACGCTGTTTCAGGACGGCGCAGGCGAGCTAGACGCGCTCAAGGCGGCCATAGAAAACGACGACGCAGAATCCGCAGAGAGGCATTTTCTTGCAACCATGGACATATTCAAAAAGATTCCACACATGATCTCAGGCGGGGACATCCGGCATGCGGATGCCGGCATTGAACCGGATCTGAAAAGCGTCCTGGAGAGGTCCGAGCGATTCATCACAAAGCTGAAAAACATAGCCGTCACGCACGGCATTGATGCGGATTTCTCGCAGCTCGACGGGCTGCTAGGCCTGGCACAACAGCAGGTTGGCCGGGGTGACGGCGAGGGCGCCGTGGCGTCGATTGCCGAAATCAACGCGCTGTTGCCAGACATAGAGTCCAAGCTGGAGGAATCCTCCCAGCAAAGGGCGTCTGACCGCGCAAAGACGTTTGCACAGCAGTATGTCGACACGCTAGACAAGATAATAGCCGACGCAGAGGAGCTGGGATACTATTCCATAGTAGACAAGCTAGAGTCCGCCAAGGAAAAGCTCTCGCAATCCTCGGATCCCAGGCTGATAATCGATGAAATCAAACAAGTCCTCTCAATCAAAGAGCAGCTTGACTTGTCGCAGTTCGAGGTAATGCTGTCGCGCGCAGTCCAGATAGACCGGGATCTTGACGTGCTACAGTCCATAGACGGGGTTGATTACGAGGCGACCCTGGCCGCAAAAAAGATGATCGACGAGCTGCGGGCGCACATTGACGAGGGAAGCTATGACGAGGCCCAGTCCCTCCTGACGATACTGGAGGATCACCTGGATGACATTTTGAACCCCGGCATGGACAATTGACAAGTCCTACGCACGTCTTATATCCAAACCACGCAAAGCGACTGCATGCAAGAACAAAAACTGCTCGCCCGTACCGGAAATCAGATCGACTGGCAGGACATCAGGGGGCTGTGCTGGATGTTTTACGGGTCTGACGACGGGGAATAGAACCGTCCAAAGCCAGGCTCCCCACGTCCCGGGCGCTATAGAGCCTTTCAACCTCCCGCACTATCATGCCTGCAATCATTTCCTTTCTGTGCCACCCGGACCAGTGCCTTCCGGACCGGCTTGCAATCAGCACCTCGTTGTTGTGGGGGTTTTTCCTGTACCTGGCAGTCCCCACGTCGTTTGCCACGATCATGTCGGCCTTTGCGTCGCGCATCTTTTTTAGCGCCCTTGACTCGAGCTCTTTTCTTGAAACCCCGGCCTCGGCCTTGAAGCCCACTAGCAGCGTGTCGTTTTGAATCCCCCTGATGCCGTCTATTATTTTTGGCGTCCGTGCAAACGTCAGGCGCAGCTCCCCCCGGCTGCTTATCTTGGTTCGTCTGGGATTCCTTACCGTATAGTCAGACACGGCTGCCGCCATGATTACGACGTCAAACCTGTTTTTCATCTCTTTTTTCACTGCGGCCAGCATCTCCTGCGCTGTTCTGACGTGCACGTGCCTTGCCCCGGCTGGGGCCTCTTTTGCGCCCAGGCCGTAAATCAGGGTTACATTCGCCCCGGCAGAGAGCATCCCTTTTGCCAGCAGGACGCCTGTCTCCCCCGTGCTCTGGTTGGTAATCACGCGTATGGGATCTATTGGCTCTGCAGTAGAGCCGGCGGTAATCAGGATGCTCTTGCCGCCCAGGACAGAAGAGTATCCGAACCGTTTTAGCACATAGTCTAGCACGTCTCCGGGCTCTCCTGCCTTGGCCTTTCCCTCCATTACCTGCGGCAGAAAAAACTCAATCTTGTCTTTTAGGAACCTCATGTTTTTTCTTACCGCGGCATTGCCGTACATTGCCGCATGCATGGCAAGACACATCACGATGGGCGTCTTTGAGCCAAGCCCGACGGTAAGCACAGTCGAGACCGGCGTGTCGTCGATGCCGTTGGCAAGCTTGCCAAGCGTGTTGGCAGTTGCCGGATAGACGATGATCAGATCCGATCTTCCATAGTCTGCCAGATCAATGTGCTCGAGCTTTCCTGTAAGCTTTGTCACCACGTCGTTGCCCGTGGCCCACTTGAAATAGTCGGCCCGGATAAGCTTTAGTACGGCGCTGCTTGCGACGCATCTTACGTCTGCGCCGTGGCGCATCAGCAGCCTTGAGAGCTCGATTGCCCTGTATGCGGCGACGCTTCCTGCCACGCACAAGACTATTCTTTTGCCTGAGAGCTCCGCCCCGTGCGATCCCGCAATGTCCTGCGACGGATGCCCCCTAGCTCCTGCCGCCAATACTATTCTCCAATTCCTCCAGCTCGTCTTTGTCCATTGAAAACCAGTTCTCCCCGCCGGGAAACTTTCCCGTCCTTACCTCGCTTATGTAGCCTCCCACGGCGCCGGTGATCTCATCGGACAGATTCAGGTATCTTTTTGCAAACTTTGGCCTTATCCTGTCGTACATTCCGAGCAGATCCTGTGCCACGAGAACCTGCCCGTCACAGCCCGCACCTGAGCCTATCCCTATGGTGGGAATCTCCACGGAATCCGTGATTATCCTGGCGACCTCGTGCGCCACCATCTCCAGCGTGATGCTAAACGCGCCTGCCTCCTCCAGCTTTTTTGCATCCCGGATCAGCCCCAGTGCAGAGTCCCTTGTCCTGCCCTGCACCCTGTAGCCCTCTGACAGCCCTGCGGTCTGCGGCTGCAGTCCAATGTGCCCCATTACCGGAATTCCGACTTTGACAATCTCGCCTACGGTTCCTGACATGGAACTGCCGCCCTCGAGCTTTACTGCGTCGGCACCTGCCCGGACCAGCCTGCCTGAATTCCTGATTGCGTCATCGACGCTTGCCTGGTACGACATGAACGGCAGGTCCCCCACGACTAGCGAGTTTTTCCTTCCGCGGCACACCGCCTCTGTAAACATGCACATCTGATCCATGGTTACCGACGTGGTGTCTGCGCGGCCAAGCATCACCATGCCTGCGCTGTCGCCTACAAGAATCACGTCTATTCCGGCCCTGTCGCAGAGTGCCGCCATCGTATAGTCATAGCTGGTCAGCACGGAGATCCTGCTGCCTGCCTTTTTCATCTGCACTATGTCGCCTGCCGTCTTATGCAATTCTTGCCCTCCCGGCGAGGTTGGCCCTAATCTCCCTGATGCTTGATGCCAGGTTTTTTCCGTTATCAAAACAGTCCACTATTTTTTCCAGCTCGCGCCCGCTCTTTTTGGAATATGTACCTGCCATGCGCACCAGCACCCCCATCCCCCTCGTTATATTGTCCACGATTGAGACGCTGGCCGTCTGCGAGGTCCTTGAGAGGGGGTTGAGATCAAACGTTATGACTTTTTTGCCCGCCCCTACCAGCGCGGCCGTCCTGTCCCCGTCCTCCAGGGGAACCAGTACCACGTCGGCACAAAAAATGCCGTCCGCATCAACAAACCTGCGCGCCGAGTCCGTTCCGGAAAGACGCCTCGATGACTTTGGATTCGTTCCCAGAACGCGTCTGGCGCCGTGTTTTTTTAGCGCCGCCGCAACGTCGCGCATTCTTTTTGCGCTGGAATAAAACAGGTTCACCTCTATTTGCGCCCCGACTGACTCTGAGAGCTCTATAATCTCGCCGGGACACAATGCTGCCACGTTGCCGTTGACTGAAATCACGGGTCTTTGTGCCAGCAGCAGCATGGCAGCTGCTGCACCGAGCGCCTTTTTGGCCGCACTCCCGGTGCTCTCGCCTAGCAGATAGTCAAAGGCCTCTCCGCGTCCGTGGGCCAGCAGTCCCTCCCTTGCAACCAGGCCGCAGTCAAATCCCCTGACCAGCCTCTCCCTTGTCTGCAGGGATTCGAATCTGGGATGGGTTTTGGGAATTACAGTCATTTCCAGCTCTGCACTGTGGCACCGTCATTATCAATCTCCGAGTTTATGACAATGCCCTCCGGGTATCCCCTTAAAACCTCCAGCACCACACCCTCCATCTCTTTTGGAACCAGCGTAAAGACGGTCTCGCCGAACAATGCCACCCCGCATCTCACCGAGATGTCCCTCAGCTCGCCTATCACGGAATTCATCTTTGGCGTCATCACCTTTACGTATCGCGCAAATTCCAGCGACATGTCATGAAAGTCGTCATAGCTTCTCGAGCGGGCCAGCCTTGAGACCATCTTGCCGCCAAGGCCGTTTATCAGCTCCATCCTCTCGTCCATGAACTTTCTAGTGGATATGGGCGAAAAACAGATCAGGATTGCCCTTCTGTCGGACTCTATCTTTTCTAGCCTGCCTATTCCCGGCGCCCCCGGCCTGGTTCTTATCTCAAAGCCGCCGTGGTACGACGCCAGCACGTCGCCCAGCCCCGTCTTGCAGCCAAGCTCCGCACAGTGTGCCACCTGCCCGACCTCCTCCCTTGACAGGCCGGTGCCCAGCGCAGAATCCAGCGCCATTGCCAGCGATAGCGCCACTGCGCCGCTGCATCCCAGGCCGTATCCCACGGGCACGGATATCTCGTGCTCTATATCGACAAAATACTTTTTCCCGGTCATCTTGAAGAACTCGCCAATGACACACTCTGAGACCCGCGTATCATCCGGCCTGTATCCTGATATGTATATTCTGTGGCCCGCCTTGCTCGAGGGGGATGCCCGAACCCCAGTCACCACGCCCTCACGCATCGAAAAGCCCGCACCAAGCGAGCCGAGTTTTCTGGGATCCCGCTCCCCTGTCTCTGCCTTGAAGAACCCCGTGACATGCGCGGGGCAAAACGCCATTCCTCTCATTGATCTAAATTTAAATTTCTAGGAAAATATAAAAATATGGCTTAAATAATATAAATCGGTATAAATTGACTAAATACGTTCGACGCCTACAACGCATAGGCAGCAGCACGCTGGTAACGCTGCCAAAGGACTGGGTGGACTCTAACGGCCTGACAAAAAACGCCGAGGTGGAGCTGGATACGGGGCAGAACTCTGTCACGATAACGCCGAATCAAAAGTCAAAGCCGGCCAAGGAGATTACGATATCGTATCCGCTGCCGCCCGACGAGAACATTGCAGCCGACCTGACTGGCGCATACCTGCTAGGATACGACGTCATCAACATCAAGAGCAGGACATCCATTCCCGTCGGCGACAGGGAAAAAATCAGAAACTCCATGCGCAGGCTGGTTGGAATGGAGATCATCGAGGAGGACTCGACTGCGATAAATATGCAGTTTCTGCTAGACGCCGTCACGCTAAACCCGCAAAAAATCCTCAAAAGGATAGGCAACATTGTGCTGGGAATGTACGGCGACATTACATCCGGGCTGATAGACGGCGACAAGTCAAACCTCCGCACCATATCTGACAGGGACAACGAGGTAAACAGGCAGTACTTTTTACTGGTCCGGCTGATAAGGAGCACCATGATCGACAGGAGGCTGGCAAACGCCTTCAATCTTGAAAACATAGACGTGCTTGACTACAGGATTGCGGCAAACCTGCTAGAGCGCGCAGGCGACACCATAGTGGAGCTTTCCAACTCGGTCTATTCGACGACGGTCCCAAAGTCGTACCTCAAAAAGATCCACGGCATTGCCAAAAACCTGGAACCGATGGGGACAAAGATAATCGACGCCTTTATCAACAACGACCGCAAGCTGGCCATCGAGTCAATTGCGCTGCACAAGGCATTCGAGGGGCGCATACAGCTCATAAAGTCGTCGCTTGAAAACAAAAAGCAGATCCCGATTGACTATCTTGACCTGGTCTACACGTTTGAGCGCGTCGAGCGCTCCTGGGCGGACATTGCCGATCTTGTAAAGCCGACATACTCCACTCAGACCTGAATCTTTTCCCTGGCGGCATACGTCAGAACCGCGCAGATTGTCTTCGAGTCTGCTATCTTGCCGGACTTTATCATGCCGACAAGCCTGCCCAGGCTCATCTTGACTACCGTGATGAACTCGTCGCAGTCAGGATTAATCTCCGAGACCCTGGCTAGTCCTGAGGCCACATAGCAGTGTATGACCTCCGTATTGTAGCCAATGGAGGGATAGTACGACAGAAAATGCGTCATCTTTTTGGCCCTGTATCCGGTCTCCTCCTGCATCTCCCTAAAGGCGCATTCCTTTGGATCCTCGCCCTCCTCTAGCGTTCCTGCGGGAATCTCTAGCACACGGCCGTGGGGAAACCTGTGCTGTCTTACCAGGATTATCCTGTCCTTCTCATCAAAGCCGATGATCGCAGCGGCCCCCCTGTGCTCTATCATCTCCCTTTTCACCCTCCTGCCCTGAATCCTCACGTCATGTATGCTAAAGTCCAGAATTTTTCCGCTATAGATCTTTTTTTTCACGACCGGCGTATGCCGGATGACAATATTAGTTTACTTGGTACGACAGGTGCAGTGTCGGGGACTTTACCGCATCAAGGACCGCGCCTTTAATCCACTCTTGCGGAAAAAAGATCTTTTTGGGGATAAACAGGTCAGTCGAGCCCACGCCCGGCACGTCCCTTACCTTCTGTGTCAGGTCGTCAAGCCCGAATATGTCGTCGCTGTACATGAGCAGCGCGATCTGATCCTCTGCAATATATGGGGCCTGCAGGAAATTCCCCGCGAATTTTTTCTTCAGCCTCTTGATGGTCTCTTTTGTATCGCGCGCAATCCGGGTCAGGATCACGTGCGGTATATAGCCGGTCATCCTGGTAGGATCATATACCAGCGTGAACTGGACTGCGTCGTTTTTTTGCATCTTTTCTATGGATCTTGCAACCGTCTTTGTCGACAGGCTGATCTTTTTTGCAAGCGTTTCTATCTTTTGCCTCGGATTGTCCATCAGCCCGCTTACTATCACAATGTCCGTCTTTGTCAGGCTTGTATATCCGCCGGAATCCCCGGCCTCAAAAACATTAAGCACCATTACGTCCTTCATCAGCCCCTCTGCAATCTTTATCTTTTGGCGCACGTCTTCTTTTACCACTATTCCGCATATCGTTATCCCGCCCACGCACGGAACTATCATGAATGGCTGGCCCACCAGTCTTACCTGCTTTAGTATGGCGTCATGATCCCGCCCCGTCACGACGATATAGAAAACCCCGTAGCCCAGAAGGGGCGGCTCTATCCTCAGGGTGAAATATTCAATGACCCTGCCCTTTTGCATTTTTTTTATCCTGGCATTTACCGCACTGCCAGAGATGCCCAGATGTCTTCCAATCTGCCTGTCTGATTCCCTACAATTGTTCAACAGCCTGCCGAGAATCCGCATATCTAAACTGTCCAATCTAATGCCTCGATATCCATTTTATGATTCATTATCTACTTATAATATATAAAAATGTCGTGAATATATATTATTTCCAGTTTAATGGATCATTTTATACTTTAATACCATAAAAATCTCTTATATGCTACTATTTGGCATGATATACCTTATATATAAGACTATTTTATACAAGGCATGGAATACCGGCTTAATCTGGCCAAAAGAATGCTGTTCAACAAAAAGGGAAGCCTGATCGGGGCGGTGCTTGCCGTGATGATTGGAATACTGGTAATTCATGTCAACTTTGTAATATTTCAGGGCCTGTTTGATGCCATAGTCCGCGATCTCACAGATTACAGGTTTGGAAACATCTCAGTTACGGACGACGAGGACTATATTGACAAGTCTGACCTGTCGCTGGTCAGCTGGTTTGAAAGGATACCGTACGTCGAGGCGGCAACGCCCCGGCTGTCTTCAACAGCCGCCATCAACATAACAAAGTCCGGACAGCGAATAGAGGAGACGCGAATTCCCATAGTGGGAGTGGATCCCCTCAGGGATATCAGGACGTCTACCGTTCACACCACCGTAACGGAAGGACAGTTTGTCTTTTCCAGAAACTCCATCGTGTTAGGCTCCAACGTGGCAGAAGACCTCGGGGGTGCTACAGTCGGCGACAGCGTACAGGTAGGGGTGGTAGACAGGGGCGGCGAGGATCAGATCAGGCGGTTTGTCGTGACCGGGATTGCAAAATCCCCGGGCGGGCAGGGTTTTGACTATAGCGTAGTAGTTCACATTGATACCCTGCGCGGCATGCTGGACAGACCGGGCGACACGGGATCCATAATGGTAAAGCTAAACGATCCGGCCAAGGCAGAGGAAGTCAGGGACTTTTTTTTGGCGGCGTTTCCAAACGACGACTTTATCGCAGAGACGATAGAGGAGGCCGCAGAAGAACAGCTAGAGGGCTTTAGATCCGGGATTGCCCTGATAAACCTGATAGGGTATTTCGGCATGATGTCCTCTGCGTTTGCGATTGTGACAATACAGATGATGCTGGTAACCGGAAAAACAAGGGAGATCGGGGTGATGCGCGCCATAGGGGCGCGCAGAAAGGACATACTGATCATATTTCTCTTCCAGGGAATGATCATCGGGGTCATAGGCGCGGGGGTCGGAACCGCAGCTGGCCTTGGATACACGTTTTATGCAAAGGAGGCAAAGCTGTCGTTTAGCGGAAGCCTGCCGCTGGAGGTGACCTACGACTGGGCAAAGATCATCCAGACTGCGCTGACATCGTTTGGCCTGGCAATACTGGCATCGCTTTATCCCTCGTACAGGGCGACGCGGTTGTTGCCGGTGGAGGCGATGCGCAATGTCTAGGGTGCTAGAGATAACCGGCCTGAGCAAGGCCTACGGCGAGGGCCAGACGCGGATCATGGCGCTTCAGGACGTAGAATTTGGAGTCGAAAAGGGGGAGTTTGTCCTCATTGTGGGAAGCTCCGGCTCTGGCAAGTCCACCCTGCTGAACATGATCGGCCTGCTAGACAGGCCGACTACTGGCAGAATCCTAGTCGACGGGATAGATGCCACCATGCTTGACGACGGCAAGATCTCGTCATTTAGGAACAAAAAGCTTGGCTTTATCTTCCAGTTCTCCAACCTGCTTGCCGATCTCTCGGTAATAGAAAACGTGCTGCTTCCAAGGCAGATTGCAGGCACCGGCCGTGATGCCAAAAGGGACGCAGAAGAGCTGCTCCGGGCAGTGGACCTGAATGACCAAATGTACAAGCGTGCAAACAAGATCTCCGGCGGACAGGCGCAGCGGGCCGCCATTGCCAGGGGCCTCATCAACAACCCCACGATAGTGCTTGCCGACGAGCCTACCGGAAACCTTGACTCTGTTACAGCAGAGACCATAGTGCAGCTGATGAAGACGATTGCAAAAAAAATGGGGCTGACCTTTGTTATAGTCACGCACGACCGGCACCAGTTCGGCCAGGTCGACAGGGTGATTACCATCAAGGACGGGCGCGCCTTTGAGGACAAGCAGCAGGCGGGGGTGGCGGCATGAGGAACATCATACTGCTGGCAGTCCTGATTGCCAGCTCGATTCTCGCCGGCGACGCATACGCGCAGACGGGAACGGCCGACTCTTTCTTTGATAGGAGGTTCGGCGACGTAAAATTCATTGACGCGTACTTTGGCACGGAGGATGAAAAGATCGAGGTGACGCCGGGGGATCAAAACGTCCCCTTTACGGTGATAATCGCCAACATAGGCACCGAGGACATTACGGGCATCAAGGGACAGCTGTCCCTGCCAATCGGCTTTTCGCCTACTGACGGGCCTGATGCCATAATCGAGGCAGACAGCGTCACAAACACCGCCGCCGGGGAGAACTTTGCGCTGAAATTCTTTGTAAACATTGGCGAGCACGCAAATATCGGGAATTACCAGGCGTCCGCCAAGGTTGAATATTCCCGGCTGCGCGAATCGGGGCTGAGAAACGCGTTTTTTGACTTTGACTTTAAGGTTACGGGCGACAGCATCATAAACATGAAGGCGACTGACCCGTTTTTGATCTCGCTGCAAAAAAACAAGGTGGTAATTGAAATATCAAACCACGGCACGGCCCCCGTCTCCGGCGTCGACATTGAGCTGCAAAACACGCAGGACACCATATCGTCGACTGCACAGTCCATAACAAACACGGAAAACGTGGTAATCCTCGACACCAACTGGGACGTGGGCCACATTGGACCGGGCGAGGCAAAGTATTTTGAGCTGGAGATATACGTGCCGGCGTCGGTAAAGGGCGACACCCTGCGCACCCCGATGGAGGTGACATACTTTAACGCCCACGGGGACAGGTATACAATCTCCCGCATCGTGGATTTTTACGTCAAGGGATTCATTGACACGTCAGTCTATAACGTGGGCGTAATAGAGCTGTCAGGCAAGTCCACCATCATCGGCGAGATAATCAACGAGGGCAACGAGAATGCGCTGTTTGGGTTTGTAACAGTCGAGCCGCTGGGCAGCTCAAACATAAGACCCACGACGCAGTTCATCGACGAGATCGAAATCGAATCGCCGGTGCCCTTTAACGTGCAGGTAGAGTTTGACGGCCCGCCGCAGTACGGCGAGCACGACATACTGATCACCGTCCGATACAAGGACGACGTCAGAAACGAGATATTCGTCACGCACGAGGCGACGGTCTTTTTGGAGGATCATTCAAAAGACACAGAGTCAAATGCCGACTATATGCCGCTTTTCATACTGCCCGCAGTCGCAGTAGCGGGGTTTTTGGGATTCCGCGTGTACAAGAAAAAAACGGCGGAAAACTCTACGTGATGCGCGCAGACCGTGCCTGCAGTATCCGCACCGCCTGCCAGTCTGTAATGCCGCCGGGACTATACCGTGGCGCAAAAACTTAACAAGTAGCGGCACTGCGATCATCTTACCGATGTTTGGCGAGGAGATCGAGGTTCCAAAGGAGATCAGGCAGTTTATGATGGCAGGTGCAGAGGAGACCGTACTTGGCCAGAAAAACGGGGCAAGACGCCAGTACCGGTACGGCAGGCTGCACATTCGGGAGTATGACGGCAGGTATCTGGTGCATATGGACAGAGTTGATCCAAGAAAGAGGCCGCTTGCACACCTTGTTTATGACGCCCCGGAGGTACTAGTGGGACTGTCACTGGCAGGACTCGGATCACTATTAAGGATAAAACCGCTCCCGCTGCAAATCGCCGGCTCCCTGCTGCTTGGCATTGCAGGCTATGCCGCCGCAAAAAAACTCAAGGATCTGGGTGAGACAAGATACCACTAGTCCGCACTGCGCGCGTCGCATTCAAGCTACTGCCGTCGCTGCTGGCGCTAAGGCGGGACCGGAGGGAATGGATCCGGCAGGGGGGCAGAAACATCGAGGCCGAAAAGTACAGGAAAAACGCCCGGAGGGCACTTGAGACGTTCATATCGCTCGGGCCGGTATACATCAAGCTGGGACAGTGGCTGTCCTCGCGGGCAGACATACTGCCGCAGCCGTACATGGAGGAGCTCTCAAAGCTGCAAGACGACGTCCCGGCGGAACCCTTTCAGAAAATAAAGCCGATAATAGAGCGTGATCTGGGATCCATAGACGACACGTTCTCCTTTATGGGATCAAGCGCAATCTCTGGCGCGTCACTAGGGCAGGTATACCTTGCAAAAATCGACAGGCAGGACGTGGTAGTAAAGGTAAAGCGGCCCGGAATAGAGGGGATTGTCGCCCAGGATCTACAGGTTCTCAAAAAAATCCTCCCCCTGGCGCTGAGGTTCGTCGATCCCAACCTGAGGTTTTCCGCACGCGCCATGCTGGCGCAGTTCATAGAGACGATATACGAGGAGATGGACTATACCCTCGAGTCCTCAAACCTAAAGAGAATAAAGCAAAACATGAAAAAATACCCAAACGTCGTGGTTCCAGACGTGTATGACGACTATTCCTCAAAAAACATCCTGACCATGGAGTATGTGCCGGGAATCAAGGTCACCGACATCGAGGAGCTAGACAGGAGGGGAATCGACAGGCAAAAGCTAGTAGTCGACGTCCACAGGATCTTTTTTACAATGCTGCTGCGCAACACGATCTTTCATGCCGATCCGCACCCCGGAAACGTCTCAGTCACGGACGACGGCAGGCTGATTCTCTACGACTATGGGATGGTCGGAAGGCTGGACGACCAGACAAGGATGCAGCTGGTGAGGCTGTACCTTGCGCTAGTCGAAAAAAACCCGCAGCGAACAGTCGGCGCGATGAAGTCACTCGGCATGCTGATGCCGGATTTTAACCAGTCGGTGATTGAAAGGGCAATAGAGATGTCCATACGCGCGATGCACGGAAGAAAACCCGACGAGATGGAAGTCGAGGGCCTAATGGAGATTGCCAACAAGACCATGGGCAGGTTTCCGTTTATCCTGCCAAAACACCTCGCACTATACATGAGGATGGCCTCGATCATCGAGGGGATATACAAGACGCACCGGGTGGATTTCAAGTTCGTCCGGGTGCTCAAAAACATACTGGAAGAAGAGGACCTGATCAGGGACGCCTATCTCGAGGAGCTAAAACAGTCATTTGACACGATTGCAAAGTCCATCGATGCGACGATCAGCATTGCGCCTGAGCTAAAAAAACTCATCGACGACGGCAGATCCCTCCGGCTCAACGCGGGGCAGAGATCAGGCATGATCCCCGGCAGCATACTCTTGGCTGCCGTATTCGTGGGATCGGCAATACTGTACGGCTCCAACGAGGTTCTGGGCATTGCCGGAATGGCGTGCTCGATGGTTGCAATGTCAGTCTATGCCGTTTTCAAAAAGCGCTAATCACTCTATGCGTATGTCCCTGTCGTTTTTGACCAGGGGAAAGACGAGCGTCAGGATTCCGTCGGCGTACTTTGCCGCGGTAATCTCTTTTTTCTCCTCGATGGGAACCGGCAACAGTATCTTTTTGTCGATTATGCGCGGGCGCTGATCATAGATTGCCCTGCCCCGGGCATCGCCGTCGTCTGGCTTTTTTGCGCTAATTGACAGGATGTTTTCCGCAATGCTCAGCTTTATCTCGTCTTTTTTAAATCCCGGAATGTCGATTACCACCGTCAGCTCAGAATCGCCCAGATGCATGTCGACTGGAGGCAGTACAAACTCGTAGAACTCTCTTGACTTGTTGCCTATCCCCTTTACTATCTCCCTTGCCACGGATTTTACCAGCTCCAATTTCAGTGATTGGGCGTTTTTTGGTTATAAACCTTGGCGGATGGCCTGCAAATTCCGACTTTTGCGCCGTGGCCGGTCTTGCCGCACCGGCAAGCTAGCCACCTGCAAGATCTTTTTTCACATCATGGCGCTCTATTTTCCGGCACAATTCTGATAGATTTTTAAATTAATTGCCCCCCACGAAAAGCCACTCATGATAATAGTGATCGAAGGCGGGGATCAGGCGGGCAAAAAGACCCAGTCCGGCCTTCTTGCAAGGGCACTGCGCAAAAGAAAGCTAAAGACCCGCGTCTTTAGCTTTCCGGACTATTCCACCCCGGTGGGCAGGGCGATAGACGGGTATCTCAACGGGCGGAGCAGCCCGCCGCTGCAGACGGTCCACTGCCTGCTTGCCGCCAACAGGTGGGAAAAACTCGACGAGATCAAAAGGGCAGTCTCGGAGAACTCGGTCATTATAATGAACAGGTACTACCAGTCCAACATGGTATACGGAATGGTGAACGGAATGGGGCCGGAATGGCTGGCAAACCTTGATCGCGGCCTGCCAAGGGCGGATCTGGTAATACTGCTCGACGTTGCACAAGGGGAGTCATTTAGGAGAAAGGCCGCAAAAAGGGACCAGTTCGAAAAAAGCGAGGCGTTTTCGCGCAAGATATCGCTTGCCTACAAAAGGATGGCAAGGGCCAAGAGGTGGAGGATAGTCGATGCGTCCGGAACCCGCCGGGAGGTACACGAAAGGATAATGGACGTGCTTGCACGAAAACTGGGAAAATGAAAAAAAACTATATCGACATAATTGATCCGATTCACAGCTTTATCAGAATCAACCCCCTGGAGCACCAAATAGTGGATCTTGCGGTATTTCAGCGGCTGCGAAGGATACGGCAGCTATCGGGCGCGCATCTGACCTATCCGGGCGCGCAGCACACCCGGTTTGAGCACTCGCTTGGCGTCATGCACATTGCCGGGCAGGCGGCCCAGTCGCTGCAGGAGAAGGGAATCCTGGACTCCGACAAGGTAGAGCAGCTGAGGCTTGCCGGACTATTACACGACATTGGACACGGCCCGTTTTCACACCTTTTCGAGGAGGTCCTAGGTGAGCAATCAAAAGTGTCGCACGAGGATATAGGCAGGAGGATAATCAAAGAGACAGAAATCGGGGACATACTCTCAAAGTCGGGCCACGACAAAAAACTCGTAACGGGGCTGGCGTTTGGCAGCTCCGGGCCTGGGTACATGAACGAGATAATCTCGGGGATTCTAAGCGCCGACATGATGGACTATCTTCTCAGGGACGGATACTTTACCGGGGCAGAGCACGCAAGAATCGATCACAACAGGATCATCCGGTCACTCAACGTATACCGGAACAGGCTGGCGCTTGAAAAGTCCGCCCTGTATTCGTTCGAGTCGATACTGCACTCCAGGTACCAGATGTTCAAGACGGTCTATTTTCACAAGACCGTCCGGGCAGTCGAAGTCATGCTCCTAGAGTCCATCCGGCTGGCACGGGGGGAGCTAGGACTGGTCCCGATGGACCTTGACTATTACGTAAAGCTTACCGACGAGATAATCCTCTCAAAACTGCTGGCGCTGGAGCCTAGGACCGAGGAGCTGCGGCGCGCAAGGGGCTTTGCTGAGGACTATCGTGACAGGAGGCTGCTCAAGTGCGTGTATGAGCGCTTTGTCGCAAACAAGTCAAAGTCCGGCAGCATCAATGCGGCGGAGCTCAGATCCGAGCTCTCGCGGAAATCCAAGATAGACGAGAGCATGATCTTTATTGACAGCTCGACTGCCCCGTCAATCCCGCTGGCCCCCTCCCACGAAGAGTCCCAGTCAGTCGTCCTGGTATCGCATGCAGGCGGCAGGCCGTCTGTGGAGGAGAGGCCGGTCAGCCAGATCCCCCTCGTGGCTGCCATGTCCGGATTCATGAACATATTGAGGGTCTATACGGCCGGCAAGACCAGAAAAAAAGTTGAAATTGCCGCCAGATCTGTCCTTGGTGGGCTGGAATGAAAAGACGAGTCGTGATAAAGCTGTCGGGAAGGGTTTTTGACATGGATGACGCCGGATCCCTCGGGAAATATGCGTCGTCTCTTGTGAAAATTGCCAGGGTGTGCCAGCCCATAGTCATAGCCGGCGGCGGAAAAATCGCGCGCAGGTACATTGATCATGCCAGATCCTCTGGCGCCGACGAGTCCACGCTAGACGAGATGGGAATAGAGATCTCCCGGCTCAACGCCAGGCTTTTGATTTGCGCGCTAAAACAAAAGGCGTACCAGCACATGCCCGTCACGCTGCAGGAGGTCCAGCGCGCAGCTGATAGCGGCATGATCGTAGTGGCCGGCGGGCTGCATCCGGGCCACAGCACGAACGGAACGGCCGCCCTGATTGCAGAAAAGATAAAGGCCGCAGAATTCCTCAACGCCACTGACGTAGACGGGGTGTACGACTCGGATCCCAACACGCATAGGGGCGCAAAAAAGCTCAAAAAAATCGAACTAAAAAAGCTCAGAAACATGCTGGTCCACGAGGACTCGGCCGCCGGCGGATACGACCTGATGGATATTGTGGCGCTAAAAATAATCGAGCGCTCAAGGATAAAGACCAGGGTGCTAAGGGCCGATCCCCGAAACCTCGAAAAGGCAGTCAGGGGGACTGCCGTCGGCACGGAGATAGTGACATAGCCTACATGCCCTGCATTGCCGGATACTCGTCGTTCCAGATCAGGATCCTGCTTCCGGGAAACTCTGCAACGCCTGCCTGCCTTGCCTTTTGAAAAACCTCCATGGCCTTTTGTTTTTCCATGGCCTTTGTCTGCGCCTTTGTGCACCCGTCGCAGTCGACTAGAATCGCCACAAAGCCGTCGGGCGTCTTGATCACGGCGGCAAGATCGTCCTCGCCGACTGGCATGAACTTTCCGTCTATCTTTTTCGTAGTCAGAGTCAGCATTGCAAACCCGGCCAGCTCAAAGAGCCTCATCTGTGATTTTGCCGCCCTCTGCTTTCCCTGCTGTACGGCCTGAAAATACTGCACAGGCAGACTGTGCCGGCTTGCTATAATAATTCTTTGAGATTCGGCCGCGCCTCCCGGCTTGTCAACATTTAAGAGATGTTTTGAATGACACGACTGCGTGAACCCAAGGATATTCGTCATTGTAGCCATGACGGCCTTTGCGGCAATTCTGGGCGCCGTGGCCTTTGGCTATGTAATACCGGGCATTCCCAGTAACGGCCTGTCGCCCTCTGTGGGGCCGGCCATGCCGCTTGAGGTGCAGCTCGAGCACATACTGATAGACGAGGTCACCCCCAAGGCGGCCACCATAATGATCCAGTTTATCGTAGAGAATCCCAACTCAAAGTCAGTCATACTGCAATTTATAAAATACGAGCTATACGAGGACGGCAAGCGGATACACATAGGCGAGATCGGCAACCGTCCGAACGCCTTTGTCACAGAATCCAACTATTTCACGGTACTTCCGGATCAACGAACGGTACTCTATGACACGATCACCATAAAAAACACGGGAAACACCCCGGAGCTGTGGGACGCACTGACTAGCGGTTCCCCGTCCTGGCGCGTTCTGGCAGAGGCGTATTTCAACCTCAGCTCCATTACCAGCGGTGGTGAGAACATTGCCGAGTTTGAGTTCGTCCCCTAGCGTCCGGCGGCGACTGCCTGCGGTATAGTATCATGATTTTGGAAAATTATGATTATTTGTCAAAACAGGTGAAAAATTGGCAAAATTATATATGATTAGTAATAGCCTTTCAAGGAAATGGCAGAAGCAGCAATGAGCGCATTTGGCGCGGCAATCGGAGTCTCGATTGCTCTGGCAGTAGTAACATTTGCATTACGTGGTAAAGGGCATCCGGAACCAATAGAGTAAATGTACAAAACCTTTACAACCTTTTTCTTAATCCTTACCTATTCCTACCAGCTGCGTAATTGAGATCGACTTGCCGATCCTTTCCCTTACGAAACACCGCTGATAGTACTGGCACCCGGAGCAGTCCTCAGAGGGCTCCAGTATCGGAACCTTTTGCTCCTCTAGCAGGTTGGTCAGGACCCTGATCCTCCTGATGACCTCCTCGAACATCTTTTTGTTCTTTGAGAGTGAAAACGAGGACTCTTTTTTGTCGCCCGTAATGTAAATGACGACGCCGTCCATCTTGTCAAAGATCCACAGGCACGCATTGAGGAACAGCAAGTCGCCTGCCTTTGGGTTTGCCGGCGGCTCGGAGGCCGATCTGTAAAGTATTACTGCGTCATCCACTATCATGTCTGCCTGGCCCGTCAGTTTTATCCCGTCGACGTCAAACGTCCCCGGCTTTGCGCCGTGCCCGAGCTTGTGCAGCAGTCCGGACAGCAGATCGTTGAATCCCTCCCTCCTTGCATCCATGGGATCCGTCCTGTCAAAATAGGCCCGCCTCAGGCACCTTGTGACCTCGTGAAGGTGGATGGTCTTTATGTCCTTGGCGTCGACCTTGACGTCAAGCTCCCTTCCGATGGAGTCAATTGAGTTTTTTATGAGACTGCGATAGTCCCTGTCCCCCATGGTCATGGCGCATCACTCCGCACCGCACCGGATGCCAGCCGCCTTGAGATCCTGGGCGAAAAGGCAAGCATTGCAAAATGCACCGCAAAGCCGACTATGGCGCCGGCAACAATGTTGCCCGTCCCGAAATATATCCCGATAAAGACGCCGAGTGACGGCAGGGCGAGAATCATGGCCATCACGGTGCTCTTCCAGAGGACGGCAGTTGCCGTCACGCCGGCGCTCAACTCTTCTCCAGGATGAGCTTTTCCATCGTAGTCTGCGGCGCGATCTTTTGCTCCACTGCAAACGCAATGGATGAGAGATTCCTGACCTCGTAAGACGTCATAATCGTAATGCCCACACTGGTGGCGGAGCTAAACATCCGGGTAAAGGTGTTTCTGGCCCTGCTGTAAATCTCCATCTCAAATGATCTTTCAAACTCTGAAATTGCGTCCATCTCGTTTTCGGTCTGCGGGACTAGCCCGCCGTAGGGCGTGCCGGACAGCTCGTTGAGGGCGTCCCTGACGGTTCCGGCCGCCATCATGCGGCCGAGCAGATCCATCGGCGCGCTTGCAGTCTGTGAAACCAAGAGATCCTGGATCTGCGCCTCATCCAGGCCCCAGAACTTGCCGCGTATGACGCTCATCAGGTTGTAAAAGTCGATATTCATCCCGACTGGCTTTGCCATGTCCTTTTCGCCCGAGATTCTCAGGCCGGAGCTTAGCTGCCGTATCCAGATCTTGTCAAAATACGTGTCAAAGACCTGTATGTTTTTCTTGTCGTTGTATATGGCAACTGCCTTTGCAATGTCGTCGCCATAAACCGTCGAGCCCAAGCTGGATACCGTCTCTTCCAGATCCTTTGCAACAAGTGCCTTGAGAACAACATCCCTCTGCTTGATTAGCTCCTCGGCGCGCAAGTTGAGAAGCGGTTCTATCTCTTCCTGGGTCTTGCCGAGCACCTTGCCTTTTAGAATCAGCTTTAGGTTCCAGATGAGAAATTTCAGGTAATAGGCGTCTAGCACCTTTGAGCCGCCGGCGGCCTTTACTATAGAGTGGTGTATCTCTGCCAGGTGCTCCCTGAGAACCGACTCGATTTTTTTGGCCGTATAGGGTTTTGTGACCCTTGATACCACGTCTGCATATCCGGTGTTCTTCATCCTTGTGACTAGCTCATCCAAGTCCCTCGACTCTGCAAACGTCTGAAATTCGGCCCTTGCCAGCAGGCGCCCGCGCTTGCTGTATGACTTTACGGATGCAAAGACCTTTTGAGAACCGGAACCCATTTTATAGGATCTGTGAAAATAACCGATTTTAATGTTGACTTTTGAATCGGCGCCGCGCCGGATCTACCCGGTCATCTCGTCTAGAAACGACATCATTGCTGCCCTGTCGTCTTTTGACGAGCCGGCAAAGCCCTCCACAAACTCCCTTATGATCAGCACCGACTCGTCAGAGACGTGTCTGAAATTCGCAATGTCCAGCGGAAGCAGGTCCTCTATTGTGCCGTCGCAATAGGCCCTTGCGTGCTTTTCAAAGAGCGAGTATGTGAACCGCGGGGCAATTTTTGAGAACTTGGATGTCACGTCATGCATGGATCTCTCCTCCGGATTCAGGGCGGCAAAAAACTTGTCGATAATGCCGCCCCTCTGGCCAATCTCGTCTAGCGACAGGCATACAAGCAGTCCCCTGGCAGTCAGCCTGTAATACGGGATGCCCATCTCCTGTAGGGCCTTGGGGCCCCTCTTTAGCGGCAGCCTGCCCTCCTCCTGCACCAAATCCAGCGGAATCAGGACCTCGTCTAGATCCCTGAAAATGCCAGAATAGATATTCTTCCAGATTACGCTGTTTTTTGCGGCTATCCTCTGCGAGATGGCAGTCCTGGTCCTGTCTGCCGGATTTGCCAGGGTGGCCAGCACCGTGAGTATTGATCTCTGGCGTATTGCCTCTCCGGTAAGCTCCCGGTTCTTTGTCTTGAATGTCTTGAAAATCGACAGTTTTGAGCCCTTTTTACCGCTCATATCCGCCTGATACCTGCCCCGTACATGATGGGTGTTTTCTGACACAATTTCATCATTTTATGATACTATCACATAATACTGGAATATATTAATTTACATTTTTGAGGATTTAAACATCTCAATGCTTAAATAATTTTCAAAAACGACAAAATTTGATGAATTCTAGAAACCACAAGTATGCTCTATTACTTGTGGCAGCGGTGGCCGTTACGGCAATCAGTGCAGTGTCAACAGCATATGCACAATCGATTGACGACGGCATGGATGGATACGTCAAAGGAACTAGCGGAATCTATACCGGAAACCCCAACGAATGTTGGGTTGACAACGGAGATGGGACATTTACTGCATGTTACATAGACACGGGTGATACGTCATTCATGTTGGTAGCATCATCACTTGTCCTCTTTATGACTCCGGGTGTAGCATTCTTTTACGGTGGTCTTGCAAGATCAAAGAACGCCGTAAACGTGATTGGAATGACCTTCATCATCATGGGCTTGATGGCATGGCAATGGGTTGCATGGGGATACTCCCTATCATTCGGACCCATTGACAACGACGCCAACATGTTCATGGGCAGTCTTGACTACGTAGGCTTTAACCAAGTCTCCCACTATGCACCATTAGGTGCTCCAACAGCTTGTGACGGAGATACTTGGTCAAACGCGTACCAGATGCAACAGATGAAAGCAGAAGAGGCCTGTGGAGACTCTTGGCCTAGTACTGTCCCACATGCACTATTTGCAGCATTCCAGGGAACTTTCGCAATTATTACACCGGCACTAATTGTTGGTGGACTAATTGACAGGATGAAGTTCAGCGCACTAGTAATCTTTGTTCTCCTCTGGGGTACATTCGTTTACGACCCAATTGCCCACTGGGTATGGGGTGGCGGATATATCGGAGGCGGAGCAATAGACCTTGATCCAGACTTGTCGCCAAGCTATGCACTTGACTTTGCTGGCGGCACTGTAGTACACATTTCTTCGGGATTTTCTGCGCTGGCAGCAGCCTTGGTTCTTGGCCGAAGGCTGGGATATGGAAAGGTTCCAATGGAACCGCACAACGTACCAATGGTGGTACTTGGCGCATCCATACTCTGGTTTGGTTGGTTCGGATTCAATGCAGGAAGCGAAGTAATGGTGGACGGAATCACGGTAAGCGCCTGGGTAGTAACTAATACTGCAACAGGCGTGGCCGCTGTAACTTGGTTGTTAATGAGCTGGGCTCATACTGGCAAACCGAGTATTGTTGGAGCTGCAACAGGAGCCGTTGCGGGTCTGGTAGCGATCACACCAGCATCTGGTTGGGTCGGACCAATGGCCTCGATAATCATCGGCATTGCAGCGGGAACAATCTGTTATGGATGTGTAGCATTCAAGAATGCACGCAAGTGGGACGACGCACTCGATGTATGGGGAGTACACGGGATGGGCGGCCTTACGGGCGCAATCTTGACTGGCACACTAGCTAGTCCCCACATTTGGGATACCGGCGACGGTATCGGTGCGTGGACCGGCACTCCGGAAGGATTTGAACAACAAGGTATCAGCATCATTGGTGCGGCAATCTCTGTAGGATACGCCTTTGGCGTGACTATAGTGATTCTCAAAATCATGGATGCTGTATGGCCAGGCGGAATCAGGGTCACTCCAAAGGAAGAGGAGATCGGACTCGATTTGGCACAACACGGCGAAAGAGCATACGTTAACGAATAGAAAAAATCCATTTTTTCTTTCTTTTTTTGAATCTAGAGGTTTTTTTACCCGCACCGGTCTGCCGCGGGGCGGGAAAATCTTCTGCCATGAACCATCAATCCAAATTTACCATTCCCTTTACAATCCTTGACATTTGACAGAAAAAATCAATTTGTGATTAAAGTCATGTTCGAATTCGTCCAGAAAAAGAGCGAAAAAACCTCCTATATCGTGGGCGGGGACTGGTCCGAGCTGAAAAAAGCGTGGGACAAGTACGGCAAGGCCAGAGATGATCAGGACAGTGCCGGAATGGAGCGATATGCCATGAAAATAAACCGCCTGCAAGAAAGGATGGGAATTGAAAAAACAGGCTTTTCTGCATCCTAGGCGATTCGCATACATCGTAAAGGACATTTTTCTGCGCGTTCCGTGACCGGATTTTACCGCAATCACCAGATTCTTGTTCTCAAACCTACTCTTATGATCCTGAATATTGCTAATGATTCTCTTATTGGGATTTTATACGATCTCTAATTAGCGATCAAATGATTAAAATAGGATCATTTATGACTAGAACCGTGGTACACACGACATTTCGCTCAACTGCCGCATATCCACAACTGTACTATATGCTGGAGCGCGGGGACTTTAAGCAGCGCCCCATGGCGCGGGATCTTGATCTGCCGCATGGAGCCAGGGTCAGCGGATTTGTAAACTGGCTAGTCGATCTGAAATTCATCGAAAAGACAAGAAGCAGAAAACAGCGCTTAAACGTCTACAGGGTAGTCTCCCCGGTGGCCCTAGTCAAGTTTTATAGCACCTTTAGGAACATGGGGACGCACATGGTGTCCCGGGACTGGGGAACCGACAGAAACGAGGTCATTGAGCACTTTAAAAACGAGGGCGGGGTTTTCTGCCTGACAACTGCACTGGAGCATTACACGGAATACGTGCGCGATCCCGCAGTTAACGTCTATGTGGGCGATGATTTCTGGAACGAGATGCAAAAAAAAGAGACGTCCGGTACCATACGTGTCAACATGTATCCGTTTCAGCCGTTCAGGGACGACAATGTAGTTGAAAAAGACGGCCTGAAAATAACCACCAAGCTCAGAACGCTGATAGATCTGTATTGCAATGACAAGGCGTATGTCACAGAACCGCTGGTAAAACAACTATGGCCATAGAAGGTGACAGGTATGCGCCTGGGCTGACGAGCAAAAGCCAGACGGAGCTGCAAAAATTTGCAAAATGGTACAACACCAATCAGGGCGGTAATTGGCCCACGGTGATAGGCGGATGGGCGGTGTGGTCCTATCATGAAGAAGGATTTGGCTCGCGCGACGTTGACCTGATTTTTCCGACAGACGAGTGGATTGAAAACATGATGATAGAGACGTATTTTCCCGGAAACAGATTTAAAAAATACAGGATTGGGGATCCGATCTTTGGCGAACTGCATTACGGCAAGCCGATTGATGGTAAAGACGACGTGGTGTTTTTTGATTTGGTTTCCGCGCAAACCCCGCGGGAGGATACGGTAAACATGGGCGTAACCGTGGACTGGAACTGGGTTTATGAGGATCAACGAGCGCGGTCAATCGGAAATGATGCCTCAATCAACGTTCCGTCATTGGAATTTTTAATCACGCTGAAAATCATAGGCTGCATATCCAGACGCAGGCAATTACAGCGTGCCGCCGACGAGTCATATTTCCAATCCAAAATCTGGAAGGACTGCTACGATATTGCAAATCTTGCCAGTCATCTGACGCCCAATGGCGAAAAACTGTTGTATCATTTCAACCGAACTGGCCTTAACAGGGAACTGTTTCAGGAATTTTTGGAAATTTATGACGGCAAAAAGAATGCACTGGAGGACGGTAAGGCAAAAATGGAATATCTGGAGAGGCTACTTGGCCTGTTCGGGCAATAAGATGCCCATTCACCCATTCCCGCGCGCCAGAATTGGCGGATCAATTTCCGCACAAGCGCGACCAGACCAAACAGTTTAACAAACGCCGCGTCCCCAAAAGAACAATGTTCATGCAGACCAGCGAGCTGGGAAAAATCCTGGACGATCCGGGCCTGATCATAATAGACTCGCGCTCCTTTGGGCAGTACTCCGGCGGGCACATTCCGGGCGCCATACACCTGGATCTTTTTGCGTTCCACTGGATAGACACCACCGACGGGGGAATAGAGGCGTTCAACGCCCAGGCCCGCCAGCTCTTTTCGTTCTGCGGCGTAACAGAAAAGAGCAAGGTGGTCTTTTACGACGACCAGTCCGGCATGCTGGCATCCCGAGGAGTCTGGCTCTTGAATTATTTCTCCCATCCGGATGCGCATCTTTTGGACGGGGGCTATGGCAAGTGGAAAAAAGAGGCCATGCCGACAGAGACAAGTACAAACAGCCCCCGCCCGGCGGAATTCTCCGGAAGGGCCGACCCGGAAATGATTGCAGGATTCGAGTTTATCCGGGACAACCTTGCGGATCTGAAGATTTTGGATGCCCGCTCGCCTGAAGAGTATGACGGGCGTATCGTCAGGGCTGCAAAATCAGGACACATACCGCGCGCGGTAAACATTGACTGGAACCTCAACCTGGCAGAGGACGGCACCATTGCGGATTCTGCACGGCTGGAAAAACTGTACCAGTTTCCCAAGGATGCCAAAATAGTGACCTATTGCCAGGGCGCATACAGGGCCGCCAACACTTTTCTGTCACTCAAAAAAATCGGTTTTAAGGACGTCCGCGTGTACCTTGGCTCCTGGGGCGAGTGGGGAAACAAGCCGGAGCTTGCCGCAGAAACCTGAGCGCATAAAATGCAAAGTTCTACATGAAAAAACACGGAAACGTCTACAGGGATTATGCAGTTTTGGGAGTGAATCAAAAACACAACATTGTGTTATTTTTTATAGGAGTCATTATAACTCGAGACATGGCATTAAGAGGGATTGCCCCGTTGGATGATCATCAATGAGGATTATCTGAAATATTATCAATACGATGCCCTGTATGATGCGCAAGAAAACCTTGCACATACATATCTGTTAAAGCTTGATGAAAAAGTATTGGGATATGTCTCTGTTGCATTGGCACACATTCGCAAGGAAAACAGAGATAAAATGATGAAAAAAGGCACTGATGGAAACATATCCGCATTGTTAATCAGTCATTTGGCAACGGACAGCAGGTTTCTAAGACAAGGGGTTGGAACCACACTTATCGATGTGGCATTAGACATGGCAAAATCCATATCTCGATATATCGGATGCCGATATTTGGCACTTCATCCGGAAGATGATGACGGAGTTAAACAATTTTATGCAAAATACGGATTTGAGTATATTGAAAAAACTGTCGAAGATAAAGAAAAAGATCTTTTTATCTTGGACATAACCACGTGATCACGCCCGTGACTCAGCTAATTACGGTTATGCCGAATATCGCAAATCCCAGCATGATTAGTGCGGGAACCAGCGTGATTGCGGCCTCTTTTGACATGCGTCATTTCCCCCATGCCATCTATTAACCGTTCTCCGATGTCCTGCCCTTCCATGACAGGGTATTGTATACCATCTCTGGCACCAGCTGCCTGAACGGCTGGGCGCCCCCCTCGTACCACTTCGTGAAAAACTCGTACAGGTGGAGCCTGAGCGACTGTATGTACACTATGAGCCCCTCGATCATCATGATTCCGATCTGCCCGCCTACAATAAGGACGATCGCAGTGGGGGAGCTCAGCCCGCCCAGCGACGCAAACGCGTCATTGACAGTCAGCAATAGTGCGGCGTGCACCAAAAGCATTATTCCAATCCTGGCATAGCTTATGGTGTGCGCCAGACACTCTATGGTCTTGCCCAAAAAGACCTCCATTATCACGCTTACCATGTCGCCGCCCTCGTTGGGGTGCTTTTTGTTGTGCTTTATCCCGCCTATGACCATCAGCACCATTGCGGCAATGATTACTATGATTGAAATCCTGACTACCAGCCAGACCACCGCCCACTCCCCGACTATTACGGTAATCCACGGCACGGCCTCTGTGTGAATCCTCGAATACATGTTTATCACGTCATACCCGGAGCCTATGGCCCCCATCATCACCCCGAACACGCCGGACCACATGAAAAAGTTCGGGATTGCCTCAAAGAACATTGCGTCCCTGTTTCCCGTCCTCCAAAAGTTGTGTATTCGCAGAATGAACGCCCATCCAAGGTGTATGACGCCGATGAATATGGAGACCTTTAGAATCAGTATCACCTGCTCGAATGTCAGCTCGGCCACCGAGATCGCCCCGATGAGCCACCCTATGGAGTGGAGCGGCCCGCCCTCGTGCAGCATGCTCTCTAGCGGCTCGAAATGATCCAAGTGGAACCCAAACACCTCGCCCTGAAAGACGCCGGCTATCGCGCCGGCGGCGCCGGACATTGCCAAAAGCATCCCCCATCTGGTCAGCGTTCCCTGACCCTTGAACTTGAAGAGCAGTCCCAGTCCCATCAGCAGCAGCCCGTGGCCCAAATCCGCAAACATCAGCCCGTAAAACACGGGCCACATTAGCGCAATCATCCACGTGGGATCAAACTCGCCCCTCTTTGGAATCCCCTGGCTGTCCGTAATCACCTCGTAGGTCCTCACCCACCTCGGGTTCTGTATGTGGACCGGAAGGGCGGCCAGCTTTTGCGGATCCGTTATCTCTTCAGTCATCGAGGTCCACTGGCTCGTGGCCTGCCTGAATTTTTCCTCCATTTTTTTTGGAATGTATCCCTGTATGAGCGCAAAGCGCCTTGTGCCGCCGGGCTTTCTGAGCGTCTCTAGGACGTCCTTTGCAACAAAGGCCGTCTCGTGCAGCGCAAGTATCTCGCCGCGTATCTTTTTTGTGACTGCGGCCAGCTTTTTGGCGATTGATTTCTTTTTTGACTCTAGCTCTTTTATCTTGGATTCCGCAAGCGCAAAAGCCTCGCTTGGCACCTGCGGGAAGCCCTGCGGGATTGCAAATGGGTTGGCATTGACTGCCCGCATCACCTTGAGAATCCTGTCCGAATCCCGCGCGCCGCCGATTATGACGACTGCGGATTTTTCCTTTGACTCTAGATCGTACCTGTAGACGGCCGTATCATCCAGCGTCCTTTGTATCTCCTCGAAATCCGAGGAATTTATTATGAAAACATTGGTGTAAAAGTACCTCGCCTGCCCGAGGCCGCCCAGATCCATGTCCAGCTTGCCTGCCACCCGGAGCGCATCCCTCAGGGAGGAATACTCGTCCAGGGAGCGCCTCACATCAGAGTCCTCCCCGAGCATCTTTGCTGCCTCGGCGATCGCACCGGGGGCCCTTGCCTCCAGATCGTCGATCATTTTGTGTATCTCGTCGAGCTCGTACTTTTGCCTCTTGAATGTAGTCCCCTTGAAGAGAATCTCCATTATTCCCACCCTGGGCGGGATATTGAGGCCCTTGACTATCTCCTCTATCGACTGGTGCACCTTTTGCGCCCTCAGGAGCAAGTCGTCTATCTCTGGCGTGACAGTCTCGTTTTCGGCCTCGATCTTGTGGAACCACTCGAACTCCACAAGGCGGGAGATGGCCCTCGGCGATTCGGTCCTGGGCAGCACGACGGATCCCAGCAGTAGTTCAGAGACGGCCAATAATACCACCGAATCAGATGATGGTTTAAAATCTTTCCAACTCGGGGACCGGCCGATCCCCGAAAAAAATACTCCAAACATTAAAATCCAATATTAATACACGCCACTTCGATGAGTTCTGATTCCCGGCTTGAGCAGAGTATTGATAAAATCCTGGCACAGCACGAATCCGAACTGCTGGCGGGCCTCAAGGACGCCCACGGCGAGGCGCAAGAAAAGCTTGCCAAATCCCGGTCCTCCATGGAGGACGAATATGACAGAATCATAGACGAGGGGAAAAAAGAGGCAGAAAAGATCGCAAAACAGATCGTTGGCAGCTCAAACCTACAGGCAAGAAACAAGCAGCTTTTGCTGGTCCAGCAGCACATAGACGGCGTTCTTGAAAAGGCCATAGAAAAGATCCGCTCCGCTGATCGCAATAATGACTATTCCAAATTCATATCGTCGCTAATCTCCGAGTCCGTCGCCGCACTGGGGACGCCCGACGTCATAATCTCGACTAGCGCCGGGGACAAAAAGACGGTCAAGTCGGTTCTGGGAAAATTTGCCGGCGCCAAGCTGTCCGCAGACGCGGCGGACTGTCTTGGCGGGGTTTATGTAAAGTCAAAGGACGGCTCAATGTCGTACGACAATACCATCGATTCCAGGATTGAACGTATGAAGCCTTTAATAAGGAAAGAAATTGCCAACAAATTCGGAATAGGTAGTTAGCATGGTGGCACAAGGCAGAATTGTTTGGGTTAGCGGTCCTGCAGTCAAGGCAGACGGCATGGCAGACGCAAAAATGTACGAGACTGTCTCAGTCGGGGACGCAAAGCTGATAGGCGAGGTAATCAGGCTTACCGGCGATGTCGCATTCATCCAGGTATACGAGTCGACTAGCGGCCTCAAGCCCGGCGAGCCCGTGGTCGGAACGGGAAACCCGCTAAGCGTGTTTCTGGGCCCGGGAATCATTGGACAAATCTATGACGGCATCCAAAGGCCGCTCAAGGAGCTCTCGAAAAAATCCGGCTCTTTTATCGGACGTGGCATCACCACGACTCCAGTGGATCTTACAAAGAAATACCACTTTGTACCGACTGTCAAGGCAGGCGACGAGGCGGTTCCGGGAACCATCATCGGCTCCGTCAAGGAGACGGAGCTAATCGAACACAAGATAATGATCCCCCCTGATCACCAGGGCGGCAAGATTTCCAATATCGTCCCAGAGGGGGACTATGATCTAGAGACGGAGGTTGCCACAACGCAAAAGGACGGCAGCTCCTCGCCGGTAAAGATGTACCACAAGTGGCCGGTGCGACACCCGCGCCCGTACCACGAAAGGTACGATCCCACCATTCCGCTGCTTACGGGCCAGCGCGTAATTGACACGTTCTTTCCCATGGCAAAGGGCGGCACGGGCTCGATTCCCGGCGCATTTGGCACCGGCAAGACCGTGACGCTGCACCAGATTGCAAAATGGGCCGACGCCCAGGTGGTGGTGTACATTGGCTGCGGGGAGAGGGGAAACGAAATGACCGAGGTGCTCACGGAATTCCCGGAGCTCAAGGATCCGCGCACCGGAAAGCCGCTCATGGACAGGACAGTCCTGGTTGCAAACACCAGCAACATGCCGGTGGCGGCCAGGGAGGCAAGCATATACACCGGAGTTACAATCGCAGAATACTACAGGGACATGGGAATGGACGTGGTCCTAGTCGCCGATTCCACAAGCAGGTGGGCCGAAGCACTCAGAGAGATGAGCGGCAGGCTAGAGGAGATGCCCGCAGAGGAGGGATACCCGTCGTACCTTGCATCAAGACTGGCCGAATTCTACGAGAGGGCCGGGCGCATCAGGGCGCAGGGCAGCCCGCAGAGGGACGGTTCTGTCACGCTAGTCGGCGCAGTGTCGCCGTCGGGGGGAGACTTTACAGAGCCGGTGACCACGCACACCATGAGGTTTATCAAGACGTTCTGGGCGCTTGACGCAAAGCTGGCGTATTCCCGGCACTATCCGTCAATCAACTGGATGAACAGCTATTCCGGATACCTTGCCGACGTTGCAAAGTGGTGGGGCGAAAACATAAACGAGCAATGGCTGGACCTGAGAAGCGAGGCGTACGGGGTGCTGCAGCGCGAGGACACCCTAAAGGAGATAGTCCGGCTCTTGGGCCCCGAGGCGCTTCCCGACGATCAAAAACTCATACTCGAGGTGGCAAGGATGATAAAAATCGGAATCCTGCAGCAAAACTCGTTTGACGAGGTCGACACGTACTGCAGCCCCGAAAAGCAGGTAAAGCTGCTGCAGCTGCTCGTACAGTTTTACAGGGAGGGCCAGCAGGTGCTCAAGGACGGCGCCACGCTTGCCGACATACGCACAATGTCCACGATTAGCTCGCTGCTCAAGGCGAGAATGGACATCAAGGACGACGAGATTGCAAAGCTAGACGAGCTGTCCGCTGCGATAACGGAGCAATTCAAGAGCATATCGGGGGTAAAGGTTTCAAGTTGAGCGAAAAGGGCGGCGTGCAGTACAGCAAGATTGCAGAGATCAAGGGGCCACTGGTCATAGTCGACGACGTGGAGAATGCGGCGTTTGACGAGCTAGTGGAGATTCAGACCTCCGACGGGGGCAAAAGGCTCGGAAAGGTCCTCGAGGTCGGAAACGGCAAGGCCATAGTGCAGGTATTTGAGGGAACCATGGGGCTGTCAGTCTCTGGAACCAACGCAAAGTTCGTAGGCAAGGTAATGGAAATGCCCGTCTCAGAGCAGGTGCTAGGGCGCGTCTTTGACGGCCTTGGCAGGCCAAAGGACAAACTGCCGGATCCCATTGCAGACAAGTTTGTGGACATAAACGGGGAGCCCATGAATCCCGAACAGAGGCAGTACCCGCGCGACTTTATACAGACCGGCGTGTCCGTAATCGACGGAATGCTCACGCTGGTGCGGGGCCAAAAGCTCCCGATATTTTCCGGCTCTGGAATGTCGCACAACATTCTTGCAGCCCAGATTGCGCGCCAGGCATCGGTGGTGGGAAGCGGCGAGGAGTTTGCCGTCGTCTTTGCCGCAATCGGCGTGCAGTACAGCGAGTCCGAATACTTTAAGCGCAGCCTGGAAGAGTCCGGGGCGCTAAAGCGCAGCGTACTGTTTCTGAATCTGGCCGACGATCCGGCAATAGAGAGAATCATCACGCCGCGCGTGGCGCTGACGGTGGCAGAGTATCTGGCCTATGATCTCGGCATGCACGTGCTGGTGATAATGACTGACATGACAAACTATGCCGAGGCCCTGCGGGAGATCAGCGCGGCGCGAGAGGAGGTGCCCGGCAGAAAGGGATACCCCGGATACCTGTATACGGATCTGTCCACAATATACGAGCGGGCCGGCAGGCTTCAGGGCAGGCCGGGCAGCGTGACTCAGATGCCGATTCTCTCGATGCCCTCTGATGACATTACCCACCCGATACCGGACCTTACCGGCTATATCACCGAAGGCCAGATAGTGCTCGGCAGGGACCTGTTCCGCCAGGGCGTGTATCCGCCGGTAAACATACTCATGAGTTTGAGCCGGATAATGAAGGACGGCATCGGCAAGGACAGGACGCGCGAGGATCACCAGGAAATTTCCAATCAGAACTATGATGCGTATTCCAGATCACAGGAGGTCAGGGCGCTTGCGGGCATTGTCGGCAAGGCCGGCCTTACAAGCGTCGATCTAAAGTACCTTGAATTCGGCGACGACTTTGAGAACGCATTTTTGTCCCAGGCAGTCGACGAGAACAGGACAATCGAGGAGACGCTTGCGCTGCAGTGGAAGGCAGTATCAAACCTGCCAAAAAACG
Organism: Cenarchaeum sp.; assembly: GCA_965212015.1. GTDB lineage: Archaea > Thermoproteota > Nitrososphaeria > Nitrososphaerales > Nitrosopumilaceae > Cenarchaeum. Next base: position 1,376,216 of record OZ243037.1, read on the forward strand.
AGCTGACCAAGGTCAAGGACAAGTACGTCGAGCAGTACTACAAGGAAAGATGACAATTGTCGTTTGGCCAGAATGTCGCTGCAACAAAGATTGAGCTCCTGAAATTCAAGCGCTCAAGCCAGGTCGCCACGATGGTGCAGAAAATCCTTGACGACAAGAGAAAGGTCCTTTTAAAGAACATCGAGGAGATGATCGACGAGGCATCAAAGGCGCGCGGGGGAATATGGGACCCCCTCCAGGACGTCTACAAGTCGGTAAACGAGGCGTACCTGTCGCTTGGGACCGGTACTGTCGACTCGGTGGCAGAGTCGGCCCCCGCGGTGATGCAAGTCGACATTGACGTCAAGCGTATAGTGGACGTAAAGATTCCGGCCCTCACCGTCACAGAAAAGGACACAAAGTCAATGCCCTACGGGTTTGCCGATACCAACTCGTCAATTGACAGGGCCTCAAAGCAGATAAAGTCGCTGCTGCCAAAGATCTGCAAGGCAGCCGAGTACGAGAACTCTATATTCAGCCTTGCAAAGGCGCTTGAAAAGACGCAAAAGCTCCTCAACGCGCTTGAAAACGTAATAATTCCGCAGTACCAGCAAAAGATCCGCTTTATCATATCGACTCTCGAGGAGCGCGAAAGGGAGGAATTTGCAAAACTAAAAAAGGTAAAGGCCGCCATAGAAAGGAGAAAGCAATGACCAAAGAGGAGATAAAAAAACTGCTGGATGAATCAAAGCGATCCCTGGACGAGGCGCACGACGGCCTGGGCGCCGACATTAAAAGCGATCTGGGCGGCTTTAAGAAAAAGACGCTCGATCACGCCTCAAAATAACGCCGGCACGTACCGGTGCCAGGCGGCAAGGATTGAATCTGCCAACCGTTTTTCCGACCGCATTGGTCGTGCCCGTACTGTACGCCTGTGATCTTTGGCCCGCCCCATCCCCGATCCCAAATTTTGGATCGGGACCACGGATGACACACTTGTGAACAGGGTACAATTTTATACAATTATTATGATATGGATTTATGATCGAAGACGATTTGGAGGATCTACGCGAGGATCTCTGGGATAGCATTGACAAGATAAAAGCGAGACTCTTGAACCTTGAAAATAGAATGGAAAAAGTGGATGGCAAAGATTCGGGATATAACGGCCTAGATTAGAAACTATTGTGTCAGAGCGTTACCCCGAGTTTATCATCCATGAAATCACACTTGTACGGTGCCAAAGAATCATCCGTATGGATAGTGGGGAGATTAAAATTCGCCATTGACATTTGGGATCAAAACGCCCCCTTGACCGGGTTGACTGCGGATCTGTGATTGCCGGCGCGTCCCGGCTTTAGCTGTATTGGATAATCAGCGCTCTCCGATCCGGCCCCGTTCTCTTTTGCCAGAGTTATTTTCCTTGAACTATTATTTGGGGATTGGGCGCAATTTGGCGCAAGAGATCCGGTGCCTGTGGGCAAACATCCCCTCCCGGACCTAACCGATTACTGGTGCGGCATCTTATGATTTAAATATGGAAATATGAGGGGTTTACTCGTTAATGAAACCTGTTATGATCATTTTGCTGGCAGTATCGGGGGCGTTTCTGGCATCCGGCATAACGGATGTTGCTTATGCCGCAGAGGGCGACGCCGCAGGAATGAGTGACGGCTCCAAGCTGATCGGAGCTGGAATTGCGTTTGGCGTGGCAGCAGGCGGCGCAGGCGTCGGTCTTGGCTATGTGGGCTCTGCGGGCCTTGCGGTAATCAGCGAAAACCCGGCACTCCAGTCCAAGGTATTCATCTTTATCGGAATGGTGGAATCCATTGCCATCTATGGTATAGTAATGATGTTTATCATCCTGGGACAATAAGCCCCGAATCCGTATTTTTTAGCTATAGTCTATCTTGCTTACGTCGAGTATCCTTCCGCAGTACCTGCACTTTAGGATGAGGTTGCCCTTGTCCACCACGTCCATCACGGATTCCGTGTGCTCCTGGCTGTTCGTTATGCAGTCCGGGTTTGTACACCTGAAAATCCGGTCGATCTCGTTTGGCAGCGCCACCCGGCGCTTTTCGACTAGCTTGTAGTTTTTGATAATGTTCACGGTGGCCTTGGGGGCAATCACTGCCAGCTTGTTTGTGTCGTCGTCCCTGAGAAACCGGTTCTCCACCTTTATGATGTCCTTTTTGCTGAATTTTCCGCTGGGGACGTTCAGTGCCACCGTAATCAGGCTGCCGTCCTTTCCGCTGATGCCCAGGGCGCCTAGCACCTGGAGGCCCCTGCCCTCGTTGATGTGGTCAATTACCGTCCCCTCCTTGATCCTGCGCACAATCAGTTCGGATTCCTGCATTAGAATACTTTGTATATCTACCCGTATATATCATTGAAAGCAATGAACGAATTCTTCGGCAGGGACATTATCTCCATTAGGGATCTGGACAAGCCCAAGCTCGAAAAGATATTCGAAACCACGCAGAAAATCCTCGATTTCTCCATAAACGAGCGCCGGGAGATAAGCAGGGGGCAGACACTGGGATACCTGTTCTTTGAGCCAAGCACCAGGACCCGGCTGAGCTTTCAGGCCGCCATAGCGTCGATCGGGGGCACGTCGCTGGGAATCGCCGACATTGCCTCCTCGTCGACCCAAAAGGGGGAGAGCCTTGCCGACACGGTAAAGATCATGTCCATCTATTCGGACGCGCTAGTCCTGAGGCACCCGCTTGACGGCTCGAGCAGGTTTGCCGCAGAGGTCTCCGACAAGCCGGTAATCAATGCGGGAAGCGGCACAGAGGAGCACCCCACCCAGGCAATACAGGATCTGTTCACGATTAAAAAGGAAAAGAAAAGAATCGACGGCCTGAGCATCGGCATAGTGGGAGACCTAAAGTACGGAAGGACGGTATACTCGCTTTTGCAGGCGCTGGGAAACTATGACGTAAAGGTGCACCTCATCTCGCCGGAATCCCTCAGGGTGAGGGCCGACTCTATCTATGACATAAAAAAATGCCTGGACTTTACAGAGTCCGGGAGCCTTGAGGAGAACATTGACGAGCTAGACGTGATATACATGACGAGAATCCAAAAGGAGAGGTTTCCCGACGAGGAGGAATACCTCAAGGTCAAGGGAAGCTATATGCTCGGACTAGACGTGCTGCAAAAGACAAAGGATGATGCGATAATACTCCACCCGCTGCCCAGGCTAGACGAGATTGCAGTCGAGGTGGACTCTACAAAGCAGGCAAAATACTTTCAGCAGGCAGAATACGGCAAATACACCAGGGCGGCCATGCTGGGCCTGATCCTAAACGAGAACGGAATATAATTCTCCACAACTTAATTATGCGGCAATGCGCCACAAACCTACATGAAGTCGCTTCTTGCGCTGGGACCTGTCATTATCGTAATGGTGATGGCGCCTGCCGGCGCCTACGGCCACGGCCTGAGCCTTGATGCAATCCCGTCGGTGAATATCGACGGAACAAAGTCCACCATAACGGTGGAAATGTCTGCCGGCTCGGACTCGAAGCGGATCACGATTAGCGCCGCAAGCGATGCTACGGGGCAGAACGCAGGCGGCGTGACGTTTCTTGTCGGGGTTTATCACGGAGGAGAGATTATACTTGATGACTATTTCCTTGCCGTCGACGGCATTGTCGCAATCGATGCGGTTGCCGGCACAGGCGGTGTGGAGGTCTCCGGCCAGCGACACGGGACGCCGGAGGCCTGGCGTGCTACAGACGGGCAGCCCGTAACTGTCACCGGACCGGTATTCCAGGATGCCGGCCTGTACACATTTGAAATACAGGTGTACGGCGCAGACGGGCAGCCCCAGGGGGGCGTGCACAGGGCCGATCTGAGCATCACCGAGACAAAAGAGTTTGTCCAGGATGACGGGGTAAAATTCGGGACAAGGTCGTATTTTGACGCAATAACCGGCCTGGAATACGACTCGCAGGCAGGAACGGTAAGCATAGAGATGCCGTTTGACTGGAGCCAAAATACAATCTCGCACATTCCAGTCGTCCACGTGGAGGTGCACTTTCCAAAGGACTTTGCAGAGTATACCAGCCCCAGCTATGCGGGGACCGTAAACGGCGTCGATTTGTTCCGGTCGTCTGTCACCATAGACGACTATACAGAGCCTGATGAGCGCATCGTACATTTCGTGCTGCTTGCCAGCCACCTGCAGGTCATCAAAAACCAGCTTGCAGATGAGCTGCCGGCCAACATGGTCTTTGGGCTCGCCATGAGCGACGAAAACCAGTTCCCAATGACTGCGTATACGGCAGGCGAGGAGTTTTACGTCGATCTCTCGTGGGAGCCACCGGAGATAATGCCGGACCAGGACGTCAACTTTATCTTTACAATACGTGACGGCGCCACCGGCTCCCCGCTGCGCCAGTCCTCGTACGACTTTGTGATAATCCAAAACGGAAAAGAGATTCACCGCGTGCACGACACGGCAACAGTCGGGGGATCGTTTGCAAAGTACACGTTTTCAGAGGCGCAGACGGGGCCCACAATAGTGCGCTTTGAGGACATACGCGGGACCGGTGCAGAGACTGAGTTCGGGCTGGTGATAGTGCCAGAGTTTGGCGGTGTTGCGCTTTTGGTGCTGCTAGTCACGATGGCCTTTGTCGTAATAGGCTGCAGATCATCTGCCTTTCGGGGAATTCGCATCTGACGTACCGGTCACTTGTAGACCAGGGCGTTTATTTTTCGCTTGTCCTGCACGCCCTTTACAAAGAACAGCGATGCGGCAATCACGCCCAGTGCAATTATGGGGGATGCAATTTCCGTATATTCCGGCCAGTCTGCGTCCCGCCTGATTTCCCCGGCGGGGGATTCTGTAAGCTCTAGCACTGCAAGCTTTGATGGCTTTTGCTCGACAAACCAAATGTTTCCCCCGTCATCTGACGTGGTAAACTGCACCCAGGATTCCTCGGTGGGAATGGGTACCGTCATAATGTCGCCATTGTGCGGATCGTACGCCGCAAGCTTGTCCACAGTATGCATCGCAAACCAGACGTTCTGGTATTTGTCAAGTGAGGCGCTGTTTGGAAATGCGGCCTCGTCAGGGGACCGGACTCTCTCAAAAGAGTCAAGCACCGGACTGTATCTGGTCATCCAGCCGTTCTCCCGGTGCTCTGCAATCCACAGGTTTCCATCAGAGTCAAACGTTATGGTCTCCGGGGTGGCAAGCGGCGCATCCGGTGCAAGCTCTGTAATCTTTCTATCGTCTAGCTCCACATAGCCTATCTGTCCTATATTCTGCGTAAACCACGCCCGGGAATGGTCCACTGCCACTGCAAACGGGCCCGAATCGGCAGTGGGCAGCTCGTACACGTCAAGCTCCCCCGTTGCATGGTCGTACCTTACGATGGCGTTTTTGTTTGCGACAGAGGCCCACATGCCGCCTTTATCGTCCTCGTCAAGCGCTATTACGAAATTCTTTTCTGCCTCGGGGGCTATTCCCGAAAACTCTATAATCTCGAACAATTCGGTCTCTGGATCAAGATACCCTATTTTTCCTGCCGGAACGTCGGTAAACCACACCCTTCCCTGCGAGTCGATCTCTAGGGTGATGCTGGCCTGCCCGTCAAACTCGTATTCCGTGAATGCCTCGTCCTGGATTGAAAACTTCCAGAGCCGCGGATGCGACGCATCGGTAATCCAAATGTTTCCGCGCCCGTCATATTCAGGATAAAGCGGCGCGCCCTTTACGGGAAGCTCGTATTCCGTGATTTTTGCATCCAGCTGATCCAGCCTTGGCTTTACCAGCAAGTCAAGTGTTACTGCGTCGTTTGCGCTCTGGGTTCTCTGCGCCTCAATCTCTACTTGCCACCGTCCCGAGAATCCAAAGGTCACATCGCCGCCGTAAGAGCCGGACCCGTCCCGCTCCACTGGTATCTCTATCGGGGTTATGCCCCGCTGCGGGTTTGAGACCTTTACCTTTAGCGAGCCCAGATCCGGCAGGGAATTTCCTGCAAGGTCAGTCGCCCTGACCGTAATAGTGTTGGCGCCGGCGGCAAACGGAAAGATATCCACATCAAAGCGGACCTGGTCTGCAAACTCTGAGGCGGTATAGCCGTATGCTGCGTCTGCCTGCACGGTCTGAGTCTCGCCCTCTGGAAGGGTCCCGTTGGTCAGCAGCGCCACGATTCCCAAAAGCGCGATTCCCAGGACCGCCTCTATCCTCAGGGCGCGCCCAAGCTTTTTGCTGACAGAAATTTTGGCTGAAATGTCTTTTAGCGCCACTCTTTGTATGCCGAACTGGTGGTACCCCCCCACCCCGATCATCGCGCCGGCAAGCAGAATCTTTGCAATGATCAGCTTGCCATAGGTGGATTCCGTAATGCTTTTGACGTCGCCTTCCAGCATCCACATCAGCGTGGGGCCGGTGATTGCCACGATTCCTATTGCAATTACGATCATAATGGAGAACCTTGGAATCGAGGCGAGGGACATTTTCTCCCTGATGCCGCCGTCAAGTGCGCCAAACGACGGGAGCAGGACGAATGCGAAAAACAAAATCCCGCCAATCCACGCGGCGGCAACCAGGTTGTGTATATAGTCGAGTGCGACGGCCGGCGGCTGCTCGCTTGCCATTCCGTGTCCCATCATGGTGGTGGTGGCAATGAGGACAAGGGACAGCGCCAAAAGCGGGATCTGTCCCGCAAACGAAAGGCGTTTTGCGCGCTCCATTGCAAACCATGCGGCCAAAAGCGCCACTGTCACTGCCATGCGTATGGTCCACGTTGTTCCAAACGAGGTCTGCAGTGAGTCAAAGACCGACGCCTCCAGCCTCAGGGTCTGGATTGCCAGCATTAGTATGTTTGATGCAAAGACGACTATAATGCCAAGGCCCACAAGCGACATGAATTTTCCGTGAAACACGCAGTCCAGCTTTTTCCCGACCTCCGGATCCCTTCTCTGCGTCCCCCACACAAACATTGATGCAATGACCGCGCCAAGTATTACGGTCTGCCCTACTAGTCCGGGAAACCTGGCGCCTGCCTCGGGAAAAAAAACCAGATCGGCTATTGCCTGCTCCTCTCTTGCTGGCGCCTCCACTGTCACGTCGCCGACTCCAAAGACGAATGCGGACGGCACGAGATGCCCGTCGACACGCGAGAGCACCTTGCTTGTAACGGTGTATGCGCCCTCGCTTAGCGGCGCGGTAGTCACTATCAGGGAATAGTCCCCCTCGTGGTATCTGGTGTCCCTGTTGTCTATCTGCTCCCCGCTGCCGTCAAAGACCTTTAGTGCGCTGTGGTTGATCTCTATTGCCTCAGAGTATCTCACTATTACCTCAGATATCCCGACTGGCGCACTTGAGAACCTGGGCGGCACGGTCTCTTCTGTAAACGGGTGTGCCGATACTGCAGTGACCCCCACCATTATCAGGATCAAAAAGGCAAGCAAAATCCCCCTCATATGCCTCCCTATTGCCCTTTTGACAATTTAAACAGTCGTCAAGTTTCTAGTCCGCACCGGGATTCCCCGGCGCCGCTGCGTAATCTTAAAATCATTAAGCCCGCCCATTTTACCCATGAAATGTTGTGTGGCGCTGCTCTCTGCGCTGATGCTAGGCGCGGGACTGTTCTCCCCGGCACTGGCGCATACCACCGTAGGCGTGGGCGGCTATGAGATCGAGGTGGGATGGGGCACAGAGCCGCCTGTTGTGGGGTTTAGAAACGAGATTACCTTTGAGGTCAGCACCCCCGGCGAGGCAGAGGGCGTAAAGACGGCGGTGAAAAACGCCTTTCAAAACATGGATGCCACCGCCAAATTCGGCGGAATTACAAAAAAACTCGACATCAATTCTGCCACCACTCCGGGACACTATTTCTCAAACATAATCCCCACAAAGACCGGCTCCATTGCAGTCGTCATGAGCGGCGGCATAAAAGACACGCCGGTAAACGTTGAGATTCCCGTCGAGGACGTGGAGGGTACTGCCGTTCTGGACTTTCCGCCAAGGTCGGACTCTGGCGATACGGCGGGACTGAAAAGCGCAATGTCCGTACTGCAAAAGGAGATCCGCGCGCTGCAGTCCGGGACGGGATCGGATGGTAATGCCTACAACTTTGCAGTGTTCGGACTGTCACTTGGTGCGGCGGGCGTGATCTTGGCGATTGTTGCAATGCTAAAAAGAAAATAAAAGGGGGGTTTTTCTAGACTCTTGGAATCATGCCGAGCTTTGTTCTTGCAGTTACTGCAATTATCGAAACAATTGCAACTGCCAGAATCATAGTGGCTATGGTACCAAACTCTGGAACGATGTTGGTGAATGTTACAGTTTCTCCGATTGGTCCGGTCTTTGGATCAGCAACGCCGTATCCCTGGAATGTCACAGTGACGTCCACCGGGTCTGCCGAAACTAGTGCATCAGTTGTGTGTGTTCCGACTCCTTCGTGCTCGTGTGCTGCTGTCTTTTCAAGGACGGTTTCCCCGTTCTGCGTCACTATAACATCATAGTTTGCATGTTCGGTTTCGCCAAACTCGACTTTGATCTCCATTGTTTCTCCGGCTGTTGGTGCGGAAGCATGAATTTTGACCTTGGTGCCGTCAGATATCATACCTGCCGTGCCGTCCTCCATCATCATCATGCCGTCGTCACCCATCATCATGGTGTCGTCATCGTCACCCATCATCATGGTGTCGTCATCGTCACCCATCATCATGGCATCGTCGTCTGTCATTGCGTCGTCATCGTCACCCATCATCATGGCATCGTCGTCTGTCATTGCGTCGTCGTCGTCACCCATCATCATGGCATCGTCGTCTGTCATTGCGTCGTCGTCGTCACCCATCATCATGGCATCGTCGTCTGTCATTGCGTCGTCGTCGTCACCCATCATCATGGCATCGTCGTCTGTCATTGCGTCGTCGTCGTCACCCATCATCATGGCATCGTCGTCTGTCATTGCGTCATCACCTGGTTCTTCAGCGGTAACAGTAACGGTTCCAACCATGTGTGGATGTACTGCACAATAGTACGGATAGTCGCCTGCTTCGTCAAACGTAACTTCGAACGTGGTTCCTGCTGAAAGCGGACCGCTCTCAATCAATTTAACAGCAGTACTGTTATCTACAGTGTGAAAAATGCTATCATCGTTGGTCCATGTTACCGTGCCGCCAACGTCAACTGTGACGTCGCTTGGAATAAAGCACTCGTTGGTTTCTTCACAACCTGGAGTATTACTACCCTCTGGCATGCTTACTGTAGCTTTTCCGTGATCTCCGTATGCTATGGGAGTAGCAGCTAGTGCTACGATAGCAAAAAGAACAAAGAAAGAGCCAATAGCTAATGTCTTCATTACATGGGTAGCATTGCGAGTAACATAAAAACCTCACTTGGATTTTCAGGCATTTTGGCGCCGATCCCGTCCAAATCCGCGCAATTTCAGGACGGCGAGGGCTGGAATCCCAAGGTATATCCCGGCATTGAGCAGGATTACGCCGGATCCGTATGCCAGCATTTCTGCCTCCGAATCGACGTCCACATAGTTAAGGATGCCCAGCGTCGCCAGCATCGGCGTCAGTCCCAGCTTTACGACCTCCCTAAAGACGGGGTTTTCCCTCTCGAGATCCGCCACTATCGGGGAGAACGAATAATACACTGCATCAAACGCGCCCATAAATGCAGAGCCGGACTCTGTACCCAGGACAACATTGTCGCGAATCTCCCTTAGCTGCTGCACCTGCGGTGCAAGCTCAGAACCGTACGCCGCAGTTGCAATCAAACATCCGTTGGTCGGCTGCGCGACGCATACTCCGTCCACCATTACCTCGTTTATGTCGCACGGTACGGGCGGAACATCGCCTGCAACTATGCTAAACGAAACAGCCTCTGCGGGAATCGGCTGGAACAAGATCCCCTCAATCTCTATTGTTGCAGTATACGTTCCCTCATCAAGGACTCCTATCGGAATTGTCACCGAGCCAGTCGAGGTGTGCGTCAAGGGAATGGGGCCAAACGCGGCCTCGTCGTCCTTGTATACTGCCATGCTGTAATCTATATGCTCTTGAACATTGTTCGTCTGCGGGTTGAGAAAATCAATGTACACCTTTACCTGATCACCGGGTAAAATCCTGCCGGGGGCTGTCGAAAAATCAATATTCAGGGTACCGTCTTCTGTCGGCAACACCTGCGAATTTGTCTGTGCAAACGCAGGCGGGATCAAAAACAAAACCAGCAGCAGCAAAGCCTTCATGCCGTATTTTTTACCACAAACAATAAAAAACTTGCCAAATTCCAAGTTTCACGGCCGCTGCGCCCCGCCACACACTTGTATATTTAAATAAGGAAAATCACCAAAAAAGGAACACTTGCACTCAAAAATACCGATATTTTTCGCACTGCTGGGGATTGCGGCAGTACCGCTGTTGACAGGCGGCGCGTATGGACACGGCCTCGGAGGCGACGTTGCGCCGCCGATTGATTTTGAGGGCGAACAAGTCACGGTCAGCACGCAGATGAATCCCGCCGACATTACCGTAGGCGAGGTTGATTCTGCAAACATGGCAATCCGGTTCTACAACGAGGACACCAATTCCACACTGAACAGCGTGACTTATCGCGTCGAAGTCTGGAGGAGCGATGATCTGCTTGCCAGAAACCTGTTTTACGACGACGACGGGTTTCTCAACATAGAGGTCCGGCCCGTATACGACTGTAACGAAGTCGACCTGTGGAGGTGCACCACGTATGCGGGATCCGAGCACTCCGTCTCGCCGGGGGCGCTGTACGTCTTTGGGGAGGGGCGGCCGCTCATAACGGGGCCCATCTTTGACAAGGGCGGCCTGTACAACATCAAGGTGACCATCGAGGGCGCCACCAGCCCCAGGACCATTGTTGCCTCGCCCCTGAAATACGACACGTTCGTCAGCGTTGCGCAGGAGCAGCCGTTTTCAATCCAGACTGCCAGTGCAGAGACCCCCGTAGTGGTAAAGACGTACTATGACGAGGTCGACAATTTTGCCTATGATTCGTCTGACAACTCCATTGGATTTGACATGCCGTTTGACTGGTCGCCTGACTATATCCAGTACGTATCCGTGGTACACCAGGAGCTGCAGCTGCCAAAGTCGTTTGCCCCGTACATGGACGTGACGCAGTTCAGGGGCTTTGTGGACGGAGTCGAAGTCGAGCAGCGGGTGCTGGTGCTGGATCCGTACTCGTCAGAGGACACAAACACCATCCACTTTCTGGTCAACGGCGAGGAGCTAAAAAGAATCAACAGTGTGCTGGGACCGCAGCACGAGCAGAGCCCGACCATGGAATTCAAGCTTGTCCCCCAGGCCGGGGTCACAAAAAACTCGCTCGGGTTCTTTCTAGTCGACGTGGAAACATTCGATGATACTGGCACCACCGTAAACATTTCGTGGGACGAAAAATATGTGGCAGGAGACGAGATTCCGTTTGAAATCAGCTTTTTTGATAAGAACAAAGAGCTGATCAAGGATGTAAGATATGCGTATTACCTGATCGATTCGGCAGAGAACATACTGCTGGAGGTCGGAACCACCAAAGACAGCTCGGGGGACCTTGGGATATCCGCATTTGAGGGAATCGACATTCAAAAGATCACGCTGCCCTCCTCTGATACGTACCGGCTGGACATCAGGGTGCTGGGAACAGGAATCAACTATGATTCCACGTACGCCGGAATCGGCTCGACGATATTCGAGATAGGATCCGACGGTTCCATTGTACCAAGAGCATTGCCTGATCCGGCACCAACCCAGACAGAGACAGTCTCCATTCCAGAGTGGGTCAAAAACAACGCCAGATGGTGGGCGGAGGGAAGCATTGATGATGCGGCATTTGCAACAGGAATAGAGTTTATGATAAAACAGGGAATCATATCAATTCCCACAACCGAAGGCCGGCAGGGCGGCGGTGCGGAAATCCCGGAATGGGTGAGAAGCAATGCCGACTGGTGGTCGCAGGACCTGATAACTGACGAGGACTTTGCAGGCGGTCTACAATATTTGATAGCAAACGGTATAATTACGGTTTGAGGAGGGATAACTGCATGAAAGACATCAACAAAATCCTGCCAAAAATCCCAAACATGAAGTGGGGGGCGCTGATGAATACCGCGCCGACCAGCCAAAAGGTGGACGAAATGAACAAGATATTCCCGGCAAACGGCAAGTGGCATACCGTCTTTGAGGAAAAAGACCAGATACACATAGACGGAAAGCGCGTCTGGAAAAAGGACGCAAAATCCTGGACATAACGCGGGCTAGAATTCTTCTGGCAGTGATTCCGACCCAATTCCAGCAAATTCAGATTTGCGGCGAAATCTACTCGTGGCCATTCGTGACCGGCAACCGGATTTCACAGTATTTAAGCACCATTAAAATTAAGTACAACTAGATGATATCTATATGCGTGTGGAATCCCAGCTATTCAGGGTTATCTCTTGGAGATTGTGATAATGAGTTATAAAAGGCGGTTTTTAGAAAATATGATAGGAGATATCCGGCGGGGGCAAGCAACATAAAATGACAAATTTAGAACGACCGAGTGAGTTGCAAAGCGGATTCATACTTGCCAAGTGCTCTAAAAGAACCCACAACGATTGCAGAAAAATACGTGACGCCATTATCGATGGATCTGATGGGTATGTTCAGGAGGCATACACTACAAACGCCGATATTGATAATGAAACGTGGTGTGTTGCAGCTTCTGCCTTGGTTCCTGAAAATAAGGCCAAAAAATTTGAAAAACACTTGCGATCTATTCATACAACAGGTAAAAAACCTGTCACGATCAAAAACCTCAAATTTATCCTCAATAAGCAATAAATTTATTCGGGACTAGTTTTTCTATATGATATTGCACGTTTTCATAGTTTTGGAGTCTGGTAAGGAAAAAAGAGCTCTCAAAGCGATCAAATCCATGAATCACGTCCAAATCACTGCCCATAATTCAAATGAAATTGTCGTAAAATTGGATAATCCACCACAGAACAAATCCAAACAAACACAGATAAAAAACTCATTTACAAAAATTCCGGGTGTATTGCAAGCCAGTTTAGTACCTCCATATCTTGCTGTTAAAAATGCCAAAAGAGATGAAGCATTCCGGACAAATAAATGTGGGATATTTTTTGACATTGATAGCACATTAACTCAAGGTGCACCCGGAACTATACATCCTAAAATAAAGAAAATCCTTCAGCAAATCCAAGATCGCGGAATATGGATTTTCTTTGCTACCGGGCGTTCAATGCCAGATGTGATTAATCTAATTACAAATTACCCTGCCGAATCCCATGCGATTGCAGAGAATGGAGGGCTCATTCTGGGATTTGGCAAAAACGGGTATATGGAATTTGGCAACAGAGATGAGCCAGACAAGGTATTAAATCATCTGAAAACCAAATATAGAATTCCTGAGGATATGCGGCAAGGAATACGATTGACTGAGGTGATATTTTTACAACGTGATGTATCCCGCAAACATCTTGATTCGGCAATCAAACACAGTAATGCCAAGGTGGACGTTCATCCTAGTACTAACTCATATCACATCTCCCAAACTAAAATCAACAAAGGTACTGCCATGCTTAAATTGTGCGAATTATTGCACTTTAATCGCTTTATAATTGCCGTCGGCGATGCAGACATGGATATTCCCATGTTTGAAAAGGCGGATTATAGCTTTGCAGTAGGAAACGCATCACCAAACGCAAAAAACGCGGCAAATCAAGTTCTAGACGGAGAATTTGAAAAAGGCATCGAAGAAATCTACAACCTAATCAACCGAGTCTAGGCGTGCGATATCGATTTATATCCCCATATGTAGCCTCAACCAAAACCCAAGACAGGCGCCGGCCGGTACAACATTATTATACAAATCTCGAATGATCCATATCAATTCATGATTCCACTACGAGACGAAAACCCGCACCCGCCGGGATTCAAGCCAAAGGTGACCATCGCCTTAATAATAGCCAACCTGGCGGTATTTATCTACGAGATTGCAGTTACCGGGCAGTTTTGGGAGTTTACCAACTCGCGCGCCGCACTGTTGTTTTTTGAGTGGGGCGCCGTTCCAAGCTGCGTTACGGGATCGCAGTTTATCGTAACGCAGGGGATACAGATCCCGTGCCCCGCAATCCCGGAATTATCGCTGCTAAGCTCCACCTTTATGCACGGCGGGCTGATGCACCTGGGCGGCAACATGCTGTTTTTGTGGATATTCGGGGACAATATCGAGCTAAAATTCGGCAAGATAAAGTTTCTTGCAATCTATCTAGTGTGGGGGCTGGGCGCCGGACTTGCCCACGTTTTTGTAGATCCCACAAGTGTCATTCCCGCAGTCGGCGCATCGGGTGCAGTCTCTGGCGTTCTTGGTGCGTATCTTATAATATTTCCAAAGGCCAGAATCCTGACTTTTGTGGGCTATTTCATGATGCACATTCAGGCCAGATGGTTCCTGCCGTTCTGGCTGGTCTTTCAGAATTTGCTGCCGTTTTTCGTTGGCGGTTTCGGAGTCGCAGGCGGCGGGGTCGCATACATGGCGCACATTGGCGGTTTTGCAATCGGGTTTGCAGCCGGCTTCATATACAAGAGAATGCACAGGACCGAATCCACCTACGGCACAAGATACGGCTGGCGCGGTGACGACTATCGCTGACTTTATTCCTGCGACCTGCTCAAAGCTTTACTGGAAACCAAGATGAACCTGAACCTGTTCATACCGCACTGAAACCAGAATCCTACAGACCTCACTGCGACCTATTCTGCACTTGCGTACAATCCACCTGCCTGCGCGTCTTGTGCGGTATGAGGGCAGGTCCGGCTGCTGTTACCCGTTTGTTCCACCTCTAAGGAATAAATCACGCCTGATGGCCACACCGTATAATGCCAGTAATCACGGTATCAATGTATCCCGGCAGGACACGGGAGCAAAAAAACGACTTTGCGCGGACCGTCACAGAATCGGCGGCAAAAATTCTGAAAACCAAGGAAAACCACGTGATCGTAGTCTTTGATGAGAATCCAAAGGAAAACTGGTTTATGGCCGGAGAACAGCTGTAAGCCGATTTTTTTATTTTTTCAGTCCCCGTGCCAATCCATAACCGCAGACATGAAAGTTTTTATGTTGTTAAAACGGAGCGGTATCGTTGCAAAATACGGCATTATTCACACTTTTGGCCATACTGGCTACCGCATCGGGAATCGCCGTGCCATACGCGCACGCCCAGGATTCAAGCGTGCAGATCATACCTGCAAAGGACGGCGAGTGCGGGGATGCAGAAAAATGCTTTGTGCCAGATACTATTACAATTAACGCAGGCGATACCATAACATGGACAAACGCCGGCGATTCATCGCAGACCACCGTGACTAGCGGCAGCATAGATGACGGCCCCGACGGAGTCATCGACTCAAAGCTGATCGCACCGGGAGAAGAGTTTTCACAGACATTTAACATTGCGGGGACGCATTCCTATTTCTCAATGATTCAGCCCTGGATGACTGGCACCATTACAGTACAGGCGGCAGTGGCAGACGTTGACGCAACAAGCGAGCCGGCGCCATCGGCAGAGACCGGCGGCTGCCTTGTTGCGACTGCGGCGTACGGTTCTGAGCTTGCACCGCAGGTGCAGCAGCTAAGGGAGATTCGCGACGATACCCTGCTGTCGACTGAATCGGGAACGGCATTCATGCAGGGCTTTAACCAGGCCTATTACTCGTTCTCGCCGGCAGTGGCAGATCTCCAGCGGGCAAGTCCCGAATTCCGCGAGGCAGTAAAGCTCGTCATCACGCCAATGCTCTCCACACTCTCCATAATGACGCTGGCAGAGTCAGGCTCAGAATCCGACGTGCTGGCACTTGGAATCTCAGTCATTGCGCTAAATCTGGGCATGTATGTTGCGGCTCCTGCGGCGGCCGGACTTGTCATACACAGGAAACTAAGGCCAAACCCCGGCACAATACAGTAACACTCTTTTATTTTGCACGTTCATTGAATTTTTGATGGTAAAGGCAGCAATCGTGCAGCTCCGGGCGTCGACTAGCAAAAAAGACAATCTGGAAAAAATACTGAAATACGTCTCGCAGGCTGCGAAAAAAAACGCAAAGCTAGTAGCGTTTCCGGAATTCATGATGTTTTACACGCCGCAGTCGCAGACGCCGTCGCAGCTGGCGCGCCAGGCAGAATCAATCGACGGCGGGTTTGTGCGCGCCATAAGGGAATCCGCAAGGGAGAACTCTATAGAGATAGTGGGGACGTTCTATGAGACCAGTGCAAAAAAAAACAGGGTCCATGACACGTCGTTTCTAATCGACAGGTCCGGCAGGGTGGTATCCAGGTACAGGAAAATACACCTGTATGACGCGCTGGGATTTCGCGAATCCGACAAGATGGTCCCCGGTTCGGGGATTTCCAGGCCGGCAGGAACGCAGATTGGAAGGCTCGGCATGCTGATATGCTACGACCTGAGGTTCCCCGAGGTATCGCGCACGCTGGCATCATCCGGCTCTGAAATCATAGCAGCTCCGTCTGCCTGGGTCCGGGGAAAATCAAAAGAGGAGCACTGGATAAGCATGAACAAGGCGCGCGCCATTGAAAACGGGTGCTATGTGATATCGCCTGACCAGGTAGGACATGCCTACTGCGGGCGGAGCGTAATTGTGGATCCGTACGGCAAAATCCTGCTTGACATGAAGAAAAGAGAGGCAATGGGGACTGCCGACATTGATCTCGAGGTGGTCAGGCAGACGCGCAGGGCCCTGCCGCTGCTCAAAAACAGGAGGCTTGACATATATCCGGGCTTTAGGATTTGACCTTTCTGGTCTTGCAGTTGTGGTTTGAGCACTGGTGCGTCCATTTCTGCTTTCTGGAATACCGGAAAATCACCACGGGCCACCTGCAGCTCTCGCACGTCCTCTTGAGCGCCCGGAGCTTTGCCCTTTGCAGGAGGGGAGCCGAGGCCTTGCAGCCGCTGTAATAGTTCGAGCACCCCATGAAGCGCTTTCGGGTCTTTTTGGATCTTATCACCATCAGCTGCCCTATGCCGCATTCCGGGCACGGCGCAAGCCCGTTTTTCGGCTCGTTTGTCCCCAGAATCACGTATTTTTTTTTGGACGGCGACCACGAGAGAAACCCGTTGACATCAAAGTACTGCCTGATCTCTTTTTTGAACGTGTCGATTCTTTTCTGGCTGGTCCTTATGGTGTGGCGGCACTTTGTAATGTCGCGGTTGGCCCGGACGGGCTTTTGCAGGGCCTGTTTTTGTTTCATATTTTGATTTGCAACACTTGTTATTAAAACAATTTTTATAGGGACATTGGTCAGCAAGTTTTGTGGAAAAGGTTTGCGTTCTTGGTGCGGGAAGCACCAAATACGGAAAATTACAAGACAGCATTTCCGATATAACGGTCCGGGCCTCGATTGACGCAATTCAAAGCGCAGGGATTGATCCCAAGGACATCAAGGCCGGCTATATCTCAAACGTCTTTGGCGTCGCCGACAAGCAGGTACACCTGGGACCGGTAATCATGAGCAATCTTGGAATACCGGAGAGGCCCTCGCTGTCCATCGAGTCGGCCTGCGGCAGCGGATCCGTCTCGTTCAGGGAGGCGTTTGCAAACGTGGCAGCGGGATTCTACGACGTAGTCCTGGTTGCCGGAACAGAAAAGGTGACGCATACCGGAACCGAATGGACCACGACTTATTTCTCGTACTGTTCGGATTTCTTTTACGAGGGGCAGGCCGGCGCGTCGTTTCCGGGCCTGTTTGCATCGATGGCCAGGGCGTACCTGTCGGAGTTTGACGCCACCGAGGAGGATTTTGCAAGGGTGGCAGTAAAAAACCACGAAAACGGGCTGCTCAACCCAAAGGCGCACCTGCGCAAAAAGATCACAGTCGACGACGTGATGAATTCTGCGACAGTCGCAAGCCCGCTCAAGCTTTATGACTGCTGCCCGTTTTCTGACGGCGCCAGCTCTGTCATCCTGTGCAGCGAAAAGTTCGCCCGCGAGCACGGCGGCGACTATGTCCGGGTCATCGGCTCCGGAAGGGGAGGATCGCCTGCGGCACTGCAGGATCGCGCCCACATGACTACCATCCCGAGCACAAAAATAGCGGCGGATGCGGCCTACAAGATGGCAGGAATTACCCCAAAGGATGTAGATTTTGCCGAGGTCCACGACTGCTTTACCATCGCCGAAATAGTCGACAGCGAGGATTTGGGGTTCTTTGAGAAGGGCAAGGGCGTCGAGGGCGTGCGGGAGGGCCAGACCTCAAGGGACGGCCAGATACCGATCAACCCGTCAGGCGGGCTAAAGTCAAAGGGCCATCCGATCGGCGCAACGGGGGTGGGACAGGTAGTCGAGGTTTATGATCAACTGACTGGCAATGCGGGTCAGAGAACCGTACGGGACGCCAAAGTCGGCCTGACCCACAATTTCGGCGCAACGGGGGCCAGCTGCGCGGTCCACATCTTTCAGGGAGTGTAAAATGTCCGGCAAGCAAGAGTTTGTAAAACAGGCCAAGGAGGGAAACGTCCTTGCGCACAAGTGCGCAAAGTGCGGCAACCTCTGCCTGTCTACTGTCTATTTCTGCCAGAAATGCGGCGCCAGGGACTTTGAGGATGCCGTATTCAAGGGGACCGGGACGGTGGCCACATACACGATAATCACGGTTCCGCCGGCAGGGTTTGAAGAGCATACGCCATATGCCTGGGTGGTGCTCAACCTGGACGGCTCCAAGCTGCGGGTGTCCGGATTCATGGCCGGAATCGCAAGCCCGGACGATCTCTTGGTCGGCTCGCCTGCCAGAATAACCGGCTTTGACGAGCGCGGGATCCTGCTAGAAAAGCGCTAAAATAATTCATCATTATCATTAAAAAAACCAAAGCACGTTTTTATTTATCCTAAAGGTGGATCATCTGTATGTCCGTGGATGTCACGTGTGGTAAGTGCGGTGAAAAGATTACCACGATGAAAATGCTAAAGCCACTCAAGGACGTGCTGAATCCATACAACGGAAAGTGTCCGTCGTGCGGGCAGGCGCTGTCGACATCCGAATTCTCGCTAGATGTCGACGAGAACTGATCGTAATCTGCGATAAACGTTCTAGTCACAAGTCTTATTTAGCTCTTTTTTTTACACATGGATCATGGAGCTTAGCGAGGACATCGAGGAGCCAAAGAGGGACGGCATCCTGCAGTCCACGTCAAAGCGCGTGCGGATGATCTTTTCTGTAATGGCAAGCCCCAACAGGATTGACATACTCCGGATCCTCAACTCAAAGGGCCCGCTGACCTATTCTGAGCTAAAGTCGCTGGCCGGATTCAAGTCAAAAAAGGAGAGCGGCAAGTTTGCCTATCACCTGAGAAAGCTGCTAAGGCAGTCCCTGGTGGCGCTAAACAAGTCCGAGCGCCGCTATACCATAACCAACCTTGGAAAGCTGGTTCTGAGCCTCGCCCGGCAGATCGAGGAGCGGTCGATAATCGAGAGCGGCAAGATGTACGTGAGGACGTCGCACGAGTCAATCGAAGAGTTCAACTCGCACAAGATAATCCAGTCCCTGGTAAGGGAGGGAAGCCTTCCCCTGGAGCTGGCCCAAAAGATCACAGAGGAGGTCGAAAACCGCATCTACAAGTACCAGACCACCTACCTGACCGGATCCCTGATACGGGAGATGGTCAATTCCGTCCTGCTCGAGCACGGCCACGAGGAGTACCGCAACAAGCTCGTGCGGCTGGGACTGCCAGTATACGACGTCCTGGAGATGATGTCAAACGTGGACATTGTAAACAACGGGGCAGAGGGCATACTATCCAGGACCGGACAGGCGATATTCTCAGAAAACCTGCTCACAAACATGCTGCCAAAGGACGTGGCGGACTCTCACCTGTCAGGCGACTTGCACATAACGAACCCGGGAATCTGGTCGCTATTGCCGGACATTTTGTTTGTCAACATCAAGGAGCTAATCGAGGACGGCCTTGATCTTGGCGGCAAGTTCCTTGACGTTTCCAGATTAAAGTCAGTAAAGACGCTTGACGACCTGTCAGTCGCCATATCGATGATAATGTCGCTCATCTCAAAGGAGGCCTCACAGGAGATAGTGTTCAGCGGAATTGCGCAGCTGTTATCCAAGCACTCAAAAAACATACCCGAGCTTGTAACAAAGGTTACCAACGCGTTCATATCTGCGTCGACTGCATCAAAGTACAACAAGGATCCCACGCTGATCTCATTCGTGCTGCAGATGGGCACGGATACAAAAACAAACAATGCGGTAATCGAGGCGTACAAGAACTATGTAAGAATAACGCCGCTGCCCAGCATCGGCCTGGTAATTGATCACACAAAGACGAAAATCTCTGATGTCTCTGCTGAGCTTTCCGAGATAATTGCGCTGGGCGGAAGAATAATCATCGGCAAAAAGACAATGTCCAACCGCGCAATAATTCCCAGCACGACAAAGAGCTCCACGCTGTCGATAAACCTGCAGTCCATATCGATAAACCTGCCAAGACTTGCATTCGAGTCAAACAAGGACGAGACATACTTTAGGGCAAGGCTTGCCCTGCTGATGAAGCCGGCGATATCGTCGATGGGGCTGAGAAAAAAAGAGATTGCCGATTTGACAAGGCGCGGACTCAATCCAATCCTTGCAAAAAACACGCAATACATGCAGCGCGGCTCGATCACACTTGTTCTGAATCTCACCGGGTTGCGCGAGGCAATCTTTAACATACTTGGCTATACCGAAAACAAGGCCGGCCGCGACGTGCTCTACAAGGTAGTCGAGACTGCAATCGATGTCGCAAAAAAGAAGGGCAAGGAGATCGGCGACGACGTGAAAATCTGCATGACCGAAAGCGACGGCTCTACCAGGTTTGCAACCATGGACGGCGAAAAATACGGCAAGAACTCTGTACTGAAAACAATAGAGTCGGACTCTTATTCTGACGGGATGACACTAGATGCCGCAGACGTCGCCGGCCTTACGGCAAAAAGCGATCAGATTACAGAATGCAACAGGCTGGCCAAGACCCTCAACGGGGGCCTCTTGGTGAGCCTAAAGATAGGCAGGGAGCTTGGCGCAGGCGACATCAAAAAGGCCATAGAAAAG
Organism: Cenarchaeum sp.; assembly: GCA_965212015.1. Taxonomy (GTDB): domain Archaea; phylum Thermoproteota; class Nitrososphaeria; order Nitrososphaerales; family Nitrosopumilaceae; genus Cenarchaeum. The sequence goes on from OZ243037.1 coordinate 1,397,319, forward strand.
ACCGCCGATCTCGTAGGATCCTTCAGGCCGGTCCAGCAGGTTCCGATCTGCGGCGGATGCGGCTTTAAGGACGAGACGCTCTCTGAAAAGTGCCCAAGGTGCAAATCCCCGTATATCATCTGAAATTCGAAAATTTTGAGCTGTTTTCGATGCGGCCACCACCGTCGGCGTGACTTTATTCAGATCTACCGGGACGGATCAATCCACCGGTATGACGTTCATAATAGCGGTGTCAATATTTTTGAACCCCGACGGACAGATTTTTTGTAGAATCATTTATACGCATATTCATTTTACTAATTTTGAGGACATTATAATTGGACAATTCCACCATAGAATCGACTATCGGCGAGATCAGAAAGCGAAACGGCAAGGTAGACAGCTTTAACATCGACAAGATCTCAAATGCCATATTCAAGGCCCTGTCTGCCACCTCCAAGGCAGATCGCGATCTGGCAGAAAACCTTGCAAGGGGCGTGGCCACAAAGCTCATGGAGCAGGGGTTTTCGGCCTCAAGGCAGCCCAGCGTGGAGAACATTCAGGACATGGTCGAGATTACCCTGATTGAAAACGGCCACGGCGAGATTGCAAAGGCGTACATTCTGTACCGAAACGAGCGCAGCATGGTCCGCGACGAAAAGATGAGGGTCCTCAACTCCCAGAGCCTGGATCCGGTCGCAAAGTTCTTTGATCTCAACTGCCTGCGCGTTTTGGCATCCAGATACCTTCTCAGGAACAACAAAAACGAGATCACAGAGAGCCCCAGCCAGATGTTTGAGCGCGTGGCGATCCTGATCGGCATCGGGGATCTGCTGTATGACGGCGAGATATTCGACAGGGACGGCCGCTCAAAGCAGGACGAGGAAGTGGCCAAAAAATACCTTGAAAAACTCGACAGTTTTGACTACAAATTCAAGATAGGCGACTATTACCTGAACAAGTACCACCTCAGATCCCTTGTCAACCATTATGTCGCCCTGGCAGACAAGGGGCAGATAAAAATCGGCTTTAAGGACCTGCTGACAAAGATAGCCGGAAAACAGTTCAACAGGTATGCAGATAAAATCAAGGAGTATTACGAGTTAATGACATCACAGGACTTTCTTCCAAACTCGCCCACAATGATGAACGCAGGCGGAAGGCTGGGACAGCTGTCTGCGTGCTTTGTGCTTGACATGCCAGATGACATGGAGGCAATCATGAAGTCGACGTCAGACGCCGCGCTGATCTTCAAGTCCGGCGGCGGCGTGGGAATAAACTATTCAGACCTGCGCCAAGAGGGCGACATTGTCGCCTCCACGTCCGGCGTGGCATCCGGCCCCGTCTCGTTTATGAACATTATCAATACCGTGACTGAGGTCGTAAAACAGGGCGGCAAAAGGAGGGGCGCCAACATGGGAATCATCGAGGCGTGGCATCCCGACGTGGAAAAATTCATCACAAACAAGACGGAATCCGGCGTGCTGGAAAACTTTAACGTCAGCGTCGGAATCTGGGAGGATTTCTGGAACTCGCTTGTCAACTCTAAAGACGGCAAATACATGCTCAGAAGCACGCGCGAGCGCACTCCCGTGCGCGAAATCAATGCGCACCAGCTAATCGACCTCATTGCGCTGTCCGCGTGGAAGAGCGCAGAGCCGGGGCTCATATTCTTTGATCAGATAAACAAGTACAACGTTTTTGCAAAGGCAAGAGGCGGGCCGCTGCGCGCGACGAACCCGTGCGGGGAGCAGAGCCTGTACCCGTACGAGTCGTGCAACCTGGGATCAATCAATCTTGCCAACCTTGTAAAGCGAAAGGCAGACGGCGAGTACGAGTTTGACTGGCAGAGATACGAGGAGACGATTAGAAAGACCACCAGGTTCCTTGACAGCGTAATTGACGTGAATCTCTATCCGGTAAAAGAGATAAACACCGCCTCCAAGGATTCCAGGAGAATCGGACTGGGGGTCATGGGCGTGGCGGATCTATTATACAAGCTGAGAATTCCGTACAACTCCAAGGAGGGCTATGAGCTACAGTCCAAGCTTGCCGAGGCCCTTACCTACTATTCCATGGAGGAGAGCGTGGCCCTGGCAAAGTCTCGGGGCGAGTTTCCGCTGTGCTCAAAGACAGAGTATCCGGAGGGCAGGATTCCCGTCGCGGGATACTATGAAAGGCCAAAGGACGAGCACACGTACGACTGGGACGCACTCATTGACAAGATAAAAATACACGGAATCCGGAACGTCCTGACGACCACGGTGGCCCCCACGGGAACACTCTCGATGCTTGCCGACTGTTCCAACGGCATGGAGCCCACGTTTGCGCTGGTCTTTGAAAAGCGCGTAACTGTCGGGCGGTTCTTTTACACCAACAAGATAATAGAGCAGGTACTGCGCGACAACGGGCTGTACGACAAAAAGATACTCGAAACGATTGCAGACAATTACGGATCCCTCCGGGGCCTTGAGGAGATTCCCGAATGGATGCAGAACATCTTTGTGACGGCGATGGACATACACTGGTCTGACCACCTCATGGCGCAGGCCGTATGGCAGGAATGGATCGGCAATGCTATAGCAAAGACAATCAACATGCCGTATGACGTCTCTGCTGACGACGTAAAGGCGGCATACCTGCTGGCCCACGAGATGGGCCTCAAGGGAATCACGGTATACCGCGACGGCTCGAGGCACAAGCAGGTGCTGCACATGACCAGTGAGAATGCAGAAAAGTCCTTTGACGTCGTGCCAAGCGACTATCTTGTACAATACGTAGAGGGGAACATACACAACACGTACATAAAGTCCCAGGTTGACGCGGCGCTGAGCTTCAAGGCGTCTGACAAGCCGCAGATGGAGCAGAACATCTCTGAGGAGGAGACAGAAAAAACACTGTGTCCCAACTGCAAAAACAAGCTGGTCTTTGTGGAGGGGTGCAGCATATGCATAGACTGCGGCTTTAGCGGATGCACGTCCGGATAGGAACCGTCATTCCAGGACACTAAAAAAACAAAATCCCCCTTCTGCCGCGGGGGCAGTTGTACGTTGACTCGTTTATGTGAGCTTTTGGACGCCCGGCTAGCGCCGCGAGATGTCTCTGACTCTTTTTCCCTGTCGGGGCCCATTTGATAAAAAAATTGGGGTCAAAAAAGTTAGTTTTTTGGCAAACTTTGGGCACACCAGACATTGAAACCGGCCCCCATCAGGCGCGTCGGATGCCCGTTTGAAAAGCTTTTTTTGTGGGGCCTGCCGCAAAAGGGCGATTGGTTTGCACGCCAACAAAACCGGGGGGTTCATCTACGGATGGCTCTCCCGGGAAACTCGTTTTTGGAGCGTGACTTGGTTTATTACCAAAGGGGGACAGCACAAGCCAAAGCTTGAGGGTAAAATGCGATTCAAACGGGATCAGCCAGGCGGTAAATGCCGTCCGCGCAGGCAAGGTCATCATCTTTCCGACGGACACAGTCTACGGGATGGGTTGCGATCCCTTTGATGCGGACGCAGTAAGGGCGGTTTACGGCCTCAAGCGGCGCCGGGCCTGCAAGCCGCTTCCGGTACTGGGATACTCTGGAGACGATCTTTCTGTTATAGCCGAGCTGGGGGAAATGCACGAAAAAATCACCTCGAGATTCTGGCCGGGCCCGCTTACCGTCGTCACCGGGGTAAGGGACGAAAGGATAAGGCAGTCACTCGGGCTGGCAGACAAAATCGCAGTAAGGGTGCCCCGGGGCCGATGCGTGCGCGAAATACTCAAAGAGTGCCGGCTCTTGGTGGGGACCAGCGCAAACGTATCGGGGGAAAAGCCGTTTGTTGATCCGCAAGAGTGCCTCCAAGCGTTCGGGCAGGTTCCGGTATTTGTGGACGGGGGGGCAATAGCCGGCGGGGTGGAATCCACCATAGTGGAGCTGGACTGCGACGGGGTAAGGATTCTGCGCAAGGGCGGGATTGCCGGGGAGCTGCTCGGGACGCCTTGAATCTGATCGTTACGTGCCCCAGGCACTTTGAGGAGGATGCGGCAGACGAGATCTCCGGCATACTAGACGGCATGGGCGCAGACCTGACCGTTCAAAAGAGCCGCTTTTCTGGAATCCTGATGGTTGATGCAAAAATCAGCCCTGCCGCCGTCTCGCGGCACATCCGGGAGCGCATACACGACGAACCGTGGTCTGTCAGGTACATACTCAGGACGATACCGGTGCAAAAATGGATTGCAACTGACATGGAGCAGATTGTAGCCGAGTCGCAAATACTCGCCGGGACAATACGGGCGGATGAAAAGTACAGGGTTACGGTGGAAAAAAGGGACTCTGAAATATCCTCGCGCGACATAATCTCCAGAATCGCCGACCTGATGGAAAATGAGGTCTCGTTGGAGGCGCCTGACAGGATAATACTCGTCGAGATACTCGGGGATCATACCGGGCTGTCGGTGATAAGTGCCGATGACATACTCAGCGTCGAAAGGGAAAAGCGCAGAATCTCAGAATAATACTGCGGCGCGCTCTACTAGAATGTCCTCCAGCGGCACCCTTGACTCGACTGCCCGGATGTGCGTTTTGGTTATGCCGAATTCCTTCATCAAAAACCCCTCGTTTTTTTTGGGCGGACTGGCATCAAGCTGGGGCCGCAGCGTGTGGTGCATCCTGTCAAGCATGGCGCCCGGCCCCACTGCCACGAGCAAAAACCTGTCCTTTTTGGCAATGCCTACCTTGGAGATTGCATACGAGATCTGATTCGTTCCGGCAAACCTCATTAGCATGTCCGTCTCTAGCTTTTTGGACAGCATGATGCCGTGTTTTTGCGCATACAGGGAGATTAGCAGTATCCTTTGCACGTGGGATCTGCCCATTACATAGTCTGCCGATATTGCCTGTATGGCCAGCCGGGGAAACTCTTTGCGGAGACAGTCCAGAAACTGCACGTTCGAGTCCCCGTCGCGCCTGACAGAAAAGATCTCGGCGTTTTTGCCCGCCTTGAGCCGCACCCTTGGCGAGCCGCCGTGGATGACGGGGATTATCGACACCGTGTCCCCGGAGCGTATCGGCGCAGACTTTCCGCCCGTTATGGCAGAATCGGCGCCGTTAATTGCAACTATTGTGTTGGCCGCGTCAAACTCCATTGTTTCATCGGGTTTTTTTGCAAGCAGATAGTCTAGCAGCTCCTGCACCGTGAGCTCGTCCTTTTCAACCGGCATGGAATCGGCGCGGAACGATTTTTTGGCGCCGCCAAGAAACTTTACCGTTATCAATTCAAAATCCCGCATCCGTGCAGGTCAGTTCTTTGGCTCTGCTGCCGTCTCTGTTGTAGGTTCGACTGTGGCCGGCTCTACCGTCTCTGTTGTAAGTTCGACTGTGGCCGGCTCTGCCGTCTCTGTTGTAGGTTCAACCGTCTTTGCAATAGGTTCGCCTGTATCAGTCTCTGCTGCCGGCTCTATCGTATCCGTCTTTGCAATAGGTTCGCCTGTGGCCGTCTCTGTTGTAGGTTCGCCTGTCTCTGCGTCCTTTGCCTGGCTCTCTGAGACCTGCTCGTCGAACTCTTTTTCACGCTCTTCTTTTTCTTTTTGCTGGCGTATCTCGCGCTTTATGAACTTTGTAATAAATCCCGCAATCTCATTTTTTAATTCCTTGGAGCGTATGATTGAAACATCATCCAGAGCTTTTTTGTTGTCCACAAAATCCACGCCAAAAGACGACTTGTAGCTATTCATTACCTCCATTGAAAGTATCTTGACTCTGTCCACTCCGGTCGTTACGGGAGGGGGTTTTTTATACCTATATGCCAAGAAAGCGCCTCGAGTTCTCCTCCAAGAGGGCGCACGTTTCGTCATACGACTTTTGGAGCACCTTGGATGCGCAAAAGACGACGCTTGGAATAAAACCGACCTGGGCCGTCCTGAGGCCAAAGCACCCGGCGAATCTTACCGGCCCGTCAGTCTCGACGAGAATCCTGTCGCCGGCGGTGCGCGAAAGAAGGCTCTGCTTGTCATTGGCATACACCGTGACGGGGCCGTACGAGACAAACAGGCCCATCTCCATTGCCCTTTTTAGCTGTTTTTTGTTGCCGTCAAACCAGTGCAGGCACGCGCCGTCCAGGGAAAACGACGACAGTACTGCAAGCACCTCGTCCAGGCTTTTTCTGGAATGGATTGATACCGGCTTGCCGTGCTTTTCTGCCAGGGACAACAGTCCCTCAAAGACGCGCCTCTGCTCCTGCGAGTCCGCATCGGTTTTGCAGTACGTGGGATCCAGCCCTATTTCGCCGATTCCGGCAATCGATGCGGCGTTTTGCCCGATAATGCCGGCAACTGCGTCAAGACCTTCTGACGCCTTTTCCGGATGAACCCCGACAAACGGCAGGACCAGGTCGCTTGTCCCGGCAAGCCGCAGCGTCCGCTCTGAGTCTTTTGCATCCATCGAGACGCAGCACGCCCGCGCGTTCATGCGCTTCATGTTTTGAAGGATCATCTCCAAATCGGGCAGATACTGCGGGTCAGTCAGGTGCACGTGGGTGTCGTATAGCCAGTACATGCCGCTTGGTTGCGTGCCTCCTTAAAATAGTCTGCATAAATCAATCCCTTGGTGATATTTTTTCACTTAGAATCTTTTATCCGTATTGGCAAAACACCGGCGATGAAGTCATCTGAGCTGGGACTATCCACCATGTATCGAATCCTGAAAAAATCAGGCGCGCAAAGGGTCAGTGAGGCGTCTGCCGACGAACTGCGGCGCGTCGTAGAAGAGATTGCACTCGGAATAGCAAAAAACGCAGTCGCCATGTCCGTCCATGCTGGCAGAAAGACGGTGCGGGCAGAAGACGTAAAGCTCGCCTCAAAATCGTTTACAAAATTCTGATTCGCAGCCGGCAACGGCACGCCTTGCATGCGGGCGAGCAGGTTCCGACTTGGCAGTTTCCATCTAAAGAGTTTAATTGTTTAGCGGTACAACCCACCCCGGTGAGGTGGCAGAACGGTCATGCGTGGGCCTGCAAAGCCCATATACGGGGGTTCGACTCCCTCTCTCACCTTGTAATGAATCCGTTCTAAAACTAGATGGACAGGCCGAAATTGTCTGCAAACTTGCTAAACGTCTGGTATTCCTGCAAAAACTCCCTTCCGGAGGAGCTAATCTTGTACCTGCACGCGCCGCGCGAATCGACCTGTTCTAGCAGGCCCTGGGACACCAAGGTGCCCAGAATCCGCGAAATCCGCCCGTGCGATATGTTGGCCTTTCGTATCAGGTACGTGACGCTAGCACCGCTGTCGTCTTGCAGCTCGTCCCTGGTGGTAACTAGTATGTCGCCTATGATCTTCATGTGAGTCCTGTACTCGGCCATTCCACCATAAGATCGTGATTTTTAATATGATAGTTGTTAGATGCCCTCTCGTGGACTAAAGGGATAAAAGAATTTGACAAATATATTTGAGGCCGGTTTTGCGCGGTTTTTGGGCATGTGCCGCCCCGGCCAGTCACCTGCCAGAGTCCGGCCCCTCGTCGAACTTTATCCTGATCATCGAGGCCTTGCTGAGCGGAATGAACAGCGAGACCAGGCCCGCTATCTTTATGGATATCGAGACATAGTACAGGACGGATTCCGGAAAGACAAACGAGTACCATCCCAGAAACTCGCCCAGTGCAAGCAGGCTCAGCCCCACTGAGACGAACACCGTCCCCTTTTTCCTGTTCTCCAAAAAGGACAGCATGGTCTCTATTGCGCCGTACACCAGCAAAATAAACGAGGTCGCCCTGAATATGTGCTCTATGTGGATGGCCGATATTATGAACAGCGGAAAGACCCCGACTGATCTCAGGTACTTGTTCTTTGGAAAAAACGACTTGATGCCGTGCGAGAATGCGATGAAAAAATACCCCACCGTCTGGATGCTTATTCCCAGGGTCTGCACCCATCTTATGATGTGGCCGTTTTTTAGCACCAAGTCTTCTGCCATATAGCCCGTCCAGATGACCAGAAACCCGCCGCTGATGGCAAAAAACGCTATGGCCAGCCGGAACAGCGTGGGACTGCCGGTATTTTTAAACCCCACATACGACATTACCCCGATTATCAGGCCCACTAGAAACCCGATCAGGTTCAGTATATTCTCAAAGAGGAATTCCAACTATACCGACATGTTTTGAAATTAATTATTTTAACATAATGGTTGTTTTAACCGGACTGTGAATCCCAGTCATCCAGCGTGCCTGCAGTCTGCCCCTCGGTGCTGCCCGTATAGTCGCCGAGAATGTCCGAATAGGTGGCATCTGCGTGCGCCACATACCTGACATACTCCCCGTAGGTCATGTCCATGCCGCAGTTTTCGCACCTGACCAGCGAAAAATCCATGCTAAGATCCGCGTTTTTCTTGCATTTTGGGCACTTGATCTTCATCGATTCTGATGGCGTTTCTTGGCTATTATGAGTTGGGGTTAAAAATATTAGGAGTTGCCGGCCGCATGCCTGCATGGCAAAAACATGCACGAAATGCAAGTCTGAAATTCCAGACGGCACAGAGCTCGAGGCGCAGGCCGAAAAGTATCCGTGCTGCCCGAAATGCTGGGCGGAATGGAAGGAGTACCGGGTTATGGTAATGAACGAGATGAGGCTTGACATGTCCATGTCAGACCACCGCAAGGTCCTCAAAAAGCACGAAAAGATATTCGCAGGCGTGCTGTCCCCGGAGGGCGACGTCATTGACTATAGCAACGAGGAGAACCGGAATCCCGAAGAGCCTACAGGCCAAACATCGCCCTAGCGCTGTCCGGTATTATCAGCAGGATCCTTCTCTTTGACTCTGCATCGAGGCCGGCAAGAACCCCGCTTATGGTGCCTGACAGCACCTCTTTTTCACGCTGCCCCAGCGAGAGGTATGCCTCGAGTATGCCGTCCAGGTTAAAGTCGACAAGCTTTCTGGGATTGCCGCTGATCTGTCCCACATAGCCCGCAAAAAGCGAGCTTCGCTGCTCCTCTGAAAAGGTGGCCAGGACCTCCAGCCACGTCTTGAACAGCCTGGAAAAGCTGGCAAAGGGAATCGTCGGCCCGGCATCTAGCGCGCTGCCGATTACGGCGTCCTTTTCTGCCTGATCCATCGAAAAGAATTCCAGCATCCGCTTTTTCAGGATGGGTTTTCGCAGAAAATCCGGCAGGCTGGAGAGGTTTACAATGATGTTTCCGGCATAGTTGGGCTCAGACAATACCGTACGCCGGGTAATTTGATTATTAACTGTATTACACTCTAGCTTAAAATAAACCGTAATGATTCACCTCACACATGCCCTCGACAATCATAGTTGGCGGATTTTTCGGCGACGAAGGAAAGGGAAAGATCATATCGTATTTGGCAAAAAAAGACAACCCCGCCATAGTCGTCCGCGGGGGTGCCGGCCCCAACGCGGGCCACACAATCAAGGAGGGCGGCAGGGTGTACAAGGTCAGGATGCTGCCGAGCGGTTTTTTGAACGCAGGCTCTGCCGTGATGATCGGGCCGGGCGTGGTTGTAAACCCCGACATACTGCTAAAGGAAATGCGGGATTTCGGCACTGAAAAAAGATCCTTTGTGGACGGCAACTGCGGAATAATCGATCCCGAGCACATAGAGCTGGATTCTGGCGGCCCGCTGAAGGAAAAGATAGGCAGCACGGGATCGGGCACGGGTCCTGCAAACGCCTCAAGGGCGATGCGGACACTGCGGCTCGCAAGGGACGTGGATTCGCTCTCAGAGTACGTCCGGGACGTCCCGCAGGCAGTCAACTCTGAGCTGGATTCCGGCGGCGGCGTACTCATAGAAGGCACGCAGGGAACGTTTCTTTCGCTGTGGCACGGCACCTATCCGTTTGTAACCTCAAAGGACGTGACGGCCTCCGGCATATGCGCCGACATTGGGGTGGGCCCCACTAGAATAGACGAGGTGATAGTCGTCTTCAAGTCGTATGTGACCAGGGTGGGAACAGGACCGCTTGATGGCGAGCTTGACGATGCCGAGACGCAAAAGCGCGGCTGGGCCGAGGTTGGAACGGTCACGGGCCGCCCCAGGCGTGCAGCAGACTTTGACTTTGGCCTTGCAAAGAGGGCAGTCATGCTAAACGGCGCCTCGCAGATAGCCATAACAAAGCTTGACGTGCGCTTTCCAGAGTGCAACGGCAAGACCAGCTATGAAGAGCTGTCAGCAGAGGCCAAATCTTTTATAAAAAACATAGAGGAGCGCCTCGGGGTTCCAGTCACGCTTTTGGGCACCGGTCCTGCGGTAAACGACGTGATTGACCGGCGATGACTGTGCGGCAGGCGTGAAATACAGCCTGCATTGCAATCAGAGTTTCAAGCTTTTGCAAGTGTGACTGGCCTGCCAGTCTCCAAACTAAGAGGCACGCCTGTCCCTTGAACCTGCAAGGCGCGTCATCACGCCTGCACGCAACGAGTCGCGCCTAACACTTTTGGTCACGCCTGTACGAGACGTGCGGGAAAATTCGAGACTGCGCTGCGACACGCGCGCGCGGTGGGTTAGGTTTAATTTAGTTGGTATTTCAAGTCCCGCATGGAGCAAACAGACAAGCTGCCCAAATACATACAGGTAAAATCGCCGCTGGAATTTTCACGGCTGATATGCGCCCTTGAGCGCACGCCGCGGGTATCCTTTCTTCATGATCACGGGGGCAAAAAAATCCTCTCAGTCCAGATGGATCTGCTAAAGGAAAAACCAATCATCTATTACACGGATCTCGAGGATCACGGGCACTATCTCTGCTACGGGTTCAAGGGCGGAAGGGAAGAGTCCATGATTGTGGACTCGATGACCGATAACAGCAAGATTTACTCGCCGATCGTAAGGATAAAGTCGCTTCCCAACAATCTCAGGGAGGGAAACGGCTCGGACGACATGTACCATCCGATAGTGCTTGAGGACACGGCCAGCCTGGCCAAGCTCAGCTACGGCTTTGAGGACGCCCCGTTTCCGCTGTTTACCTTTCCAAACGACGGCAAATGGCTAATGGGGGTATTCATGCACTTTAACGAGGACAATCCGTCCTACTTTTGCTATGTCGTGCTCGACGAGGAGCCAGGAAAGCCATTTCTAAAGTACTCATTAAACAACGGCATGACCCCCTCGTTTGTAGACAATCCGTCCGAGCACGGATACTCGTACATTAAGATTATAAAATTAAAAGACACCCATCCGTTGGTCGACTATGGCCAGCTTCAAAACTAGAATCAGGCAGGCGGCCGGAAAGGGCGGCCGGATCATACTTGCCTGCGACCACGTCGGCTCTGCGATAGGGCCCAGGACCATCAAAAGCATAGAAAAACTGCACCCGTACATTTGTGCGGTAAAGCTCAACTTTCACCTGCTGCTGCCGCTGGGGCGCAAAGAGATATCGGACATTAACAAGACGGCGCACCGGTACGGACTGTTGAGCATTGCCGACATTAAGCTAAACGACATTGGCGATACAAACCAGGTCGCAGCAGAAAACCTGTGGAGATCCGGCTTTGATGCGGTAATTGCCAACCCGATAATGGGCAGAAAAAGCCTGGCGCGGCTCGTCTCATGCGCGCACAAGCGGGAAAAGGGCGTAATTGCGCTGTGCCACATGAGTGCGCCAGAGGCCCGTATGTCCTACGAGCTTGGCGTAACGCACGAAAAAAAGCGCTCAGAGCTGTACCGGTTGTTCCTGGACTGGGCCGTATCCTGTAGGGCAGACGGGATAATTGCCGGCGCCACCTATCCCGAAATAATACGCTACTGCAAGACTAGGGCAGGCGGCAAGCTGGACATTTATTCGCCGGGGGTGGGCACGCAGGGGGGCAGCGCAGGTGAGGCGCTCCTTACGGGAAGCGACTATCTGATCGTGGGACGCACGATACTGCGCTCAAAGAATCCCGTCGGTGCCGCAAGGGCGCTGCACTCACAGGCCGCCGAGTAGCTTTTCTGCCTTGGATATGGTCCGTCTTGCATTGTCATACGTAGTCTTTAGCTTTGCATCCCCAAAGCTCAGCCATAAAAAGTCCTGGTGCTCGTGGGAGATGGTGACTGATTCGGTCTCTGTCTTTGCCAGATAGAATATCACCTTTTTGTTTATCCGCCGGCCCTCGAACTGAAAGGTATAGCCTATGGTCTCCCTAAAGTCCCGTATGAACTCAAGATCCTTTATTCCGGTCTCCTCTCTTGCCTCCCGCACCGCAGTCTGCCTGGGCGACTCGCCGCCCTCCATCTTTCCCTTGACCAGATCCCAGTGTCCGGACGGATAGTGCAGTACTAGATACAGCCTGCCCTTTTTTGTATTCCGGAATATCACCGCGCCTGCGGACGTCTCTTTCATGTCATTTCCCCATGCGCCTCTTTCTTTTCTGGTACATCCTGATGGCCCTCATTAGATCAATCTTTCGGAACTCCGGCCAAAAGACGTCCATGAATACCAGCTCGCTGTACGCGCTCTGCCAGAGCAGAAACCCGCTGAGCCTCATTTCGCCGGACGTCCTTAGGATCATGTCCGGCGAGGACTGCGGCAGGTAGGACGTGTACAGATTCGACTCGATCTCCTTTTTGTCAATCCCGCCTATGTCCAGCTTGCCGTCCTTGATCTTTTGGCCTATCTTTTGCACCGCGTCGATCAGCTCGTCGTGCCCCCCGTATGCGATGGCTATGTTCAAAAAGTGATCACTGTGTGAGACAGTCGCCTCGTCGAGCTTTTCTAGTATTTCCCTGATTGACTCGGGCAGCATGTCCACCTTTCCTATCGCCTTTACCCTCATCTTTGACCTGTAAATCCTCGGATCACTGTACAGCTTGTTGAGCCTTGCGCCGATCAGCTCGTACAGATAGTCCAGCTCGCCGTCCTTTCGCCCCATGTTCTCAGAGGACAGCACGTAAAGGGTGATTATCTTTATGCCAAACTCCTCGCACCAGTCAAGCAGGTTTTCGACTGCGTCCGCACCCCTCTGGTGGCCGGCACTGGCCAAGCTCAGGTTTCTTTTCGCCCAGCGGCGGTTCCCGTCTAGAATCAGGGCCACGTGGTTGGGGATATCGCCCCTCCGTATGTCGCCTTCCAGCCTTTTTGAGTATATCCGGTATAGCCCGGTCAGGTAAAACGCAGCCTCCCTAAGAGTCATCAGTGCTTTGTGCCCCCCCGATTCGATATCAGTGTTTTTAACATGCCGGCTTATTCTGTGGGGTTTTGTTCTTCATCTTTTTGCCCCCTGAACTTTTTGAAGAGCAGCATGGCGCTGATGAGCGTCGCGGCAAGCCCGGCCAGCAGCGGGGGAATCAGGGTGAATGAGCTCTCGTCGTGAATCAGAATGTTTGTAAACTGTGATACGGTGGGATACAGCGCCACTAGCACTATGAGCCTCAGCGTGTCGCTTATCTGGTGCCTTATTCCGGCAAACCAGTTGCTCAGCAGGATTCCCGCAAATATCGCGCCGACTCCGACCCACAGTATGGGCAGCATTCCGGAAACGAACTGTCCAATGATGGCGCTGTTTGACACGATTGAAATCAGCTCCGCGCCCTCCTCGATCAGGCCGGCATCGACGATTGAAATTCCGGCAGGTACCGACGACATGATCAGGATTATTCCCGCGACAATGGTGAACAGCCTTACGAATCCCGACGGCGTGGGCTTTGTCCAGTTGGACCACGCCCGGTCTACATCAAAGGCCCTGATCAAAAACGCCGCGCCCAGGATGCTTATCGACACTGCAAAGATTTCCGCAGTATACCCGAACACCGTGGCAATCCCGCCAATCAGCAGCAGGATTCCCGGAACGCCCAGAAAGAACTTTGAATACTTTGAATCGTACGCCATCATCTTTAGGTATTTTCCAAACACCGCATAGGAATACTCTACGCTCCTGCTGACCCTCATGACCACCCTCTGGACGGATATCACGGGAAGCACGTTCTGTATTATCGGTATGACGCTCTCGTCGTCCTCGCCGTCAGAAACTATGACTGCCCCGTTTGCGGCGTACTTTTGCAGGACGGATCTTATCTCGGATGCAATCTTTTCGTCGGCCTGGACGCCCTTGCCTGAGACGCCGGTGACGGTAATGACCTCGACTTTGTATCCCTTGCTGAGCAGATCCT